>NZ_CP150484.1:1867045-1981665 GCF_037997115.1 Amycolatopsis coloradensis
GGGTCGGCGTCGAGCGTTTCGAGGTAGCTGCCCAGCTCGGCGCCCACTTCGGACAGCAGCACCGACGCCTCGTCCAACCGGGGCCCGAGTTCACGCAGCACGGCGTCTTCGGAACCGGTCAGATGGCGGCTCGCCTCCCCGATCAGCCCCAGGGCGCCGGGCGCGTCCGGATCCCCGTCCGCCGAACCGGCGACGGCGGCGTGCGCCGCGCTGGCCGCCGCCCTCAGTTCGTCGACCGCGGCGAGCCGCTTGATCTGCTCGGTGAGTTCCGTGTCCTCGCCCGGTTCCGGCGCGACGGCGTCGATCTCGGCGAGGCCGTGGCGCAACAGGTCGGCCTGCTGCGCCATCTCGCGGGAGCGGGTGGAACGCTCGGTCAGTTCGGCGACGACGGCGAGCCACTCGTCCCGGACGGCGCGATACCGCTCGAGCGGTTCGGTGACGGCCTCACCGGCGAACCGGTCGATCACCGCGCGCTGCTCGGCGGGCCGGAGCAGCCGCAGCTGATCGTTCTGCCCGTGGACGGCGATCAGCTGCTCGGACAGATCGGCCAGTACCCCGACCGGCACCGAACGGCCGCCGAGGTGGGCACGGGACCGGCCGTCGACCGAGACCGCGCGCAGCGCGATGACACTGCCGTCCTCGTCGACCTCCGCCCCGGCGTCGGTGACGATCCGGGTGGCGCCCTCGGCACCGCCCAGCTCGAAGCGGCCTTCCACGAAGGCCTTCAGCATTCCCGTCCGCACCTTGGACACTTCGGCTCGGCCGCCGGAGAGCAGGTGCAACCCGCTGACGACCATGGTCTTGCCCGCACCCGTCTCACCGGTGACGACGGTGAAGCCCGCGTGCAGTTCCAGCAGGGCGTCCTCGATGACTCCGAGGCCCTGGATGCGCATCTCGGCCAGCACGACGCCCACCGTAGCGGCCCACCCCGACCATTCCCGCACCCGGCACGTCAGGAAAGGGTCGTTCAAGACGAAAAACGTCCTGAACGACCCTTTCCTGATACGTGAAGCGCGGGTTACTGGGAAAGCAGGTTCGCGCAGCGGATCAGCCCGATGTGCGAGTACGCCTGCGGGTGGTTGCCCAGCGAGCGCTCCGCGATCGGGTCGAACTGCTCGGGCAGCAGCCCGGTCGGGCCCGCGGCGTCGACGATCTGCGTGAACAGTTCCTCGGCCTCGGTGCGCCGCCCCGTGAGCAGGTACGCCTCGATGAGCCAGGCCGCGCAGATGTGGAAGCCGCCCTCGCCGCCGGGAAGGCCGTCGTCGCGGCGGTAACGGTACACAGTGGACCCGCTGCGCAGTTCCGCCTCGATCGCGGTCACCGTGGACTGGAACCGCGGGTCGGCCGGATCGATCAGCCCGGTCAGCCCGACGAACAGCGACGCGGCGTCGAGATCCGTTCCGTCGTAAGCGGTCGTGAAGGCCTGGACCTCTTCGTTCCAGCCCTTCTCCAGGACGTCCGCGGCGATCTCGTCCCGCAGCGAAGGCCACGCGCCCGGAACCTCGCGGCCGTAGACCTCGCCCAGTTTGATCGCCCTGTCGATGGTCACCCAGCACATCACCCGCGAGTACACCCGGTGGCGCGGAACGTGCCGCTCCTCCCAGATACCGTGGTCCGGCTCGTTCCAGCGCCGCGTGACGGCCTCGGCCATCGCGCGCACCATCTGCCAGTCCTCGTCGCGGAGTTCGCCGCGCGCCGCCGCCAACGTCTGCACGAGTTCGACGACCGGGCCGAACACGTCCAGCTGGACCTGGTGGTTCGCCAGGTTGCCGACGCGGACCGGCCGCGAACCGGCGTACCCGGGCAGCGACTCGATGACCGCTTCGGCGCCGATCACGCTGCCCGCCAACGTGTACAGCGGGTGCAACCGTTCCGGACCGGCCAAAGTGGACAGTACGCCGTGCAGCCAGCGGAGGTAGCCTTCCGCCTCTTCGATCGAGCCGAGGTGGACCAGTTCGCGCACGGTCATGGCCGCGTCACGGATCCAGCAATAGCGGTAGTCCCAGTTCCGGACGCCGCCGATCTCCTCCGGCAGCGAGGACGTCGCCGCCGCGAGCACGCCGCCGGTGTCGGTGTTCACCAGCCCGCGCAGCGTGAGCGCCGAGCGGCCGACGAGGTCGGTCTGGACGCTGGGCAGTTTGAGCGTCCGCGCCCAGGTGCTCCAGTACTCGCCCGCACGGGCCCGGCGATCCGCTTCGGACAGTTCGTGCGCGCCGAGGTCCGAGGTGCCGCAACGGAGTTCGAGTACCACCGGATTGTCCGAGGTCGGGGTGACGAGCGCCGTCGCGGTGTCGTTCATGCCGTCGGAGGTGATCTCCCACTCCACGCCCGGCGAGCGCAGCGCGAACGGTTCCGAGGTGCCCTGCACCAGGATCCCATCGCCCTGGGCGACCAGCTTCACCGGCACACCACCGAATTCGGGCCGCGGCGCGAACACGATCTCCGCCGCCGCCTCACCCGAGATCACCCGGACGAGATCCGTACGGTGCGCGGGGCTCTCCGGCTCGAGGTAGTCGGTGACGAGCAGCCGCGACCAGCGGGTCTCGACCGTCATCGTGTTCGGCAGGTAGCGCTGCCCGAGCGGCAGGCCGTTGCGGTGCGGCTTGATCGAGAAGTGTCCGGCGCCGGCCCCGCCGAGCAGGTCCGCGAAGATCGCGGGCGCGTCGGGCCCGGGGTGGCACAGCCAGGTCAGCCGGGCGTCCGGCGTGACCAGCGCGACCGAACGTTCGTTGGCCAGCATGGAAAGCCGCTCGATCGGCGGCGCCTGCTCGCCGTACAGCCAGTTACGCCGCTCTTCGAGGAGGAAGGCGAGCACCATCGCGACGTCGACGGTGTCCGGGACCCGGTACTGCGCGAGGCTTTCGCCGTCGCCGACCTTCACGCCGAGGTCCGGGCCGGAGATCCGGGCGAACGCCTTCTCGTCGGTGACGTCGTCGCCGAGGAAGACCGCGGCCGTCGCGCCGACCTGGTGGCGCAGGGTGTCCAGCGCGCGGCCCTTGTCCGTCTGGACGACCGCGAGCTCGACGACCTCCTTGCCGTCGGTCGTGGACACGCCCTCCCACCGCGCGGGTCCATCGTGGACGTCGCGCAGGACCCGGCGGCCCGCCTCGTGCTCGGCGCGGCGTACGTGCACCGCGATGCTCGCGGGCTTGACCTCGAGCGAGACGCCCGGCACGTCGAGCACCAGGTTCTCGAGCTCGGCTTCGAGCCGTCTGTGCAGCTCGCGGGCCTTATCGTCGAGCGCGTGGATGAAGCCGATGTCGAATTCGGACCCGTGGCTGCCGACCAGGTTCACCTCGGCCGGGAGACGGGACAGGGTGGCGAGATCACGCAGCGCGCGGCCGGAGATGACGGCGGTGGTCGTCTCGTGCAGGCCGGCCAGCGACCTGAGCGCGCCTACCGATTCGGGCAGCGGCCGGGCTTCGTCCGGATTGGCCGTGATCGGAGCCAGCGTGCCGTCGTAGTCGCAGGCGACCAGCAACCGCGGGGTGCGCGCGACCTGGACGATCGCGCGCCGCAGCTCGGCGGGCAGTGCCTCGGCGGTCAACGATTTCTCCTCGGGAACGTAGCGGGGGTTGGGGGAATCAGTCGGCCGGTTCGGCACCGAGCGCTTGGAGGAACGAGCGCGCCCAGCGGTCGACGTCATGCGTGAGGACCTGTCGACGCATGGCGCGCATACGGCGGCGTCCCTCTGCGGGGTCGAGCGTAATGGCAGTCTCCAAGGCGTTCTTCACCCCGTCCAGGTCATGCGGGTTGACCAGGAGCGCGCTGGTGAGCTCCGCCGCGGCGCCGGCGAACTCCGAAAGCACGAGCGCGCCGCCCAGGTCGTGGCGGCAGGCGACGTACTCCTTGCAGACGAGGTTCATCCCGTCACGCAGGGGAGTGACCACCATGACGTCGGCCGCGGAGAAGAACGCGGCCAGCTCAGTCCGGTTCACGGACTGGTGCAGATAATGCACGACCGGGTGACCCACGCGGGCGAATTCCCCGTTGATCCGCCCGACCATCTGCTCGATGTCGCCGCGCATCCGCTGGTAGTGCTCGACGCGCTCACGGCTCGGGGTGGCCAGCTGGACGAACGTGACGTCCTCCGGGCGGACGCGGCCTTCGTGCAGCAACTCGTGCAGCGCCTGCAACCGCAGGTCGATGCCCTTGGTGTAGTCGAGCCGGTCGACGCCGAGCAGGACCTTCTTCGGATTGCCCAGGTCGCGCCGCAGCTGGGCGGCGCGTTCGGCGACGCCCTTGGTCTTGGCGAGTCTGTCGAGGCCGATGGCGTCGATGGAGATCGGGAACGCGCCGACCCGCACCGTGCGGTCGCCGACCTGCATCAGGCCGGGGCGGGTGCGGATGCCGACCGCGCCGCGGCTGGACTCGAGGCCTGCCAGCTGCCGCGCCAGCCAGAGGAAGTTCTGCGCGCCACCCGGCCGGTGGAACCCGACGAGGTCGGCCCCGACCAGGCCGCGGACGATCTCGGTCCGCCACGGCATCTGCATGAACAACTCGACCGGGGGAAACGGGATGTGCAGGAAGAACCCGATCCGGAGGTCGGGACGCAGTTCGCGGAGCATCGCCGGGACCAGCTGCAGCTGGTAGTCCTGGATCCACACGGTCGCGCCCTCGGCGGCGACCTTGGCGCTCGCCTCGGCGAAACGCCGGTTCACCCGGACGTAGGACTCCCACCAGCTCCGGTCGAACACCGGCCGTGCCACCACGTCGTGGTATAGCGGCCAGAGCGTCGCGTTGGAGAAGCCCTCGTAGTAGTCACGGACGTCGTCCGACGTCAGGGAGACCGGGTGCAGGACCAGGCCGTCGTCGTCGAACTCCTCGACGTCGACGTCGGGCACACCCGGCCACCCGACCCAGGCTCCCTTGCGTGACCGCAGGAAAGGTTCGAGCGCGGACACCAGCCCGCCAGGGCTCGCCGTCCAGCGCCTGCTTCCGTCGGCGGTCCGTTCGAGGTCCACCGGGAGCCGGTTCGCCACCACCACGAAATCCGCGGAGGCCGTTCTGCTCGTCTCGGCAATCACTTCGTCCACCAGCCGCTCCCTCGGTTCGCGGGTCGCTGCCCTAGGCGGAAACCCTATCGCGCGAGGAGGCCGCGGCCGGTCGCCGAGCGATCACTCCAAGCGTCGTTCGGCGGGTTCCATCGGGCCCGCCATCCTCGGCCCGGCGAACTTGCGTTCGAGCCTGCCGAGCCCCGTGCGCACCGGCTGCGCCAGGTATTCGCCGAGTACCACACCCGCTGCCAGGGCAAGCCCGATCGCGACCGCGGTCATCAGCGTCGAGATGTTCCCGCCGGGCTCGACGCCCAATTGGTATAGACCACGATAGGTGGAGAGGCCGGGGAGAAGGGGCGTGATGCCGGACACAGCCACCACGAGGGGCGTCACCTTGAGCCGCCTGGCCAGCACGCCGCCGCAGAAACCGACCAGCGTGGCGGCGACGGCGGACGAACTGACGGCCTGGAAGTCGGTCAGCATCAAGGCGCCGTAGACCGCGCCGCCGATGGCGCCCGCCGCTCCCGCGACGATCATCGCGCGCAGCGTCGAGTAGGAGGCCAGCGCGAAGCAGGCCGACGCGCCGACGCTGCCGAGGATGATGATCGGCAGGTCCTGCGGCGTCGACGAGACGACCTCGGGCAGCGGCGTCAGCGGGAGACCGAGCAGCACCGCGATCTTCAGCGCGAGCACCACGCCCGCGATCAGCCCGGCACTCATCAGCGCGGTTTCCATCGTGCGCCCGGCCGCCGTGACGTAATAGCCGGTGATGGCGTCCTGCACGGCGGAAACCGTGGAGAGACCGGACAGCAGCACGGTGACGGCCGCCGCGACGACCAGCGTGGGTTTGTCCGTGGTGAGCAGGTTGCTGCTGACTATGGCCATCGCGGACAGGGTCGCGACCAGGCCGCCGATCACCTGCTGGAAGAAGAACGGCAGCGCGAAGCGGTTGAGGAAGCGGCCGAGGCGGTCGATGACCGCGCTGATCACCAGGGCGACCAGGGCGACGTCGATGCTGCCGCCGAGGATCAGGGTGATGAACGCGGCCAGCCCGCCCCAGGCGGCCGTGGCCACCCAGCGGGGGTACGGGTGTGGCGCGGTGGTGATCCGTTGGAGTTCCTGCTGGGCCTCTTCGGCGCCGATGTTGCCGCGGACGATCCGGCGGACCAGCGTCTCGGTCTGGGTGAGCCGCGTGTAGTCGAGGCTGCGCGAGCGGACCACGCGCAGCGCCGTGACCGGGGCCATGTCGGTGCCGCGGTGGCAGGTCACCGTGATCGACGTGAAGATCACGTCGACCTCGCAGTGCGGGAGGCCGAGCGCGGAGGTCAGCGCGATGATCGTCGCCGTGACGTCGGAGGCGCCGGCGCCACTCGACATCTGGACCTCGCCGATACGCAGGGCGAGGTCCAGGACGAAGTTGACCGTCGAGTCGTCGGGCGGCTTCGGGCCCATCGCCTCGTCGGCCTCGACGGCGGGCTGCTCCGCCGTCGGCGCCTCGAGGATCTGCCAGGCGCGGCGGCGCAGCAGATTCGGCCGGTGCGAGCGAGCCTGGGGGATCGATCGCTCTCCGTCACGCTGGCGCGGCGCTTCCAGCAGCCATTCGCCACGTTCGGGTGTTTCGTCCTGGTTCTTTTCGGCACCGCGTTCGCCGCGCTGGGCTCCCTTGGTGTGCTCGTTGATCTTCATGATCGATCCACCTCCTCACTCTGGTTCGAGGGACTTTCCCGAGGAGCATCGGGGCCGGTGCCTCGACCGTTGCAGGAAACCCGAAGTGGCGTCCACCACGTCGGAGGAAGATCGTCGCGGGCGCGCCGGTTTGCGGCACACTGCATGCCATGGCGTCCTCCGTGAGCAGGCGATCCGTTCTTCGCGCGGCCGGGGTCACCGCCGCCGGAACAGCGGCGACATTCACCCTTTCGGGTGCATCTATCGGGGCGGAGGCCCCGGTTTTCTCGCACGGGGTGGCGTCGGGCGATCCGATGCCCGATTCGGTCCTTCTCTGGACCCGTGTCACGCCTTCGCCGGAGGCGGTTCCGGGATCCGGAAAAGGGGCGGCGGCGGACGTCCGGTGGGAGGTGGCCGAAGACGCCGGATTCGCGCGCGTCGTCGCTCGCGGTCACGTCCGGACGGGGCCGGAACGCGACCATACGGTGAAGGTGACGGCGGGCGGGCTGTGCGCGTCGACGGAGTATTGGTACCGCTTCACCGCTCAGGGGAAGGTCTCGCCGTCCGGGCGGACACGCACCGCGCCTTCGCACGACGAGGACCTCGCGAGCCTGAGGTTCGGCGTGGTCTCGTGCGCCAACTGGGCTGTCGGTCACTTCGCCCCCTACGGCTACCTGGCCGACCGCGACGATCTGGACGCCTTCATTCACCTGGGTGACTACCTCTACGAAGGGAATCCCAACCCTGCGGGTGATCTCCGGCCTTCGGTACCGCCCAACGAGTTGATCACCCTGGGCGACTACCGGCAACGCCACGCGATGTACAAGACCGACGAACACCTCCGACGGCTCCACGCCCGTCACCCGATGGTCGCGACCTGGGACGACCACGAGGCCGCCGACAACGCTTGGTCCGGCGGGTCGCCGTCACACGATCCGGCGACCGAGGGACGCTGGCACGACCGGGTGCGGGCCGCGCACCAGGCGTACTTCGAATGGATGCCGGTGCGGCACCGCGGCGACCGGCTGTACCGGCGGCTGAAGTTCGGGAGGCTGGCCGACCTCACCATGCTGGACCTGCGGACGTACCGGACCCGGCAGCCCGGCCCGGCTTCGGTGGAGGGCACCATCCTCGGCGCCGAGCAACGGCGGTGGTTCCTGGACGGCCTCGCGCGCGGTACCGCGTCCTGGAACCTGATCGGGAACTCGGTGATGGTCACGCCGATCAAGATCCCCGCGCTGCCCACCCGCGAACGGCTCGCGCTCGACGACCTGCTCGACGGCCAGCCGACCACGGTGAACACCGACCAGTGGGACGGCTACACCGCCGACCGTCGCCGGGTCCTCGACACCATCGCCGCGCAGGGTCGCGGCAACACGGTGTTCCTGACCGGCGACGTCCACTCGTCGTGGGCGAACGACGTGCCGAGGGACGGGACGAGCGTCGCCGTGGAGTTCGTCTGCCCGTCGGTCACCTCGGACAACATCGACGAGCAGCTCGGCGTCCCGCCGCGGACCGGCTCGCTGAAGGTGGAGGCCGCGATCCGCGCGCTGAACCCGCACGTGCGCTTCGTCGAGCTCGACTCGCACGGCCCCTGCGTCCTCGAAGTGACCCCGGAAGCCGTCCGGATGAACTGGTACTACGTCGCCGACCGCCGCGACCCGGCGACCGCCGTGACGTTCGCGCACGCCTTCCGGACCGTCGCCGGAGAGCCCTGGGTGCGCCCTGCGGACGGCTGAACGGGCGCCGATATACTGGCCGTGCCCGGGCTGCCCTGGGCACGGCCGCTATAGCTCAGCTGGTAGAGCATCTGTCTTGTAAACAGAAGGTCAGGGGTTCGAGCCCCCTTGGCGGCTCAAGATCAAATATTTGTCTGACCAGCGTATTTTAGTTCCGGGAAGTTCTCTCGAACTGTCGCGAAGTGGATCTTGGTCCACGGTTTGGTCCACCGGCCCTGCTAGCTTGAGATGCGTGGTGACCACGGGTTCGATCGAGGGTGGGCGACAGCGCGGCAGCATTCGGCGCCATCGTGACTCATTCCAGGTGCGAGTGTCCGCAGGGAAAGACCCTGCGACGGGGGAGCGGATCGTTCTCACGGAATCGGTGTCGATCGAGAAGCCGGGAAACGAGCGGTCCGAGCGTGCTGCGCTGAAGGAAGCCGAGAAAGTCCGGACGCGGCTCCAGCATGAAGCGGACTCCTTGAAGGTCGCCCGGACAAGGTCGACCTTTGGCGCACTTCTTGATCAGTGGCTTCCGCAGGCGGAGATCGATCCCACGACCCGCATGAACTACGAGTGGATGATCCGGGATCACATTCGTCCTGTGCTCGGCGACCTTCCGTTGGTTCTGCTCATGCGAGACGCGCCTGAGCGTCTGGAGAAGTTCTACGCGGACCTGCGGCGCTGTCGACAGCGTTGCGACGGGAAGCCGTTCGTCGAGCATCGAGTCGACGGAAAGCACGAGTGCCGAGTCGTGGTGAAACATCGTCGGAGAGCTGGACGACCGACTGCCGATGAGTTGGTTAACCACGACTGCGTATCGACAGGCTGCGAAGTGGTCGAGTGCCAGCCACATGTGTGCAAGCCCTACTCGGCCTCCTCGATTCGTTCGATCCATGGGGTCATTAGCGGAGCGCTGAGTGCTGCGGTGCGTTGGAAGCGGATCCCATACAACCCGGCGCCGAGTGTTCGCTTGCCTACCAAGCGGAAATCGCAACCTCGCCCGCCGTCGAGTCAGGAGATGGCCCGGATCATCGAAGCTGCACATGAGGTCAGCCTTGAGTGGGGGACGTATGTCTGGCTGTCCGCAGTGACCGGTGCTCGCCGCGGTGAGGTCGCAGCGCTTCAGTGGGAAGACGTCGACCTCGATGCAGCGGTCGTGACTCTCGATGAGAACTACGTCCGAGGGCCGGACGGGATGATCCTCAAGGACACCAAGACTCACCAGGGGAGACGAGTCTCGCTCGATCCTGAGACCGTGCGATTGCTTGAACAGCTCAGAGCTGCCACGATTCGGCAGCTGTCGAGCCTGGGGCTCGCGCTGCGTGGTGGAACTTGGGTCTTCTCTGCGCAACCCGACTTCAGCAAGCCCCGGGACCCCAGTTCGCTAACTCGCCGGTATGGCCGTCTCGTCGCGAAGCTCGGCGTTAAGACGCAGCTCAAGGAACTGCGTCACTATTCAGCGACCCAGCTGCTTACCGCCGGCGTTGACCTTCGGACGGTAGCCGGTCGACTCGGACATGGGGATGGCAGTACCACCCTTCGGCACTACGCGGCGTGGGTCGGAGCTGCCGACAAAGCCGCAGCGGAAACCATCGGTAGCACGATGCCGAAGCTTCGGCCCTCCCGGTCCACATCCGACGACTAGGGCTTACAGAACGACTGCCGCCAATGCCTTGTCGTCGCTGACCTTCGCTCGCGGGAGTGCGCGGCCGTTCGGGTCGTCTCGTTTCTCCCAAGCAACGCAGATGTCAAGCACGTTCCCCAGCTCAGCTTCACTTCCGTGTGCCAAACGTGCCCAGTTCGCGAGTCCTAAGTGGAGCATTGGACTGTAAGCTCCGTCGGTCGCGAGCACGGCCCACGAGATTTCCTTCCGTGGAAAGGTCTTCACAACCGCGTGTAAGGCGGCATCCGGGTCTGCCTCGGCTATCCAGTACCCGCCCGCTCGGTTACGCCGCTTCCGCTGCTCGCGTTGCAATGCCGCGAGCAACTCGCGGTGCCGGGAGTCGTAGCCGTGGCCCGCTGCCACTCGTTCGCGGTAGGCCTTGTGCTCGGGAATCCCGAGCTTGGACAGTCGAGCGTCGGTCAGCATGTTGACCTCATCACTGTCCGCGCCGTAGTAGATCGCACTGTCGCCTAAGCAGAGTAGATCGATATGGCTTTCGCGGGCGCGGAGCAGGCTGATCGTGCTGGACGGCGAGTTGCCTGGGTGAAGTCCGAGCCTGCTTGCGGTGTCTCGGATCGCGTCGGCGACGACCGTTCGCAGGTCGACGTCGTGCTCTTCCTCAAGGTTGGCCTGAATCGCGGCTGCGAGGTAGTCAACGTAGAGCGCCGTCGACACGTCAACGGGTTCAAAGGCGCTGGCTCCGTCGAGAACAAGCACCATGCGCTCGTTTGTCAGCACCCGGTCCTGACTTTCCGAAGGGGGAGGCGTTTGAGCTGTAGCCGTCCGCATACGCGTCACCACCTGTACGGGCCTGCGACCAGTTCGCTCGACGTAACCGTTGTGTCGCTTGAAAAGCTGCACTTGACGATCATGCTGAACGAGACGTCACCTTGCTTCGTGAACAGATCTCTCACGTTTGTTTGCAGGTAGTGCAGCACGCCGCTGGAGCCGACCGCGGTGATGCCCGCCACGTGGATCACGACGCGATCTTCCTCGCGGTGTCGCGCGAAGTAGCCGAACTCTTCGTCGCGAGGAGGCTCTTCGAGTCGAGGTGAGAAGTAGCGCTCGCCCGAGTCGCGATCGTCGAGTCGCCAGCGTTCGTCCTCACGCGTGAAGCCGAGGTGGTTGTCGCGAGCGAGGAGCCGTGATCCGACGGGAGCTGAGCGCGGGCCGCAGATGACGATCGTGTCGCCTGCCGGCGGCGTCTCCAGATCCGGTTCGATATTGAAGGTCTCCGCGGCCAGCGAGAGGCTTGCAAGGATGCCTTCGGCCTGCGCTTGAGCGGTCATGTCCGCAGCGTCGACGTACGTCCGCATCCGGTGGTCGGTGCCGTGCCGGAGCGGAACTCCGACACTCACCGGTCCCACGCCAAAGAACGCGCGCTCCGGAGCAGGCGCACTGCCTCGGATTTGGGTGATCCGACCCTTCGTGATGCCGAGCGCTTTCGCGATCTCGGTGTAGCTCAGGTTCAGGTCGCGGTGCGCTTCTTCGATCGCGGCTTTCCGCAAGCGAGACAACTCGGTGGCCCGTTGCTGGTAGTGCGTCTGTAGCGCCGCCGCACGGCGCGCGCGGCGAATCGGATCGTTGTCCCCGCGCACAGCGTCGAAGTCATCCACATCCGCCATGGCCGTCAGTTTAGAGGGGGTTGACACCTCTCGCGGAAGGGGCCTACTCTTCCGTTTATCCCCCCTAAACAACGCGATGCCAAACATGCGGCTCACGAGGTTTAGGGGGTATAAACACCGGGTGGAGTGGCCGCTCGGTCCAGGGGAAGGCACTCACGTGGACAACGCAGTTCAAGCAGGTCGATCGTCGGAAAAGCCGTCGTCACCTGCACACCTTCGAACCGAACCGACCTTCTACAACGTCGCTGAGGCAGCGGGACTGTTCCGCCTCGACCAGTCGACGATGTACCGCCATCTGCGTTCCGGCAGCTTTCCGGGGCTCAAGATCGGCGGGCGCTATGTCGTGCCCCGCGTCGTCGTCGAACGCCTGATCAGCGACGTGCTGGCCGTGGGCCAGTGCGTAGACGTCGCCGAATGGGCGTCGCGTTGGCGCGACCAGGCAGCCGCAGCTGGGGGTGTGGCCTGATGCGCACGTTCGGGGCCCTTCTGACGGCGGTCGTGTTGATCGCGCTGGGCAATTTGTTGAGTGATTGGCATGTGAAGGCCGCTGTGGTGTGGCCGTGGTTCGTGGTCGCGGGTGTCGCGGCCGGCGTGTTCGGTCTGGCGGAGCTGGTGAAGGGGAACGCGGCACGCCTGGTGACGGTCGCGGCCGGGCTGACGGGTTTGTCGGTCTGGTTCGCGGGCTGGGTTCCGGAGGTGACGCCGGGCTATGAGGTGTGGCCATGGGGTCTGCTGCTGGGCGGCCCGGTGCTGGCGGTCGCGGCGTTCCTGGGCCTGCGGGGCCGGAATGGTTCGGCGGGGCTGATCGGGAAGTGGTCGCGTCGTTCGCGGCGGAATGGTGGTGTGGCGTCGCGGTGGCAGATCTGGAGGGTGGCGTCGAAGTCGGCGATGCGGCGGAAGGCGAAGGTGCTGAAGCCGGGGTTGAAGCGGGCGTTGTGGTGGACCCGCCGCCGGGTGCCGGTGACCGAGTACGCCACGGCGGTGGCGCGGGTGGGGTTCCAGCGGATCTGGTCGCCGGTGGAGGACGTGACGCTGCGGCTGGGTGGGCCGCGGTCGGGCAAGACGGGTGAGCTGGCGTGCCGGATCCTCGACGCCCCGGGCGCGGTGATCGCCACCTCCACGCGGACGGACCTGATCGAGCTGACCGCGCAGCTGCGCGAGCGGCAGCACGGCCCGGTGTTCGTCTTCAACCCGTCGGGGTTGGGGAAGCTGGACTCGACGATCACGTTCGACCCGCTGGCCGGGTGCGCGAACCCGGTGACCGCGACGCACCGCGCGAGCGATCTGCTGCCCGACGGCGGTAGTGACGAGCGGGAGCACTGGGTGTCGCAGGCGCGCCGCGCGCTGGCGACGCTGATGCACGCCGCCGCCCTGGGTGAGCTGGACATGGTGGATGTGCAGTCGTGGGTGGCGGACCCGGACGGTGCGGCGGATGAGGTGCTGCGTTTGCTGCGCCGTTCGCCGGAACCGGCGTTCGAGACCACCGCTCGGCAGTTCCTGACCACGAACGACCGCACGAGGTCGTCGATCACGACCACGATCATGCCCGCGCTGGGGTGGCTGACCGACCCGACCGCGCGGGCCGCGGCCACGGGTGGCGCGTTCGACGTCGCCGACCTGCTCGACCAGCGCGGCACCGTCTACATGCTCGGCGCCGAAGAGGGCCACACGGCCCCGCTGGTGGCGGCGCTGACCGCGCACATCGCCCGCGAGGCCCGACGCATCGCCTCCGAATCGCCCGGTGGGCGGCTCGACCCCGCGCTGACGATGGTCCTGGACGAGGCGGCGCTGATCTGCCCGGTTCCACTGGACAACTGGACCTCGGACATGGGTGGCCGCAACATCACTATCCACATCGGAGCCCAGTCCCGCGCGCAGCTGCGGAAGCGGTGGGGCGACACCGGGTGCTCGGCGATCCTGACGAACTCCTCGACCCTGCTGGTCCTGGCCAACCAGAAGGACCCGGACGACCTCCAGGCGTATTCGCTGCTGACCTCCGACCGGCACGAGATGGTCGCCACCGAGGACAACGACGGCCACGTCACGGGCCGGACGCCGCAGCGAGTGCCGGTGCTGACGCCGGGGCAGATCTCGCAGCTCCCGGAGCTGCACGCGGTGATCGTGCGGCGGGGGATGCCCGTCGCGATCGGGAAGCTCCAGATGGCGTGGAAGCGCCGCGACGTCAAGGCGATCGAGCGCCGCGCCCGCCACAGCGAACTGCTGATGCGGTGGGACGAGCGCCGCGAGCTGTGGCTCACCAAGGCCGGGGCGTTCGTCGACATGCTCGCCGACCGGGTCGAGCCGTGGGTTACGCGTGCCCAGGACTGGGCCGCGAACCGCCGTGGTGCCCGTGTCGAGGCGGTCGTGCCGCCGCAGGCGGAGCACGAGGCCGGGGCCGTCCGGGTCGAGGCCGTGCGCCTGGACACCGAACCGGAACCCGCCGCCGGCGCCCGCGCCGCAGACCCGTTGGCGGCGCTGGACGCCGAACTCGACGCGCACATCGCCGGGGCCAGCGAGGTTCCGGGCACCGATGAGCGTGGGGAGGGCCGGACCCGATGAACCCGAACCAGCCCTTCATGCCGGTCGACACGTTCCGGATCACGACCGTGATCGCGCAGTTGACCCGCGAGTTCGTCGAGCACTCCGGGGAATCGGCCCGCCTGGTGGCGGTGCTGGTGGAGATCACCGTGTGGCGCACCGTGCACGGCCAGACGGCCGGGCAGATCACCCGGTTCCTCGACGCCCACGTCGCCCCCGGTGTGCGGGACGACTTCGTGGCCTGGGTGGTCTCCGAGACCGGCCGCCGCCTGGCGTCCGTCGCGGGTGGGGGTGTGCGATGACTGTCATCGAGTCGGCGCTGCACGTGTTGCTCGCGACCGGCCCCGCCGTGGTGGACGCCCGCTATCGCGCGGAGGAGCCGTACGGGATCACGTTCGGTTTCCCCGGCGCGGACTGGGTGATCGGCCGGGACCTGCTGGCCGAGGCGCTGCGCGATGGCCGGGCCGGGATCGGCGACGTCCGGGTCACCGCCCGCGGCGACCTGATCACTGTCGGCCTGTCCAGCCCGGGCGGGTGCGGCTGGGTGGTATTCCGCCGCGACGACCTCGCCGAGCTCGTGGCGCGCACCTTCGACACGGTCCGCCCGGGCACCGAGTCCGACGCGCTCGACTGGTCGGCCGCCGCCGAGGTGATCCCGGAGGTGACGTTCTGATGAGCGCCCCCACCGCCCCGCGCGTGTGGCTCGCCGCCGGCGTCGCCGACAAACCCGCCCCGACCGACCACCCGGTGGTCCGCGACGACCTGATGCACCTGTGGTTCCCCGGCGAGGACGGGCTGTGGCACACCGCAGACGGCCGTCACCACGCCGCCTGGACCGAACTCCATGCCCGCTTCGACCTCGTTGAGGTGATCTCCCGATGACGTCCACGTACGAAAAATTCCTCGCTGACCTCCCGGCGAACATGATCGCCAAGGTTTCCGAGCTGTCGACGCTTGGTCGCCGCACCATGATCGACGAAGAGGTCGAGCTGCTACGGCCGCTGTTCGCGAAGTACGACACCAACGAAGACGCCGTGATCGCGCTCCACGCGGTGTTCCTGCACAAAGCCGCGATGATCTCCTGCCCGGATGACTTCGCCGTTCCCGCGGCCGTGCTGTTCGGCCTGGGCCGCGCGTTGCGGCCGGAGTGCCGGGTCGTGCCCGCCGACGTGGTTCTCAACGTCCTCGCTCACACGATCCGCGCGGCGCTGGCCGCCGCCGACGCTCGGGACACGGTCGACGCCCGTCGGCACCTGGAGCTGGCCCGCTCGTGGATGGCGCACGCCTACCTGGTCGCCGGTGTCGAGAGCGGCGGTGCCCGATGAGCACCAGCGAGAAGAAGGAGCCCGAGTTCGCGACCACGGCCGCGGTCGCCGGTCTGGCCCGCGAGGTCGAGGGCCTGCGCATGACGATGGAGGCGGTCACGCCACTGCCCCAGCAGGTGGAAGCCCTGCACGAGCTGGTGGAGCCGTTGCCGGAGCAGCTGACGAAGCTGGCGAAGGTCGTCAAGGGCCTGGTGGAGCAGCTCGCCGACGAGGAACCGGGGACGAAGACCCGGCCACTGTCGTGGCTGGACCTGGCAGACGGCGAGGACGCCGACGGCGCCGACGAGGCCCAGACCGTGCTCACGGAGCTGTCGTTGTGGCTGACGCGGGTGTATCTGCGCTACCACGGCGCGGAGCTGCCGGAGTGCTGGTGGTGGCACCCGGATGTGGTCGAGGAACTCGTCAGCCTCATGCGTTCCTGGCTCGCCGCCTACGTCGACCGGGACGCCACCGTGGCCCGCGCCGCGGACTGGCACGACCGGTACCGGCCCGGTGTGGTGAAGCGGATCAAGGCGGCGACGGCGAACTGTTCGCTGGAGAACCACCAGGACGGCGGCACCCTGTTCCTGCCCGGACCGCGTGTCCCGTCCGGGACGGCGCTCGCGCCGATCGCCGCCTGGTGGGGCACGGCCCGCACCGAGACCGCGCCGGAACCGGACGCCGAGGTCGTCGCCGATGCCCGTGCGGCCGAGGCCGCGCGCCGCCGCAACGGGGGTGGTCGGCGATGACCGAGTGGATGGATCAGCTGACCCAGGCCGCGACCCGGCTGGCCGCGGAACGGCACCGCGATATCGCGTTCCTGCGCTCCACCGCCGCCGCCGGCGCCACCGACCCGGTGGTGCGGGCGCGGCTGGAACGCGAAGCCGCCGAGGCCACCGCAACCGCCGACGGCTACGCCGCCCGGGCCGCCGAGCTGGCCGTCGGCAACGAGCCGTGGGAAGAGGCGGAGATCGCCCAGCAGGTCGAGCAGGCCCGCGTGGCCGCGACCCACGACGTCCTTGATGACCCTGGCGAGACCACGGAGCAGTTGCGACAGCGGGAGATCGCCGACGCGACGATGCGCTCGTATCTGGCCTGGCAGCAGGAAGGCGTTCCGCCGCAGGAGATCGCGCACCGCCTGGAGCGGGTGTCGCCGATCGGCGCGAAGGCCGTCAGCGACTACGAGCAGCTGCTCACCGTCGGCTACACGCCCGACGAGGCGCGGGCGATCGCCGCCGACACCGCCGCCCAGGACCCCATCCCCCCGGACCGCACCGTCGCGGACGAGGTCGGAGAGGACCTGTTCGAGCCGGACGTGCCCGACCCGGTCGACGAGGAGGCCGCGCAGCTGGCTTTCGATCGCGCCTACACCGTTGGTGAGGAAGCGATCGACCTGTTCAAGAACGTCCTGTGTGAGGCCAACAGCGAGGCCGACGCCCGCGCCGAAACCCTGCGGATGTTCGAGGGCGACAGCCTCGCGGTCGCTCAGGCCGCTCTCGACCTCTACACCGCGCGCCGCGGCGCCGAAGACGAACCGCTCGACCTCGCCGAGCTGGCCGCCACCACCGCCGCCGAACAGGCAACCGCCCAGGACACCGGAGAAGAGTCCACTGTGGGTACCAACGAACCGGGAACTTCCGCACAGGCCGAGGCCGCCGCCGCCCGGCTGCGCAACGACGAAGCCACCTACGAGGCCGATGTCGAACAGCGCTACCAGGCGCTACTCAGGGACGGCGTCGACATGGTCACCGCCCTACGCCGCGCTGAGGACGGCGCCCGCGAGAACTGGCAGCTCGAACCGTGGTCCGCCCAGGGACGCACTGTGGATCACGCACACGCAGTTGTGGCCGATAACGGTGCTGACGTCGCCCCGATGCGAGGAGACGTCGAGCCTGGATCGCAGCCACCCGTCGCTATGCACTCGCTGTCGGCACGATTCCTGCGTGCGGGTGACGGGTTCGAATGGAACGGCAAGGTGTACGTCGCCGACGACGACGCAATCGAGCACGATGGTGTAGTCACGGTTCCGTTGGAACTCAGCAACGGGGCGAACGGCTGGGTCGATGTGCCAGCGACCGAGATGGTGCCGCTGCACCACGACGACATTTCCTACGAGATCGACGAGAACGACCACGGCGAGTCGACTGCTTCGGAGGTGGACCTCGCCGAGACCGCCCGCGCCGAACGCGACGACGCACTTGGCACGGCGGAGCAGCCGGAGCGATGGGAGAACGAGCCTACCGCGCAGGACTTCGCTGAGGACGCACGCCGCAACTACGGCATCGCCGCGGCAGCGGTGAACCGCTTCGTGCGGCTGAAGGACGAAGGCCTCAGCGATGACGCCGCCGAAGTGCAGGCGATTGACTCCTGCGAGGACGGGATCGAGGTGGCCGCCGACACGATCGTGGTGTACCGCCGGGAACGGGACGCGGGCACCACGCACAAGGCCGCGCACAACACAGCGGTCGCAGACATCGTCGGGCACCACACCCCACTATGGAACATCGAGGAAGCCCAGCGATTCGTCGCCGACATCGACGGACCCGACAACACCGCGGCGGCCGACGCCGTCGACGAGGCGGTCTCGTCCGCTTCGACGGAGAGCAACCCGACCGCATCCGCCTCGGGCTCTTCCACGCCTGTTGCCAGTGTGGGTGTGACGGGGGTTGTGGCGAACGTGTCACCGCCTGGAGTGCTGTACAGCGAGGACGGGGCTTGGCAGGACGTGGCGGTTGAAGCCTGGGAACTCAACGCCAGGAAGGCTGGCCACATCGTGGAGGCCACGGAGTGGGACACGTCCGGCGACGGGGTGATCGCTCGCGTTCAGGTCGACGGTCAGTGGCACGAGCTGTGCAGCGACACCCAGAGCCCGGGGCAGGTGTTCGCCGTCGCCGCCGAGTCCGATGCCGCGCAGGACGACGCCCCGGAACCGGGTGGCTGGATCGCGCGGAATCTTCCTGCTCGCGACGGCAACGTGAGCGGGGACTTGCCGGAGATGGACCTGCGGACCGCGCTCGATCTTGTCGCCGTGCACAGCCGTGTCGAGGAGGACAACCCGGCCTTGACCGCTCGTGACGCCGCCGCCATGGCCCGGGAGCTGGACGTGGAGGACATCTACGGCGGGGTCGACGAACCCACGGCCCGCGCCGCCTACCTCACCGTGCTCAACGCGTTCGACGCGGACATCGACGAGGCGCTCGCGCAGGAGTCGATCGCCCCGTCCGGCGACGGCCAGGCGAGCGAGTGGCCGGTGGTAGAACAGGACGAAACCAGTCACGTCGCCGCTGACACCGATGACGTGGTCGCCCGGATCGACCAGGTTCTCCACGAGGACGCCGACGGTGACTTGTCGGAGGAGGACGCAGAGGAGCAGTACATCGAGCAGCGCCGCGCGTCCGTCCGCGCCGAGCTGGCCGCCGCCGCTGAGGGCATGACCGTCGAGGACGCCCGGGCCCTCGTGCGGGAAGCGGACGGGATCGAGGAGCACCTTTCCAGCTGCGGGCAGGACGTGTCCCAGTGCGGCACGTGCAGCCAGCAGGAACACGACACCGGCGATTTCTGGTCTGTCGATGTTCCTGCGGCACGGCAACGCCTTGCCAACACGCCGCTCGTGGGCCGGGTCGCCGAATGCGGGCGCGCGGTCGAGGAAGTCGAGGACGCGGTGCAGCAGCACGACCCCACCGACGAGGACGCCGAGCGTGCCGAGCGGTGCGCCCGCTGGAACGCCGAGGACGCCGCCGAGCAGACGGCCGACGACACCGAGGGGTGGGGCCAGTGAGCGGGCAGGGAAGCCGGTGGGCGACGGCGGGGTTCTGGCTGCCGGGTCTGGTGGTGGCGATCTGCGCCGCGGTCGCGACCGCGCACGGCCTGTTCGAGGTCGTCGTGGCGTCCGGGGTGCTGGCGAGTATCGCGTGGACCTACCCGGTGATCACCGACGGTCTGGCGATCGTGGCGTACGTGGCGACCTCGCGGCTGTCCGGTGCGGGGCGCCGGTACGCGTGGGCGGTGGTGATCCTCGCGGCCGGGCTGTCCGGGTTGGCGCAGGCGATCTACTTCGTCGGCGGCTTCACCGCGGCCACGCCGGAATCGGCGGGGAATCCGCCGCCGGAGTTACTGAGGTTCTGGGTGGGGGCGTGGCCGGCGATCGCGGCGGCGATCGTGGCGCACCTGCTGTTCATGCTCAGCGAGCTTCGCGCCAGCCGGAAGCCGTCCACCACGTCGGACGCGATGCCGACTCCGGCCCCGAGCACGGACACCGCGCGGACGGCGACCACCTCACAGCCGACCGTTGTTCAGGCGCAACCCGTCCAGTCCGACCGTCCGGAGGTCGCCGACGTTCAGTCGCCGACCGTCCAATCCGGGCTTGTCCAGCCGAAGCCGTTGGACGCGCCTGTGTCGGGGGAGCGGTCTGAACGTCCAGTCCCGGCACCCGGTTCTGTTCAGCCGGAGCGGTCCGTGTCGCGTGGCGCGGAGGAGCTGAAGGCGGAGCGTCCAGCGGTGGCGCCGTCGTCGCCGAAGCGGGACCGGGCATTGCACGAGGCCCGGAAGTACCAGGCGCGCCACGGCAGTCTCCCGACCGTCGATCAGCTCTCCGAAACGGCCGAGGTTTCCCGAGGCACCGCCGGAACCGTCCTCAAGGAACTTCGGGAACAGCCGCACCACCTTCACGTCATCACGAATCTCAGTGCCACCAAGGCCAACTCATGATCAGCAAGTCACCCAGTACCTCATTTCAAGTCAGTAAGCCATCAAGTCAGGCCAAGACACCCATCAGTAAGTCACCCAGCAAGTACTCACCAAGCCAAAGAAGGAACGCACACCTATGCATCACGATCTGTCGGGCCGGTGCGCCCTGGCGGGCGCCCGGGAACACCCTCGCCGTTGTTGATCTTCAAAGCCCGTGTGTCGATCTTGTTAGGAGGCCGGGATGCTGACGTTGTCGAACGGATACTCGGTCTCTTACCTCACCGAGGAGGTCGCGAAAGGCCGAGAGAACTACTACACCGACGCGGTCGCCGAGGGAGAGCCGCCGGGCCGCTGGTACGGCGGCGGCGCTGAGAAACTCGGCCTCACGGGGCTCGTCGACGAGCAGGACATGCAGGCGGTCTACGAGCAGTTCGTCGACCCACGCGACGAGGCGTTCAAGGATCCAGCACGGTGGGCGGAGGCGTCCACTCTCGGCCACACCGGGCGGAACTATCCAACGGCGGACGAGTTGTACGCCGCCGCGTTGGACAAGGAACCGGACGCGACGGGTGAACGCCGCGAGGAATTGCGGCTGGAGGCGAACAAGTCCGCGCGGAAGAACGTCGCCTTTTTGGACGCCACGTTCAGCGTCCAGAAGTCCGTCACCGTTCTGCACACCGCGTTCGAGGCACAGCAGGTTCGCGCTGAACGGACGGCTGGACAACTGGACGATGCGCTCGCCGCCGCCACGGCGACGGGCGCGTCCCCGGCCGAACTCGCCGAGCTCGGGCGGCAGCGCGACGACGCCCGCACCGCCGCCGATTCGTGGCGCGCGCACCGCGACGCGGTGGAGGACGCGATCTGGGCCGGGAACCGGGCGTCGCTGGACTACCTGTCCGAGCACGCCGGGTATTCGCGCGTCGGGCACCACGGCGGGGCCGCGGGCCGGTTCATCGACGCCCACGACTTCGTGGTCGCCAGCTTCTTTCAGCACGACTCGCGCAACCACGATCCGCAGCTGCACATCCACAACGCGATCCTCAACCGCGTCGAAGGCGCGGACGGGCAGTGGCGCACGCTGGACGGCCGCGCCCTGTACGCGCACCGGGGCGCGGCCGCGGCGGTGGGGGAGCGCACCACCGAGGAACACCTCGCGAAGGCGCTCGGGATCCGGTTCGCCACGCGCCCGGACGGGAAGTCCCGCGAGATCGTCGGAATCGACCAGCAGGTGATGGACCTGTTCAGCTCGCGCCGCCGCGCGATCACGAAGAAGACCGCCAGCCTGGTCGAGGCGTTCGAGGCGAGGTTCGGGCGGGAGCCGAACTCACTGGAGCTGGACCGCTTGCAGCGACAGGCCACCTTCGCGACCCGGAAGGCGAAGTCACACGACGGCGAAACCGTCGAAGAACGCTTGGAGCGCTGGGACCGCGAGCTGCGCGCCGAGGTCGCCGACGGGCTCGCCGGCGTCGCCCGCGACGTCCTCAACCTCGACCACGGCCAGCGCGAAGCCGCCCAGTGGTCACCGGACGACGTGTTGAAGACCGCGCTGGCGGACGTGCAGTCCACCAAGTCCGCATGGACCGCACCCGATCTGACGCGTGCGATCTCCGACGCGCTCCCGGATCACCTGGGCTACCTCGACGGCGCCCAGGTCGCGCGGCTGCTGGACACCCTCACCGCCGAGGGCGTGAAGCTCGCGACCCCGCTCGCCACCGACCGCCCCGGTGTCGCCGTCCTGCCGGACGCGCTGAAGCTCGCGAACGGCGAATCCGCCTACGAGGCCGCGGGCCGCCGCCTCTACGCCACCCCGGAACACATCCACACCGAGCGCGCGCTCGCCGCCGCGACTGCCCGGGGCGGAGCTCCAGCGCTGGACGTGTCCGACGTGGACGGCTTCGTGTCCGCGCTGGCGGATCACGGGATGGTGCTGGGCGCGGACCAGCACGCCGCGGTGCGCGGCGTGCTGACCTCCGGCGCGGCGGTCGAGTCGCTGGTCGGCCCGGCCGGAACCGGGAAGTCCTTTGTGGTCGGCGCCCTGGCGAAAGCGTGGCAGGACAACGACTTGTGGGGCGGGCAGTCCCGCCGCGTGATCGGGTTGGCGTCCAGCCAGGTCGCCACCGACATCCTCGCCGGCGAAGGACTCACCGCGCGGAACATCGCGCAGTGGCTGGGCGTGCAGGAGAAGCTCGCCGAGGGCTCAACCCACCCCGAACACGTCGAGTGGAAGCTCAACCCCGGCGACATGGTCGTGGTCGACGAGTCCGCGATGGCCAACACCGCCGACCTGGCCAGGATCCATCACCACGTCGAGCAGGCGGGGGCGAAGCTGCTGCTGACCGGTGACCACCGGCAGCTCGCCGCAGTCGGCGCTGGAGGCGGCATGGATCTCATGGCCACCGCCGGGGCCGCCTACGAGCTGACCG
Source organism: Amycolatopsis coloradensis (assembly GCF_037997115.1). NCBI lineage: Bacteria > Bacillati > Actinomycetota > Actinomycetes > Pseudonocardiales > Pseudonocardiaceae > Amycolatopsis > Amycolatopsis coloradensis. The sequence goes on from NZ_CP150484.1 coordinate 1,889,668, forward strand.
AGGTCCGCCGGTTCCACGCCGAGTGGGAGCGTGCGGCGTCGCTGCGGCTGCGCGACGGTGACGAGACCGTGCTCGGCGACTACCACAAGCACGGCCGGATCCTCGACGGCGGAACCCGCGAACAGGCCGAAGCCACCGCCGGAAAGGCGTGGCTCGCCGACACCCTGGCGGGGAAGCACTCGATCTTGATCGTGGACACCAACGAGCAGGCCGCGCACCTGTCGGCCGAGCTCCGCAATAAACTCGTCCGGCTCGGCAAAGTGCAGGAAGCCGGGGTGCCATTGGGAATACAGGGCACTTACGCCGGCGTCGGGGACCTGGTTCAGGCTCGCCGGAACGGCTGGCACCTTACCGGGTTCGACGGCAACCCGGAGGCGCCGATCAACCGCAAGCAGTACCGCGTCCTCGACACCCGCGAGGACGGCGGCCTGATCGTCGCCCGCGTCCTCGGACGCGAGGACGGCGTGGGCGAGGTGCTGGGGGAGCGGATCACGCTGCCCGGCGCCTATGTGTCCGAGCATGTGGCGCTCGGCTACGCCTCGACCGTCCACAGCGCACAGGGCCTCACCGTCGACACTTCCCACGCCGTGGTGACCGACGCCACCGGACAGGAAGCCCTTTACGTCGGGCTCACCCGAGGCCGCGAGGGCAACACCGCGCACGTCACGACGCTGGCCGTCCCGGCCGACGCGACCGAAGGCGCGGCGTTGCAGGCGGTGAAACGGTCCCCGGCCGCCGTCCTGGCCGCCGCGTTCGACGGCACCGGCCCGCAACGCTCCGCGCTCGCCGAAGCCACCGAGGCGGCGGCGGACAACGACGCGATCCGCACCCCGGCCGAGCTCCTCGCGGACGCCACCGAGCTGGCCACCGCTGGCCGCACCCAGCGGTGGCTCGACGAACTCGTGGAGGAGGGGAAGCTGACGGAGAACCAGCGGGCGAGGATCGCCGCCGAGGATGGCGGCCCCACGCTCGCGCGGCTCCTGCGCCGCGCCGAGCTCGCCGGGCACGACCCGCGCGATGTCCTCGACCACGCCGTCACCGCCCGGACGCTGTCCGGGGCGCGGCAGCTGACGAACGTGATCCACCACCGGATCACCGACACCGTCACCCTCGACCCCGTCGGCGACTCCTACGCTGACTGGCTCCCGAAGGTCGACGACCCGCAATGGGCGACCTACCTGCGGTCGCTCGCCGACACCGCTGATGCCCGCCGTCTGGAGCTGGGGGAGCAGCTGGCCGCGGAGCCGCAGCAGTGGGCAATCGAGGCGTTCGGGCCGGTGCCCGACGACCCGGCTCTGGTGAAGGAGTGGAGCAAACGGGCCGGAATGGTCGCGGCGCACCGCGAGCTGACCGGGCACGAGGACGAGGAGACCGCGCTGGGCGCGGCCCCGAAGTCCGGGCAGGTCGAGGCGTACGCGTCGTGGCGCTCAGCCTGGCGAGTCCTCGGGCGCCCGGAGTCCGGGCGGGACGAGCTGGAGATGTCCGACGGCCAGTTGCTGGTCCGGATGCGGGCGTGGGAGCGGGAGAAGGCGTGGGGGCCGGAGTTCGTCGGCCAGGAACTCGCCGGAACCCACCAGGCCCTCGACGCCCGCCGCCGGGACGCGGCCATGCGCCGCGCCGAAGCCGACGCCGCAGCCGTTGAAGAAGAGCGGGAACGGCTGTTGCAGGAAGCCGCCGAGGCCGACGCGCTCGCCGACACTCTCGCCGCTCGCGCGGCCGAGCTGGAAGGTGCGGACGAGGCGCGAGCGCTGTGGTACGCCCACACCGCCGAAACCCGCGCCGCGGCCGACCGCGCCAGCGCCGAGATCTCCGCCCGCAACCTCGACACCACACCAGCCCCGCTGGTGACCTCGGACGAGTGGCTTGAGGCCCACCGCGAGCACATGGCCGCCGAGGACGCCCACCGCGAGGTCACCGCCGACCACGACCTCACCGACGTCGCCCAGCGGCGCGCCGACGACGTCGACACCGTCACCACCGCCGAAGACGGCGAGGACGTGGTCACGGAGGTGGAGGTGGCCGACGTCCGCGAGGTCGCGGCCGCCGAAGACCCGGTCGTCGAGTCCGACGAGGTCCGGGTGCCCACAGCCGAGGAGACCGCCGGAGCGGTCGAAGTGGCGCAGCGCGCGTTGAAGGAGATCGCCGCCCGCCAGGCCGCCGAGGAACGCCACGCCGAGGAAGAAGCGCAGGCGGCGGAGCTGTACCGCCGCAACAGCAATGACGCCGCCGACGCGGCCGAGTTGGCCGACGCCGACGGCGCGGTGTCTGGGCGATGAGCAGGTCAGCCCTGGGAGTGGGCGGGGACGTCGAGCGGCGGAACGCCGCTGCGGTGCCACGCCCACTCCAGGGTGGCCACGATCGAATCGAGCCAGCCGGGCCGGTTCGCGACGTAGCTGGGAACCGGCCGGCGCAGCGCGAGACGCTGAGCGGCCAGGCATTCCGCTTCGATGGTCTCTTCGTGTGCGAGCCCGGTTCGCTCCGTGATTGGGGCGTAGGCAAGGAACGTGCGGCCGGTTTCGAGACGGACGGTCGCGCAGGCGATCCAGCGGCACACGTCGACCACGCCGAGCGCCGCCCAGGTGCGCTCACGGTCGTACTGGCGTTCCGCGGCGAGCCACAGGCGCGCGAATTCCACGACATGCACCCGCACGTTGCCGCGGGGGATCCGGTCGAAGTCGCGTCCGGTCAGCTCCATGGAATCCATGGTGACACGCGCCCCCGACAGAAACCGTCCACCGACCGGGGCAATCCGCCGGCGCACGGTCGCCTCCACCGATAACCGCCCTCTGCGGGCGGAACAAGGTCCGCGCAAGCGCGGACTGTGTCTTTGAGCTTCGCAGCCCGGCTTAGCACGGCCCCAACCTCACGGTAAAGGGGCACATTCCGAAAAGTTTCCGAGCGCGAAAAGCGTGCGCTCACAAACTTTTCGGCCTGACCCCTTGACCGCGAGCCTCTGGGGCCGCGCGGTGCGCCGAAAAAGGGGCAGCGGCAGAGCCGACGCCCCGCCCTACGGGCAGCGAAGAAAACCAACCCGGCACACCAGCGGATCACCACCCACGAGGGAGATCGCCATGGCAGCACAGGAAAAGACGGGTCAGGCAACCGACGCCCTCGCGATAACCGGCGAGCAGTGGCGACGCGCCAAGACGGAGATCGCGCAGTACCTCGACCAGGTCCTCGACGGCGAGGCATGGGCCCAGACCGGCGCCGAAGCCGCCGACGTCATCACCGAAATCCTCCGTCAGAAGGCCAGGTCATGAGCTGCACACATTGGAGCTTCTACGTCCTCGCCGGAATCGCCACCTGCCTCGACTGCGGCCACCAATGGCACATCTGACGAACCCCACCACACCGCCGAGGCCGACCACAAAGGACTGAACGACATGACTGAAACCCTGAACCAGGCAGCGTTCTTCGCGGCTCTGTCCGTGCACATCAACGCCCACCCCGACCTGGCCGAGCTGGCCAGCGTCTCCAGTTCGCGCTCGACGCTCCAGGTCTCCAGCGAAGAGGGCATCACGGCGGCGATCGCTTGGGCACACACCCTGAGCGGAGACAACGCGGTCGGATTGACGGCGCACCCCGGCGGCTGCACCGGGGTCACCATCACCGGCACGATGGCTGGTCACCGCGTCGAGGTCTTCACCGTCGACTACGACCGGCTCCACGAACTCCTCCCGCCCGACGTGGGACAACCGAACTTCCAGCGCACCCTCACGCTCACACTTCACGATCTCGAAACCCATCTCGCCAGTGGGAGGCCAGAACACCTCGCAGCCCAAGCTGAGGCCGAGGGGGAGCGGTGATGACGAAGTCTCCTGCCGAACTTGTGTGGACCGAAGAGCGAGGGCTCTACCTGACCGAGCACGACTACACCGTGTGGGCACTGGCGGCCCACAGTGTCCACCGCGGCAAAAGCGGCTGGTCCGGCACGGACGAGTGGCACCTGCACCGGGCCTACCCCGATCCCGAGAACGTGGGCTGGACCGCCGGGACGCTCCCGCTCGACCACGGCCGCTGGCTCGCGCGTCCGGGGCGCCGGAACCTGGAACGTGCGAAGCGGCTCGCCGCGTGGATCATCGCCAATCCCGACGCCGCTGCCCAGATGACGCACCGCGAGATCGTCCGTGCCGCCGGGCAGAACCAGTGACTTTGCGCGTCGGGCATGGTGAGCCTGCGACGCGAAGTAGAGTGCACGGGGAGTGGCCGTCCGCGTACGACATTCCCCGCCACCCGGGACGGAACTGGAGTTCCGCCGACGAATGTGGAGGAGGGCAAGGCGATGAGTGATGGTTCGTCGATCGAGTGGACCGAGGCGACCTGGAACCCGACGACCGGGTGTGACCGGGTGTCGGCAGGGTGCGATCACTGCTACGCGTTGACGCTGGCGAAGCGGCTCAAAGCGATGGGGTCGGCGAAATATCAAACCGACGGCGACCCGAGAACGAGCGGCCCGGGGTTCGGGGTGGCGACACACGCCGCGGCGCTCGGGGAGCCGTTCCGGTGGCGGCAGCCCCGGCTGGTCTTCGTGAATTCGATGAGCGACCTGTTCCACGCGAAGGTGCCGGTGGAGTTCATCCGGCGGGTGTTCGCGGTCATGGAGGCGACCCCGCAGCACACGTACCAGGTGCTGACGAAAAGGTCCCGCCGGATCCGGCGCCTCGCGTCCTCGTTGGATTGGCCGGCGAACCTGTGGCTCGGGGTATCGGTCGAGGACGAGCGCGTGGCCTATCGGGTCGATGACCTGCGCGAGGTGCCCGCCGCGGTGCGGTTCCTATCCTGCGAGCCACTGCTCGGCCCGCTGTCTCAGCTGGACCTTGCTGGGATCGGGTGGGTCATTGTCGGCGGAGAGTCTGGCCCGCACGCACGCCCGATGGCACCGGAGTGGGCCATCGAGGTCCGAGATCAGTGCCAGCAGGCTCACGTCCCGTTCTTCTTCAAGCAGTGGGGTGGCCGTACCCCGAAGGCCGGCGGCCGTGACCTCGAAGGCCGGACGTGGGACGAGATGCCATCTCGCGTGGTCACCGCAGCCTGACGACCGACTTTCGGTTGATCTGCCCGGATGGTTCGACGTGCACCACGCCTTCGGCTGCGAGGGTTCGTAGCGCCTCTGGCGCGTGTTTGCCGAGCCACCGGGCAGTTTCCCGTTCCAGCCAGTCACGCAGTGTCTCTACACTGACTGGTCCGCTCGCGAGTCTCTGTGCGAGCAGTTCCCGTAGCTCCGGGTCGACGCCTCCGCCGCTACCGAAGAGATCCATCTGCCCGGCGATCTCGGCCCCGCGGGTACGGGGGTCGCGGAAGCTCATGCCACCTTCGCCGTCCACCTTCCACATGGCGTCCTTCATAACCTGGACACCCTTGACGTGTTTGGTGCCGTGGACCAGGTACAGCGGCTGGCCAGTGCGGGGCACGACCTCGAACTTCAGCTGATACTCGAATCCGGCCCGCTGGAGAGCGTCGCGGTAGGTCGCGAGCCACTCCCGCCATCGCTCGTCGGGGGTGCTGTCCCGGTCGGCTTTCTGCCAGAACTCACGACCGCCGAACACGGCGTCGAGCTGGTCGGTGTCCAGGTCTTCCCGGCGGCTGAACCAGTTCGGCCCGAACGTCACGATCGCTTCACTGGCCCGATTGCCCGCGATCTTGCTCAGTAACGGGAGCGGCACATTCACGTTGCCCCAGCTATCGAAGATCGCAAGAACCGGGTTCCCCCAGGCGCCGAGCCGGTCAAGCGCCCGTGTGGTCTCAGTGGCGGCCTCGCCGTGCACGACCTCGACCCGCACCGGCAGAGCCGCCAGGTCACCGAACTTCTCGCCGAGCTCGGCGACCAAGTGCTCGTATCGATCGCGACGCTTCTCGATGAACACCAGCTGCACACGGGAACGACGCAGCCCCATCCGGTCCCGCGCGGCGTGCTTCAGCAGCCTATCGAGCACGAACACCGGTGAGCCCTCTTCGCCGTCGCGGTACCGGCCGGGGCCGGCGAACGCATCGACGTAGGTCACCTTCGGCCAGCTATACCCCTGGCTGTTCGGCTGGAGCAACACAGGCCACCAACCGTCGAGGTAACGCTTGTACAGCCGATGTTTCGCCTCAGTGGCAGGCTCCAGCGGCCACAGTGTGTCGTCCATGGCTCCCCTCCGCGAACGGCTCCCGTAACTGACCACATTACCTACGGTGTGCGCCAGGTAACAGAGAACAGGTGTTCGCGCGGCAGCCCGAGGCTCCGGCAGGCCGACAGAGCAGAAGGCCCCGCCACGTCAGCGCGGTCCTTCTGCTTTCGAGATGTGGTGTTGCGAGACCTCGGCTCCGACTGCCGGACACGGGACATGAGCCAGCCGCTATGGGCTCAGACCGCGACCAACGGAACCGGTCTCCTCACGCCACCGGTCGCGGTCGCGCCGGGTTCAGTGATCGCCGCGCACCGCCACAACGGCGACGGCCAGCACCTGACACGGCCGATGGACACCCTGACCTCCACCTACGAAGAGGCGATGCTGCTCGTGGTCGCGAACTTCCAGGGCTCACTGCTTAGCGCGCCCTACTCGCTGCCGACGCAAGCGGGGCTCGGAGACGTCGGCATGGTGTTGGCCGGGGTCGTGCCGTTCCGGCAGAATACGATCCCGACCATGCACGCCGAGGCGATGCCCACGGTCACGTCTGACCACTGAAACGCGAAATCGTTCGCGCCATGGGCTAGCACGGCTACGGTCGTGAACGAGGGGGCTCTGGTAGGCGCCAAGGCGTCGTTGGCGACTCGATGTGGGATCAAGAGGCTTGTCGCACTGGTGATCACGACCGCGTGTCGAATACGCTGCGTGCTTATCGACCACCTTCAGTGGTAACGACACAGGTTTATTAGGAGATCTGGGTGGGTGCGCCGCGGGGCTGCCGAGGAACGGGACGATTCACTTTTGGCGGAGTTGCGGCCGTCTGCGGTTGTCACAGGTGGTAATGAATTGGGTAGCCCGGGTGGGAGGTCACCGGGCGACACCCATTTCATGTGAGCCGGAGGCTGCGTTGGCTCCTTGGCTCGGCGCAGTTGAGTGGTCTCCTACCAGACAGCCGCGGCCCCGACAGCGGCTCGTCCAGGAAGAGTTTCTAGTCCTTGTGCAGTTTCTTGTACATGTAGAGGACACCGGCCATGACGAGCATGACGCCGATGCCGCCCACGATGATCAGCCATTCAGGTGCCGTCGCGATCGCGAGGATGATCGCGACCGTGATGCCCGGGATGGCCGCGCCGGCCAGGATCGGAATGGTGAGGCCTAAGTGGCGGCCGAACTTGCCGTCGTCCTGGGCCTCAGCGTATGCGCGTGCGTACGCGTTCATGCCGTCGACGTTCTTGCGGAAGCCCGCTTCGGCGCCGATCCGAAGCGGGATCCGTTCTCCCTCGTGCGGGACAGCGTGCTGTCCGCGGTCGGTAGGGAGCTGATTCAGCTCCGTCTTGCGCACAACCTCGTCTGCCATCGGCGTATCGCCGCCTTCCCTCCGGGTGGTGATGGGTCGCTGACCGGGGCTTTGCTCGGTCGCCGGATGAACCTGATGCAGAGCGGGGGGCCAACCCGCAGGCCTACCGCTGCCAGACGATACCACTCACGTGTTCGATGTACTCGCAACGCCTGAACGAGTGATGGCGATCGTCTGCATCTCACGCATATCAATGCAACTTGCAGGCTATGGGAGCTTCCGCATCCCTCTCCCCTCAGGCCCCCTCGACGTCCGCCGCCTGCCCTGCGGTGCCCGCAACGAAGGGCAACTTGGACAACTCGATCGTGCCACGCATACGTGACTTCTTCGCCACCGGGATGGGTTGCGTGTCGCGAGACCCGCGCAGATCACGAATGTCAACGTTGTCTTTTCTGTTAGCACTTCTTACCTGCGTAAACATGGTCGAACAAAGAAGCTCCACAGTGGACAGTCGCGCGACACCAATATTACTCATGAGTACGCAAGAAATTGATCAAGGCGAATCCGAATACGGATGATTAGTACTCAGAGTGTCGACTTGTGACTGTGCGTCACTGGAACGAGTGACCGGCGCGCGTCGCACGTCAGGTGTAATGCCCTTGCTCTACGTGACCGGAGAGGGGTACTTGGTTGCGTTTCGTGGCGCGGGGCTACCCTAGTCCCCCGTAGGCAAGTCATGCATGTCATATGCAGCACTTATCTGCATTTCGGGTTGACAACCTGGTAGTTACAGACGCAAGATGTCGGTACGGCTTGCGGCGAAGCAAATCTCGCAAGATCGAGCTGGGCGCCTGTCGCTGCAGTGCTTGGATAACAGAATAGCAACATTGGATGGCTGTGACTGAGGTGGACTATGTATGCCAGAAATCGGGGGAGATGATTCTGGTTGCCCAGTTGCGGTTTTTTGCCGTGTCGCCACTGCGGGCGCAGTCGGTGTTTATCGCTCCGTCGGGTTGCAGTCATCGCGGCACCCTCTCGCTGGCCAGCGATGTGCCGATTATTATCAGATGCGACGTTTCCGCCGCCGATTTTATGGGAAATTGAATAATAGATAATAATAGTGAAGGGGAATTATGATGGCTGGTGGGATGGTTGATGAAGAAGTTGGAAACGAGAAGCTGGCCTCGAAGACTGGCCCAGGCAAGCAGCCGCCTGAAGGCAAGGGTGGTGGCGGTGGTGGCCTTGAGCGTGTCACTGTCAATCTAGGGCCACGAGCTTCTCGTGCGCTGGAGAAGGCTGTTGGGTTAACGGGAGACTCGAAAACAGATACGATCAACCGAGCACTCCAGGTGTATGCATACCTCGAAGAGGTTTGGGCAAACGGTGGTCAAGTATTGATTCGTAATCGACCAGATAATGATGAGGTTACAGTTTTAAAGTTCTTTTAGTGAACTAGGTGATATCGAACGGATTTTGCTTCAGCAATCGGTGACACTCCGATCGGGGCCTGCGGGGGTCAAGTATTACGGTCACTGTTGGTACGGGAAGACGACAGTTGTCGCGAGGGGTATTCGGACGTTGGTCAGTTGTGACCAGGTGACTCCCGGCCCGTGGTTGCGGATGGGTCTCGGGCTACACGCCAGAGTTCCGATCGGCCACCATCGTTTCTACTGCTGAGCAAAATGCGGGCATGTCTTCGAGAGGGGATGTGCATGCCCGCCCGCTACGTAAACGCGGTCTCGGTAAGCCGACCTACTGTTGTGGTGCACGAGAGCGCGCTGCCTCAACACGGTGCCCAGACCTATCACTGGGCCTGTTGCCGCCCGCAGGCGGCCCGCTCCGTCGCCCCGCATTCCGCCCTTGGCGGTCGTGTAGTTCAGCCGGCCGGAACCGAGTGGTCGCTGACGAGCTGCCGGAGGTCGTCCACGTTCTTGACGCGGTCTTCGGCCGGCTGGAGAACCTCGGAATGATCACTGGGCAGGGCGAGGGTGGCCTGATGCGGGGTTAAGCACGGCCAGTACGTGTACCGCTACCCCTCTACCTCGTGCCGCAAGCGAGTCGTCGAGCCCGGCGTGCTGCCGCGTCCACGGTCATCGACTGGACTCTGGACCAAGACGTGCCGCCGCGAAACGGCACTGGCGGTCCCGCCGTTCGTGTCCCTGATGCGTGGAGGCGGACCGAAAACGCCGCCTACCCGGTCGCCGGACCGCCGCCGACCGTGTCCGCACAGGGCAACCACCACGGGCTCGTCAGCCCGAGCGCCGAGGCCGCCGTGATGCTGCTGGCCTACTATTCGAACGGTGCCGCACTTCCGGTCGAGGAACCGGTCGGCGCGATCAGCACCCGCGACCGCTTCGCCGTCATCGGCCCGCGTCACACGCCACCTCTCAGCGGGTTCCTCGCCGTCTGATCAGCGACTTTCGGTGTCCCGGGGCCGCACGGCGTCCGAGATGACCCACTGCTGGTGACGAGTGCCACCTTGGTCGAGATCGCCGAGCGTGAAGATCACCCACCCGACCCAGTGCCCGGTCGTGGTCGCCCGCCACATGCTGAGAATCCCGCGGACCGTCGCCGAGAGATCAAGACCGTCCGATACGAACGGCTCAACCTCACCAACCTGGTAGACCTTGCTCAAGTCCACCCAGACGGGACGACTCGGCCGCAGCATCCGCAGGTATTGAGGCCCAGGTGACGTCGTGTCACCCGTATCGAGCCACTCAGTCGACCATCTCGTCGCCGGTCAAGTACCGCGCCGCCGTAATGCTGTGTTGTTTGGTCATACTCGACCAGTCGTATCGTCGGCCAAAGTGCTACGCAAGTTGATCAATGGGCACCACGATGGGTGCGAACACGAGTCAGGAGTATCCAGACAAGCCGCCCCAGGCGCGCCCCAGGTCACGTCAACCAGCGGCAAACACCCCAGATGTTGCAGACCATTACTTTTGCAAGGCGAGGTTGGCATGTTTCGTGCCTGTCGCGTTAGCGTTGTGTGGCTCGGGGTGCTGCTGCTTCTTTGTCTTCTGCGGCAGGGAGGATGGGTAGTTCGTTGGCTAGCCAGGCCTGAACACGGAGCGACTGATCAAGTTTCTTGAGATGCACGTTCGGTCGTTGTTCGGCCAGCTGGCGGTAGGTGCTGACGGCTTCGGTGATGGCTTCGAGCGCTTCTTCCCGTCGCCCCAAGACACCCAGTTGGATTGCGAGATTGTTCAAGCTCGCGGCGAGGTCGTGCAGGAAGGTGTCGGGTCGTTGTTCGGCCAGCTGGCGGTAGGTGATGACGGCTTCGGTGATGGCCTCGAGCCCAGCTTCTTGTCGCCCCACTTCGCCCAGACGGCCTGCAAGGGTGTTCAGGCCTGCGGCGAGTTCGTGCCGGAAGGCGTTGGGTCGTTGTTCGGCCAGCTGGCGGTAGGTGATGACGGCCTCGGTGGAGGCTTCGAGCGCTTCCTCCCGTCGCCCCAGGTCACCAAGGCGGAGCGCGAGGTTGTGAAGGCTTGCGGCGAGGTTGGGCAGGAAGGCGTTGGGTCGTTGTTCGGCCAGCTGGCGTCGGATCTCGATGGCTTCAGTGATGGCTTCGAGCCCAGCTTCATGTCGTCCCAGGGCACCCAGGCGGGTCGCGTGGTTGTGAAGGCTTGCGGCGAGGTCGTGCAGGAAGGTGTCGGGTCGTTGTTCGGCCAGCTGGCGGTTGGCGGTGACGGCTTCGGTGATGGCTTCGAGCGCTTCTTCCCGTCGCTCCAGTTCGCCCAGGATGTTCGCGTGGTTGTGAAGGCTTGCGGCGAGGTCGGGCAGGAAGGTGTCGGGTTGTTGTTCGGCCAGCTGGCGGTTGGCGGTGACGGCTTCGGTGATGGCTTCGAGCGCTTCCTCCCACTGCCCCACTTCGGCCAGACGACCTGCGAGATTGTTCAGGCTTGCGGCGAGGTTGGGCAGGAAGGTGTCGGGTCGTTGTTCGGCCAGCTGGTGGTAGGTGATGACGGCTTCAGTGATGGCTTCGAGCGCTTCCTCCCGTCGCCCCAGGTCACCCAGGCGGATCGCGAGGTTGTGAAGGCTTGCGGCGAGGTCGGGCAGGAAGGCGTTGGGTCGTTGTTCGGCCAGCTGGCGTCGGATCTCGATGGCTTCAGTGATGGCTTCGAGCCCAGCTTCATGTCGTCCCAGGGCACCCAGGCGGACCGCGAAGTTGTGAAGGCTTTTGGCAAGACGGGCACCATCCAGGCCTGGATTCTTCGCAATGGCCTGTCGCTGACGGTCAACCAACACTTCGCCGATCGTCGCCGCAGCGTCAGCGTGAATTTGACTCTGTGTTGGGAACGCATTGTCCATGCGCTCCAGCAGCGAGGTGTCCACCCTGTTGGTTGTAGCGATCTGGTCGATCGCCCGCAGTAGCGGCAGCGGTACCTCCACCTGTGTTGCGACGTCGATCGCCGCCACGGCCAGGGTGTCTGCCTGCTCGACACACCACCGCGTCACCCGGTCGCCGACACGAGCGCCGAACACAGCGTGTGCTGCCGCTCGAGTGCACACCGTCAACAGTCGCCCGACTTCCTCACCGTCGACCTGTGCCGCCAGGCGTTCCACGACGCACGTACGTCCAGTCTCCAGGATTGAGCGGCCGACCAGCCGCTCAGCCACCCGGTCCGGTACTAGCCCTTCGAATGCACCGTCGTCATCGGCGGGATACACGCTCAACAGCCACGCGCCGGCTGCGTCCTGCCGATCCACCGGCTGATCGGCCAGCCCCGGCACTCGCGCCACCAAGGCGCCGACATCGTCGACGGTTCTCGGTCCGAGTACCGTGGCGACGATCACAAGATCGGTCAACGTCGCCAACGCCAGCCCCGGTAGTAATCCTTGGGCGGCCGCGGTGGATTTCCAATAGCCCCGTTCATGAGTCAGTACCCGGTCCTCAGGGCCCGGTGAAGCTGGCGCAACTTGCCGATCAGTCAGGCCTGAGACCATTGCGTCGAGCAGGTCCGCCAAGGCGGTCATCTGGACTGCCAGTACTGTCGAGGCGACAACATCCGGTTCATGCAGCGCGGCCGCGATCTTAGCCCACGGCTGGTCGGACATGCCCGGCACCGCGCTCAGCGCCGTCGCGAACGCGGACGCCGCTGCCCGGTAGGTCAGGGTGCGTGCGTCCGGGGTCGCATCCAGCAGCGGGAGCGATTGCTGCCGGGCCAGCTCTGCGATATCGCGGACGGTGTCGCCGCCGGTCGCGGCCACTTCGTCCCACCACGCACCCGCGGTCCGGGCCAACAACAGCACCTTTACCGCCACGGTCGAGCCCACCTGGGCTAGTGCGACGAACAGGGCGGTGAGCTGCTCAGCGCGGTTCTCCGCGTAGTCCACCACGACCAGCGTCGCCGACGACAGCGCCGCCAGCACGCCGATACTCGCGGCATCCGCCGTGGGGTTCAGCCAGACCGTCGCCCAAGCCTGGTCCTCGTCCTGCAGTTGGCCAGCGAACTCGTGCGCTAGCCGGGTCTTACCCTGACCTCCCGGGCCGTGCAGTAACCAGACGCCAACGCCCGGCTCCGCCGCCCACGCACGCAACTTACCCAGAATCTCGTCCCGGCCGCGAAACGGCACCACCGCGCGGTGCGCGGACAGCAACGCAGCTGGCGAACGGGCCGGTTCCCACGACGAAACGTGGCTTCGGGTATCGGACAGGGGCTGAAGCTCGATGGCCTTACACCGCAGCGCATGTCCGCCGGCGTGCTCGACCAACCTGGTCACGAACGTCTCGTCGTGGAGCAGGACGTAGGTCGGCACCGCCTCCAACGCCGCGTGTTGCCGGTTAGCGGGGTCGACCGCAATGACTCCGGCGAGCAGGTCGCCGCAGAACACCGCCGCGCCGGACATCCCTGCCCACGGCGAGTCGCCCTCTGGCGGGAACTGGTCGAGCTCGATCAGGTATCGGTCGGCGACGATCCGGCTGCCCGGGTTGAGGGAGCCGGTGACCTGGCCGGTATCAATTGGCTGGCCGTCACGTTGAACGACCTGTGGCCTACCCCAGGCATGGCAGACGGCCCCGGGCTGATAGGTGACGGTACGTCCCCACACGACCGGTGTGTCGGCCAGCGGTGTCCACGTCGGGTCGTCGATGAACACCAGCGCGGCGTCGTCACGTCCTGCCGGGGTTCCGCACCAAATCGGGCGCGCGGTGACGGTGCCGGACACGCCGGGCCGGAACACCGTCACCGACGCCTCCATAGTGGTGACGACGTGTGCTGAGGTCAGCACTAGCCGTGGGGCGATCACGTAGCCCGAGCCTTGGCCTCCAGGGCCGGTGACGGCCACAACGCGCTCCCGCTCCACCGACCAATTCCTCCCCTTGAGCTGGCGCCAGTCAGCGGCCGATGTGCCCAGTTGTGTCCCCAGGACCGTCCTCGCGGGCGGCTTTGTTCGACACGATCATGTCGTCGCCGCCCGGTTTGCGCGGGTTTAGCGTCACGGTGACCTTGTGCTTGGTCGTGTGAGAGGCGCCGGCCTCGGCGTCGGCGGACACCACCCATGCCTTGAACCCGGCCTTGGCCTTAGCGTCCTTGCGCAACTCCACGGCGAACTCCAGCTCGATAGGCCCCACTGCGAACTCGACCTCGGTGACCGTGGCGCGATGGGCAGCGTCCAGCAGTTCGTCCCGCAGGGCCGCGACGGCGTCCCCCAATTCGATGTTCATGACCATAGTGTCGTCCCACCGGTTCAGCGCGCTACACCGACACCGACACCGACACCGGCGTCGCCTGAGCTAGCGTGGACCGCGCCAACGCTCACCGACTGACGCGGACACCCGCGTTAATCTGGTCCACATTCCGGTCCACGAACTGCTGCTCAGCTATGCCGATCACGCCCAGTTTGCCACCTCTGAGGCACAGCAACGCCCACGTCGCCGACTATCCGCAGGTCGGCGCTGGAACTTGTAAACAGAAGGTCAGGGGTTCGAGCCCCCTTGGCGGCTCAAGATCAATATCTTGACTGACCTGTGGATTTGGCGGGTCATGCGAGTGTAATTCGCAGGTGATTTCGCGTCATTGTGCTCCGTTTTCCCTGCTGTGCCGATTTCTGGTCGGTGGCGAGCGGTGGTCGCCGGGCCGGTCCGGCGTAGCCGCATGTGGGCCGGTAGTGGCCAGTTCGTGCTTTCGTCGTGGTCGCCGACCACGTCCGCTACACGGCCGGCGCGTTGTCCATGCCGACTCTCGGCCCTCGCCTTCAAGCGCCAACGCGATATTCTCCAGTGCTCCGCGCAGCACCGGGCCTCGACGGGCTTGGCGGTGCTCGTCGGCTGTGCCGTGTTCGTGTCGCGTGCGCCGGATGGTGCCGGGCCCACTTCTTCCAGCACCGCACTTTCGTGGATTCCAGGTCGATGTGGTGAGGGTGCCAAGCCGCGCCGCCCGCGAGCACGAAAGCAGAGTGTCCGCGAAGGTCAACCCCGCCTCTTCGGGTCCGCCCGAAGTTGTGGGGCACGCCCGTTGTCGTGCGCAGCCAGGACACGGGCGGGAAGGAGATCGCACGTGTTCGGCAAACGCTATGCCGTATCGATGATCAACCGCAGTGCGGAGAACCCGCAGGACAGGCGTCGATTCCTGCGTGCTGCCGGGATGACGGGTCTTGGGGTCGTCGGCGCGGGAGCCCTCGGTGGCTTGGCCGGTCCGGCGTCCGCTGCCACCCCGCGGCAGGCCGAGGGGGAAGCGGCGGCCGAGGGGGTCAGCGACGGTGCCGTGCTCAACTTCGCCCTCAACCTGGAGTACCTGGAAGCCGAGTTCTATCTCCACGCCGTCACCGGCAAGGGGCTCGCCGATTCACTGACCACCGGCACCGGGACGCGTGGTGGGGTCACCGGGGGTCGCGCGGTGCGGTTCAAAACGAAGGCCGCCCGCCAGTACGCCCAGGAGATCGCCTCCGACGAGAAGGCGCACGTGGAGTTCTTGCGCACCGCGCTCGGCTCGGCCGCGGTGAGCCGTCCGGCGATCGATCTGCAGTCCAGCTTCACCGCGGCGGCTCAGGCGGCCGGGCTGGTCAGAAAAGGGCAGAGCTTCGACGCTTTCGCCTGCGAGGAGAACTTCCTCCTCGCCGCCTACCTGTTCGAGGACGTCGGTGTCACCGCCTACAAGGGGGCGGCACCGTTGATCAGCAACAAGACCTACCTCGAGGCCGCCGCCGGCATTCTCGCCGTCGAGGCTTATCACGCCGCCAACATCCGTACCGCGCTCTACCAGCACAGCGGCGGAATTCTCGGCCTCGGCCTGCTGGGACGTGACCTCCGGGAAGCCAGCGTCAAACTCTCCGACGCCCGCGACAGTCTCGACGGCACGACAGACCTCGACCAGGGCGTCGTCGACGGGAATGGCCGCGCGAACATCGTTCCCACCGACGGCAACGGCATCGCTTTCAGCCGGTCGCCGGGCCAGGTGCTCAACATCGTCTACCTGACTCCCAAAGCGGCGACGTCGGGCGGGTTCTTCCCCAAGGGTGTCAACGGCGACGTGAACACCAGCGCCGCCAACGGCTGACCCCGTGGCAGGGCCGGGCGGGTGTCTCCGCTCGGCCCTGCCAACGACTTCGGTGAAAGCGTCGGCCGGTGTTTCACCGTTCGAAGTACATCCGCGCCGGAACCAGCGCCCACACCACTTTCCCGGATTCTTCGGGCCGTACTCCCCATTCGAGCGACAGGTGGGTGACAAGACGAAGCCCGTGATGGCCGGGACCGAATCGCTCGTCCGCTTTCGCCTTCATCCGCTCCACGTCGGGGTCGTCATCGGTCACTTCCACCAGGAGACCGCGGGACGTCCGGGTGATGCCGAGGACGCCGGGAGTGATGGTGTGCCGGTAGGCGTTGGACACCAGTTCGTCGACCACCAGCACGACCGCGCCAAGCGGTTCGTGCTCACCACGCCCGAAACCCAGGCAATTCACCACCGTCGCATGGACGCGACGTAGTTCAGGGCGGTTCGACAGCCCGAGCCTGACCTCCGCAGCCCAGGAGACCCGCTGGGTCAGCCGTTCGACCTCGAGATCGACGTCCACCGGGAACGGCGGATCGGTTCCGTCGTCGGCTGGATCCAGCTGCCCGCTCATTTCGGCTGCCCTTCGATAGACGTCAAAGGGTTTTCGGGACAGCGAAGCTTGCGGGCGGTGCTGGACCGCGATGTCACTCGTTTGCCCGGCAAGTAACGGAACCCGGTGCTCATCGGTTCCACTCCGCGATCGTCGCCCGTGGTTCGGGCATCGCCGCCACCGAGACGAAGCCGGAGGACCACCGTCGCCCGGCAGCCCCAGCGCCAGGACGCGCCAGCCGATGGCGAGTCCGCAGAGGCTGGTGGCGAGCAGGCTGACGACCTTCATGGTCAGGTGGGAGGTGGTCCTGCCGACCATGATCGCGACACGCGACATCCGTCTGCTTCGATGAAGCCGAGTAGCAACGCCTCGGTTTCTTCCAGCACAGGACGGACGACGTCGGCCAAACCCCATGGCGGGGGCCGGCCGTCGCCGTGGCCATGGAGTGAACCAGCGACGGCGACGACCGGCGGAACGCTGCCGCTACAACGTTCCCCATGCGGCAGATAGTGTTCATCCTGCCGCGTGGCTGTGATCCACAGGCCTTAGTGGCCACTGTGGACATAGAGGAAGGGGCCGCCGCGGCTTCGGAGGTCACAAAAGCTGCGGCGGCCGCTGTGGCCGGGCCATCGACTGGGAGGTGGTGATGGCCCGGACGAGTGTCAGTTCTTGTTGGTGCCGGGTGTGAGCACCTTGTCGATGACGAAGACGGTGGCGTTCTTGGTGGGGATGTTGCCGCACANGCCCGGGGTCAGCACCTTGTCGATGACGAAGACGGTGGCGTTCTTGGTGGGGATGTTGCCGCACAGCACCTTCGCGCCGTTGACGGTCATGTTCTCGCCGGAGCCCTCGATCTTGACCGGGCCGCCCGCGGTGTTCAGGCTCTCCACGGACTTGGCGGACTCCAGGCCCTTGGCGTCGTAACGCTTGCCGACGACGTGGTACTGCAGGATCGGGGCCAGCTCGTCCGGCTTGCCCGCCAGCTCGGCGAACTTGGCGTCACCCAGTGCCTGGAAGGCGGGGTCCGCCGGGGCGAACACGGTGATGGCCTGCTGGCTGTTGAGCGTGTCCACCAGGTTGGTGGCCTTCACCGCGGCGACCAGCTTGGTCAGCAGCGGGTTGGTCGAGGCGGCGCTGGCGACCGGCTGCGGGCCCATCGAGTCCAGCGAACCCGGGGCACTGCCCTGCGGCAGCTGCGAACAGGCCGGGCCGAACACGTCGGCGTTGGTGGTCACACCGTCGGGTGAACCGGTCGAGCCGGAGCTGGTCATCGGGGCCGACGAGGACGGCGCGGGCGCGGGGGTGCTGGCATTTCCGGACGAAGCGCTGTTGTCACCGCTGCACGCGGAGAGCGCCAGTGCGGCGACCGCGGTGAAACCGATACCTGCGACGCGAATCTTGTTCACGAAACCACTCCATTGCTTGAGGCGGCAAAGTCTTGTCCACTGTGGACGACTCGTTTCGTCTTCTCGCAAGTGATTCGTGGCGGCCCGGGGACGCGGATTGGTCGTTCGCCGATCTTTCTCAGGCGGCGGTGAATGTCACGTCGTGCCGGCCGGTCGCGCCGTCGGGAACGGTGCCCCGCGCCGGGTGTACCGGATTTGTCGGTGGCGCGGCAGAACGCTTGGCGAACGCCGGTGGGCACCTCCACTTCGGTCCACCACATCCGCCACGTGTTCGGATCGACCTCCTTCGGCGGGTTCTGGCCCACCCGGACCTCGACCTTGTCGAATCCGGGGTGGACGGCGCGAGCCCCGAGGCCGGCAAGGTTCGCGCGCCGGCGTGGTGGGTCCGCCGATCGACGCACTCTCTGTTGTGACGGCGACCATGGCAAATGCCCCGAAAGCATGGTGTTCGAGACATAGGCACCTGGCTCTTCGTGGCGCCGTCGTCCATTCATGCTTTTATGGACCGGGCAGAAGGTAGGCGAAGTCGGAACGCGAATTCCGTCGCTCGTGGGGTGAGGGTCAGGCCGCACTGGTTGGCGAGTGCGCCGCGCATCTTGGTGTGATGAAAAACCTTTCGGTGTTGATCATCTGGGGATTTCTCGCCTCGGCGAAGCATCACTTAAGCGGTCAGGAGTATGTGAACTTGAAGCGGCGATGACACTCTCGCTGGGTGGCGTGGCAAGCGCGAAAGAGGCAGGCGACTACTACGGCCCGTTCGCAACCGAAGGGGAATGCGAAGCGCCAGGGTGCTGTTCAACTACGGTGACCCTTGCTGCTGGTCGCTCCAGAACGGCGGCAGTTGGTGGTTTCACGGCGGTTTCTAAACGCCGCTAAGTACCCGAAGACCCCTTCTCTCGGATGAGCCGAGAGAAGGGGTCTTGTGCTACTCGGGCCTCGCAGGAGATCGCAAGACGAGACAAGAGTCTTCGTATTCCGATCTCGCGGGTCGAAACGATATTCATTTCTCGCGTCGGTGGCGCCACTGGACACGATCTGGCGGTCGCGGGCCGGCGACCCGGCTACAGAGTCCCTTCGAACACGACAGTGCCGTTGGCGTCACGCGCCTGAATGCGGACCCCTCGCGGGAACGGGTCATTCACCTCTTTCGGAACGAAGACCACGAAGGTCCCGTCGACCACATCGGTTGTCGAGGTCAGTCCGGCGCCGAAGTCACAGGTCACCGTCACCGCCGTCGCCGGCAGCCGCGTCCCGGCGAACGGTGTCCGGGCGTTGCCCCGGTCACCACCATCTTCCACACCGCCCAGTGGCTGCATCGGAATCGTCCGGGGCTGCTCCGGCGGGATCTCGAAATGGTCCTGATAGACACGCATCTTCAGCCGGCCGGGACGCCGTGGGTCCGGAACCTTCGTGCACGCCAGGCTCCGGTCGCCCAAACGGGCGAGAACGACCTGATAGCCGTCCTTGTCCAGCAGTGCGCCGGGCCGATAGCCCGCCACGTCGGAGATGGCGTCCACCGCACCGGACAGACATTCGCCCAGCGCGCGTCCCGCGGGCGAGGTCCGGTCGGCCGGGGCGATCGGGCGATCGACGGCCGAGAGCAGCGGCGCCGGAGCCGGCGGCAGGCTCGTAGTCGTCGCTCGGGCGGCATCGTAAACGGTCAGTTGCGTCTTCGCGGGGTCGGTCCAGGAGAACGAGACGAACTGATGTGACAGAGGCGAAGCTTCCACGGAGTCCCCGCCGCCGGAATCCTCGGCCTGGAATGCGAGACCCGCACCCGGCCAGGCCGGATCGAGCACCCCGCCGATCAGCCCGGTCGCGCTCTGCAGGAGCAGTCCGGTGCGGGTTCCCGGCACATACGTGGGGACGGCGTTCGGGTCGGACAAGGTCACGGTGGTCAGCGTCGTCTCGCAGAACATCGGCTTGCCCGCCGCCGTCGCGGCGACGACCGAGACGTCCAGCATGACGTCCGTGAACAAGGGAATCCATTCCTCGCGAGGGGGCACACGGTCCGTCTTGCCCGCGGCTCGCACCGCGGCCCAGCAGCGGTCGAGCGACGACGTCGCCAGCCCGACGTCCAGGTTGAGCCCGCCGGCGGCAGGCTCGGGGCCGGGGTCCGCGCCCTGCTGACGGAGCAGCTGTGTCGCGGCGGCGACGCCGGACGCGACGAGAACGACCGCCGCGGCGGCGGCGTACCAGACGCGCGCCGTCCGCCGCGGCTTCGCGATCCCCTCCCGGACGGCCGATCGCATCCGGGCGCGGACGTCGTCCGGCATCGCCTGGCAAGGCGGGTACACGGGTTCGCCGCTCATTTCTCCTCCAGCAACGTACGCAGCCGGGCTCGTCCCCGGGAAAGATGGGCGCGGACGGTGACCTCGGCGATGCCCAGCAACTCCGCGGCGTCAGCGATGCTCACCTCGGCGGCCAGGCAGAGTTCGACGACCTCGCGCTGCGATTTCGGCAGCGACCGGACGGCTTCGGCGACTCGCCCCAGCCGGCGCTGGCCGTCGATCTTCTCGGCCACCGAATCGGCGTGGTCGGATACGGCGGGCTGGGCCGGGATCTTCCGGAGCAGCCGAAGCCGGCGACGAGCACCGCGGTGCTCGTCACGGGCGACATTGGCCGCGACCGTGTAGAGCCACGGCAGGGCGCTGTCCCGCACCAGGGTCACCTCGGCCCGCCGCCGCCAGGCGATGAGGAACGTCGTGGACGCCAGATCCTCGGCGCTGCTCCACGAACCGGTCAGGCGATACGTGTAGTTCCACAGAGCCTCGGCGTGCCGCTCGAACAGTTCACTGAACGCCCCCTCGTCGCCGCCGGCCGCGCGGGCCCACAGTTCCCGGTCACCGGTCTTTTCCACCGGTACCCCCACCTCGCTCGCGAGACTGCTCACGCCCTGGTTGTGGCCGGCACCGGCCGAACGTTGCGCGCAACTTTCCGGGGTGGAGGAGCCATATCAAGCCATGATCATGGAACAGGTCCGGACGACGGACAACCAGGCGACGTCCTGGCGGATGCCCCTGTCCGTAGCGGTGCTCTCGGCGGTGGTGTTCCTGCTCGCCCGGCCGCATTTGATCGACGACACGTTCATCACGCTGGCGTACGCGCGCAACGTCGCCTTCCACGGCCACTGGGGCCTGCTCGCCGACGCGACGTCGAACACCGCGACGTCGCCGGCGAACGTGCTCATCCTGGCGGCCCTGACCATCCTCGTCCGCGACGCCGTCTTCGCCGCCGGAGTGCTGTTCGTGCTGTGCCAAGTCCTTCTCGCCCTGGGGTTGCGCAGGCTCGGCGCGGTGACCGGGCTGTCGCCCCGGTTCCCCGCCCTGACACTCGCCGCGCTGACCGCGAACCCGCTTCTGCTCTCGTCGATCGGGCTCGAGGTCACCCTCGGCGCGGCGGTCCTGGGCTGGCTCACCGTGTTCGCCGTCGAAAAGAACCCATTCGCCTTCGGTCTGACAGCCGGCGTGCTCGCCCTGGTCCGGCTGGACCTGATCGTGTTCGCGGTGGTGCTCGCCGTCTTCCTCCGTCCCGGCACGGGACGCGCACTGCTCGGCGCCGGGCTGATCACGCTGCCGTGGTTCGGCTTCAGCTGGGTGGTTCTCGGCGCGGCGGTACCGGACACCGTTGTGATCAAGACTCTCCAAGGCGCGCGACACGCTTGGGGCGCCTGGAACTTCGGCAACGGCCCGCTGTTCTACGCGCGGACTTCGCCGGTGATGGCCGTGCTGGCGTTCCTGCCCGTGGCCCTCGCCGTCCTCTCCGTGGTGACGCTGGCCGCCCGGCGGCGCACGATCCCCGCCGGGCTGCGGCCGTTCGTGCTGCTCGCCCTCGGCGGCCTGCTCTATCACCTCGGCTACGTGTTGCTGGCGGTCCCGCCCTACCACTGGTACTACGGCCCCGGCCTCACCGCGGCGACCGTTTTCGTCTGTGCCGTAGCGGTTTCCCACCGGATCATGGTCCGCGGGGTGCTCGCGCTGATCGTCGCCGGTCTGATCGCGTACGCGGCCGCCGGACTTCCCCGCACGTACGCGCCGTTCACGTCGAACTACACGTCGAGTGCGCAGTACGCACGTATCGGAGCGGAACTGGGAACGCTCGCCGGAGGCCGGATCGTCGGCAGCGCGGGCGAAATCGGCGTCCTCGCCTACAGTTGCGGCTGCCCGGTCGTCGACGTCTTCTCCGACCGTGGCCTGCTGCCGGCCGCGATCGAGGCGCGAGGCGAGGAGAACCGCTGGATCCGCGCGGTACTCCGCGTGAACTACGCCTTCTTCGACTTCGACGTCCGGCCACGCCGTCCCGAACTCGTGCTGCGCCGGCTGGCGGCCCCGCCGCCGGACGCGCTCGCGCACTGGACGCTCGACGCGCCGACTCTCGGGAAGCAGGAGCTGTACCTGGTGCCGAACAAGGAGTGAAAGCCCGGCGGGCCCTGAGTCAGGCGTTCGGGACCGCCGCTTCCCGCGCCGGGCGGATCCGGCTCAGCTGCAGGAGACTGAAGCCGAACAGCAGGACCCCGAGCGGGACGTGGACCGCGGTCACGTGCGTGAGCCCGAGGAACACGGCCGCCGGCAGGATCGGCTCGGGGGAGCCGCCGCCCGGCCGCTCGGCACGGTCAGCAGGAGACCGGCGGAGATGGGGTGAGGAAGACGGCCAGGGTCTGCACGGCGATCGCGACGCGCAACGGGGTCGGCATGGGAACTCCTTCGGGTGGAAGTGTCACCACGTCGACGAGGTAGCCACCGGAAACGTGACACAACCTGGTGGCCGGGGAACGGCTGCTTGACATGCAGCTACATGGCTGCCTAGCCTGCAAAGGCAGCCGCGCGGCTGCCTATCCGGGAGGGCGGCATGGACGAGGTCTTCAAGGCATTGGCGGACCCCAGTCGTCGCCGGTTGCTCGACGACCTGAACGCCCGCAACGGGCAGACCCTGCGTGAGCTGTGCGCGGGACTGGACATGGCGCGGCAGTCGGTCAGCAAGCATCTGGGTGTCCTGGAAGCGGCCAATCTGGTGACCACGGTGCGCCGTGGCCGCGAGAAGTTGCACTACGTGAACGCGGAGCCGATCAACGCGATCGCCGAGCGCTGGATCGACCGCTACCACCAGGGCCGCGTCGACGCGCTCGCCGACCTCAAGAAGGCATTGGAGCAGGAACCCATGAGCACCGACGAATTCGTGTACACGAGCTACATCAGGACGACGCCGGAGCGGCTTTGGCGGGCACTCACCGATCCGGTCTTCACCAAGCGGTACTGGGGTTGTGAGTTCACTTCGGACTGGAAGCCCGGGTCGACGATGGCCTGGGAGCAGCTCGGCGTGAGGCTGGAGGACCCCGGACAGGTCGTCCTCGAATCCGACCCGTACCGGCGGCTGTCCTACACGTGGCACACCTTCACGCCGGAGTTCGCGAAGTCGGTGGGGCTCGACGACGACGTGTCGGCGAAGCTCCAGGCCGAATCGCGGTCGAAGGTCACCTTCGATCTCGAACCCGTCGGTGACACGGTGAAACTGACCGTGGTGCACGACGGTTTCGACCCGGGCAGCACCGCGTTGGAGATGGTCAAGGGCGGCTGGCCGTCGATCCTGTCGAGCCTCAAGACGTTGCTCGAGACCGGTGAGCCACTGCCCGATCCCGCGTAACCGGGTCGACGTCGCCGGGGTGATCGGGCACGATGCGCAGCGTGCCCCTGGAGATCGCCTGTGACGAGTCCGGGTCCGAGGGCGAGAAACTGATCGGCGGGGAGACCGACGTGTTCGCGCACACGGGGGTCCGGCTGAGTCTCGAAGAGGCCGCCGCCTGCCTGGTCGAACTGCGGCGAAGGATCCGTTCGCCGGCGATCGAGTACAAGGCGAACCATCTCCTCCGGACGAAACACCGGCGAGTCCTCGAATGGTTCCTCGGGCCGCTCGGCCCGGTCCACGGGCGAGCCCACGTGTACCTCGTGGACAAGAAGCGGCTGCTGGCGAACGAACTGCGCGCGCTCGCCGGGCCGGAGATCCGGCCGGACGACGAACTCCTCGCCGCGTTCAACGACGTGCTGCGGGCCAGGAATCGCGGGGATCCGGCGGCGGGGTCGTTCTTCGCGATGGCCGGGGACACCGCGGAATTGAGGGTGAAGGTCGCCGCGGCACGTGACGCCAAGATCCTCGATCCGCTGGTGCCCGCGATCCTGCGCGCCGTCGAATACTGGAGCGAGGGCGGGGAGCAGGTCTTCCTCGTCCACGACGAACAACCGTCGCTCAAAGGGGACCGGCTCGCCCGGATCGAGTCGAGCCCGGGATTGGCCGGGGTGAAGTTCGTGGATTCACGGACCGATCCGCGGGTGCAGGCCGCCGATTTCCTGGTCGGTGTCGCCCGCCGGATCGCCGAGGACGCATTGAACGGGAACGGCGACGAGGTATTGACCGGATTGCTGGCGCCGTATGTCGATTCGGCGTCCCTTTGGTACTGATTCACTCCATGGCACAGCGAATCGCTCGGGTGGACGGTTGCCCGGCGCGGCGGCGGGCTGGAAACGTCGGAACGGATCCGACATCGGCCCGGGAGGCGCTCGCAGATGCAGGCTTTCACCTTGCCCGAGTTCTACGTGCCGCATCCGGCCAGGATGAATCCGCACCTCGAAGCGGCGCGGGCGCACAGTATGGCCTGGGCGAGGCGAATGGGGATGCTCGATTCACCCTCGCCGTCCGGTGACGTTGTCTGGACCGAACAGGCACTGGCGAAAATGGACTACGCGCTGCTCTGCGCGCACACTCATCCGGACTGTGACGGGCCATCCCTCGATCTGGTCACGGACTGGTACGTGTGGGTGTTCTTCTTCGACGACGATTTCCTCGCGCAATTCAAGTACACCCGGGACATCGAGGGCGCGAAGGCTTATCTGGACCGCCTGGAACTGTTCATGACCGGGCCGGGGGAAACATCACCGGAGCCTGCGAATCCCGCCGAAGCCGGGCTCGAAGACCTTTGGGCGCGCACCATTCCCTCGATGTCGGAGGCCTGGCGACGGCGTTTCGTCACCAGTACGCACAACCTGATGGTCGAATCGCTCTGGGAACTGGACAACATCGACCGCGGCCGGATCGCGAACCCCATCGAATACGTCCAGATGCGTCGCCGGGTCGGCGGCGCGCCGTGGTCGGCGAACCTCATCGAGTACGCCGTCGGCGCCGAAGTGCCGGCCGAGATCGCGGCGACCAGGCCGATGGAGGTCCTGCGCGACACGTTCGCCGACGCCGTCCACCTTCGCAACGATCTCTTTTCCTACCAACGCGAAGTGCGCGAAGAGGGGGAGAATTCGAACGCGGTCCTCGTCTTCGAGAAATTCCTCGATTGCCCGACGCAGGAGGCCGCCGATCTCACCAACGACCTGCTGACCTCGCGGCTGCAGCAGTTCGAGAACACCGCGCTGGTCGAGGTGCCCGCGCTGCTGGCCGAACGCGACGTCTCGCTGTCCGAGCAGATCGCGGTCGGCCTTTACGTCAAAGGCCTGCAGGATTGGCAGTCCGGCGGGCACGAATGGCACGTGCGGTCGAGCCGGTACATGAACGAGGGCGTGACCGAGCCGACGGGGCTCTCGCCGAACCGGCTGGGGCTGGTCCAGCGGGTGCGGCAGCAGGCGCCCCCGCCGTTCGCGAAGGTCGGGCAGCTGCCCCTGCCGGAATTCCGCATGCCGTACCCCGTGCGCACCAGCCCTCACCTCGCCGCCGCCCGCGCGTACGGGCCGGGCTGGGCGCGCGAGATGGGGATGTTCGACGAGGGGGTCTGGGACGAGCGCCGGTATCTCGGCATCGACCTGGCGCACTGCGCCGCGATGATCGACGCGGACGCGGACTTCGAACGGCTGAAGCTGTCGACCGACTGGCTCACTTGGGGCACCTACGGCGACGACTACTTCCCTCTGGTCTTCGGCGCGAAACGTGACGCGATCGCCGCGAAACTGTGCAGTGACCGGCTTTCCTTGTTCATGCCGCTCGGCGGCGAGCCGATGCCGAAGCCGTCGAACCCGGTCGAGCGAGGCCTCGCGGATCTGTGGGGCCGCACCGCCGGACGGCTCACCCCGCACGGGCGGGCGGAGTTCCGGCGGGCGGTCGAGAGCATGACCGCGAGCTGGGTGTGGGAGGTGGGGAACCAAGCGCAGAACCGCGTCCCCGACCCGGTCGACTACGTGGAGACGCGGCGGCGGACGTTCGGCTCCGACCTGACGAAGAGCCTCGCGCTCCTCGAACTCGGCGACGTCGTGCCGCCGGAACTCTTCCAGAACCGCGTGCTGTCCGAACTCGACACCGCGGCACAGGACTACGCGGCGTTCGCCAACGACCTGTTCTCGTACCAGAAGGAGATCGAGTACGAGGGCGAGATGCACAACCTCGTGTACGTCGTCGAACGGTTTCTGGCGGTGGACCGGATCGTGGCCCGCGACATCGCCGCCCGGCTGATGAACGCGCGGTTGGACCAGTTCGAGCAGCTCGACGGCGAGGGCCTGCCGCGGATGTGCGACGACCTCGGGCTCGGCGACGACGTCCGCACGGCGCTGACCGGGTACGCGGACCACCTCAAGGACTGGATGGCCGGAATCCTGGAATGGCACCGGAAATGCGTGCGGTACCTGCCGGTGGAACTGGAGCGCGCCCGCACTCCCGAACCGCCGTCGTTCTCGCGCGTGCCGAGCGGGATCGGCATGTCGGCCTGGCGGATCGGGAGCGGGGCGCGGTGAGGCGCGCCCCTAGAACGCGGTGAGGATGATCCGCGCGGTCCGCGGGTCCCCGTCGTGCACCAGCGATTCGAAGTGCCCGACGTCGTCGAAGGCGAATCCGTACGCCTTCCCGTCCACCATCTGCTCGTGCACGATCCGCGAGTAGTGGTCGGTCACGGGCTGCTTGTAGAACTGGCCCGCGTCGTAGGTCGGCTGCGTGTGCAGGGTGCCGAGCGTCGAGCGGTGCAGTGCCGCGCACAGTGTCCGCGCGATCGGGCCGACGACCTGGTCGTTCGGCGCGTGCAGCCGCCCGTCGCAGTTGAAGACGTCACGGGTGCTCGGCTTGCTGAACGACGCCACCGTGGCGCCCGAGGTGTCGGTGAAGCGCAGGACGTCGTCCCCGCCGGTCCGGCCGGTGAACTTCTTGCCGGGTTCGGCCTCGAACGGGACCACGGTCAGCGGTGTCGACTTGTAGGCGTTCCAGGCGCTCGTGACGTAGCCGTCGAGGTAGGTCCCGCTGAACTTGCCGGTGTCGAGCCCCTTGCCGGGAGCGAGCACCCGCAGCCGGTTGTACACCAGGTTCGAGAAACCGGACTGTCCTTGGACGGCGTTGAAGAGGGCTTCGCGGCCACCCGCCTTGAGCCGCCCGGCCTCCTTGTTCGTCCCCGCCCCGTTGGTGAGCCCGACGGCGTGCGGCACACTGAACATGTCGACCTGCGAGCTGTTGATGAACAGCCCGCCGTTGTCGTAGGTGAATTCGCTCCAGTCGAACAGGATGTCGCGGTTCGGGTCGCCGTCGGCCCACGGCGCCGGCTGCACCAGCCCGTCCGGGGTCAGGAAGAACTTGATCTTCTGCCCGAACGACATGTAGACGCGGCCCGAGAGCATCCGCGGGATCCGCAGCGTGGTCGAGCCGCCGTTGCCGGGGCCCGCGATCGAGACGTCCGGCGCGGGGCTCGGCGGGTTCGCGCCCGGCGGCCACGGGGTGAAGGCGCCGTCGGCGTTGACGTAGCCGAGTTTCCCGGTGTTGAGGTTCGTGCCGAGCACGTAGAGGTGGACCGCGTCGGAGCGGTTCGAGTTGTTGGTGACGGTCAGTGGCAGCGGATCGGGGCCCGCGGCGACCGCGGTGGGTGCCGAAAGCGCCGACACTCCGGTGACCAGGGGGAGAGCGACCGCCAACGCGGTCAAGACGCGCCGGATCTTCTTGCGGATGCGCACAGTTCACTCCTCGGCGGAATCCCGTCGCGGAGCGCGGACGCGCCGCGGCGGTGCTTGCGGATGTCGGCCGGGGGCGCGTTCCCGGCCTGGGCGTGACCTTGGCGAGGGGTCTCAGCACGGGAAGTTACGTCGCCGGACGCGGAGATGTCCAGACCATTGGTGGGAATCTGTCCGGTTTTCCGCCGGGCCGGACAATTTGTCGCGGGCCTTTCGTCGATTGAGGTGGCCGGATTCGTCGGCTACCGTTGGCCGGGTTCCGTCCTGGACCCCGGCGGCCGGGTTTTCTCATCGGTGGGGAGCGGGACATGAGCGACGAGTTTCCGAGACGAAGAACCGGCGGCGGTGAGACGTGGATTTCCCCCGCCGGCTGGGACGGCCTCGCCAAGGCCGCGGTGGACGGCGCGCCGCACGCCATGGACGACCTCATGGCCGCCCTCATGCCGTGGGCGCGGCAGTACGCCGAGACCCGCCTCGGCGACCATGAGCTGACCTATCTCGAGCCGGCCGACGTGGCGCAGGAGATCTGCCTCGCGGTCTTCGTCGCGCTTCCCGGACATGGCCGCCGCGGAGGCTCCTTCCTGTTCCTCCTGCGTGCCATCGCGGCGAACAAGGTCGCCGACGTCTTCCGGAAGGCCGCGCGGAGCAAGCAGGTGCTGACCGGTGAACTCCCCGAACGTCCGGCGGGGGCCGCGGAGGAACCCGAGCAACGCGCCCTGCGGACCGACCTCGGCCTCCGGCTCGGCAGGCTGATGAGGACGCTGCCGATCTCCCACCGCGAAGTGCTGGGGATGCGGGTGATCGGCGAGCTGACGTCGAACGAGACCGCGGCGGCGCTCGGGACGACGTCGTCACGGGTGCGGGTGACCAAGCACCGCGCGATCAGCAGGCTGCGCGCCTGCGCTCAGCGCCAGGACGCCTTGAGCTGAATGCGGATCAACAACCGGACAAAAGGGTTCTCCCGTTTGGCGCGGGTTTCGAGAATGCGAACGCACATGGCCCCTCCAGAGCTCGCCGACGAGTGCCGTTGCCGGGGGCCGGGGACAGCGGTCTCGGATCCACCCTAGGCGTGGACCGGTGAGCCGGAACCGGCCGAACGGACCATTGGGGCAGAGGAATTCGTCACTGAAACATGGGAGAATGGTCCTTGGTGCGGACAAACCGTACGCGCTGTTCGCTCTTGATCCCGGCGGGCCCGTCCGATATCGGGCAACGCCGGGAGGCACGCCATGGAGATTCGACGGCATGATCGCGCCGCTTCGGTCTGGGCGAAGATGTGTTTTCTCGCTTCGGAAACCGATTCACCGGTCTCTATCGAACACGCCTGCGTCATTTGCGGAGAGGTCCTCGACGCGGCGGGTGTCGGGCTCGTGCTCACCCCCGGGGAAGGTCTCGCCGAGCCGATCTTCGCCACCGACGAACGCAGCCGCGAATTGGAAGATCTGCAGTTCACCCTTGGCGAAGGTCCCGCGCTGGAAGTGGCGCGCGGCGGTATGCTCGTCGTAGTAACCGATTTGACCAGTTCGGAGGCGGCACTCCGATGGCCGATGTTCGCGCCGGAGGCGATTGACCGAAGCGTGAAATCGATCATCGCGGTGCCGATTCAGGCCGGTGCGATCAAAGTGGGCGTTGTCGACTGCTATCGCGAATTCGCCGGGTCCCTGTCAAGGGAGGGCAGGGCGCAAGCACTCGTCTGCGCCGATGCGGTGATCACCCTCGCCATCGCCGAGGCAGGCACGGGTAAGCCGGGGCTGGCCGGATTGATCGATCGCCGATTCACCGGCCATCGCGACCGGGTGCATCAGGCCGCGGGCATGGTGTCGGTCCAGCTCGGCGTCGGGCTCGCGGACGCGCTCGCGCGCTTGCGTGCCTATGCCTACGCCAACGACCGGAGGCTCGACGAGGTGGCCATGGACGTGGTGCTTCGCCGGGTCACGTTCCGGTCCGAACCATGACGGGCGTGAGCCTGAGGAGATAGCAGAAACGATGATCGACCTGACGGCCGGCTTGCGCGAGACCTTCGTCCAGTTGGCGGACACCCTCGTCGACGACTTCGACCTCGTCGAGTTCCTCGATCTGTTCGCTTGCGGATGCGTCGAACTACTCGGTGTCCCTGCCGCCGGGCTGGTGCTCGCCGACCAGCACGGCACCCTCACCATGGTCGCCGCGTCCGAGGAAAAGACCCGCCTGCTCGAATTGTTCCAGCTACGGAACTCGGAGGGGCCGTGCCTGGACTGCTACCGGCGCGCCGAGCCGGTGGACTGCCCGGATCTGGCGCGGGCGGGCGGAAGCTGGCCGAAGTTCTCCCGAGAGGCGGAAAACGCCGGATTCCGCTCCGTGTACGCCTTGCCGATGCGGCTTCGGGAAGACGTGATCGGTGCGCTGAGCCTGTTCGACACCCGGCCCGCGTCGCTCGACGACGACGGATTGTGCTTGGGGCAGGCGCTCGCGGACATCGCCACGATCGGCATCCTGCATCACCGGATGTGGCAGCGGCAGGAGATCATCACCGCGCAGCTCCAGGCGGCGTTGAACAGCAGGGTGATCATCGAGCAGGCGAAAGGCGTTCTCGCCGAGCGGCTCCGGGTTTCGGTGGACGACGCGTTCGGCGTATTGCGCGCCTACGCGCGGAGCAACAATCGCAAGATCCTCTCCGTGGCGACCGGGATCATCGACCACACAGTGGAAATCCCGCGCTGAACGATACCGATTCGGCGCTTGCCCGCCCTTCGGTGATACCTAGACTGGCTGGGTGTTTTCCCTGGAGCAGCTGGTGAGTTTCGTCGCGGTGGCCGAGGAACTGCACTACGGCCGGGCGGCGGAGCGGCTTTCGATGACCCAGCCGCCGTTGAGCAGGCGGATCCAGTTGCTGGAGCGCGAACTGGGGGTCGAGCTGTTCGACCGGACGCACCGCACGGTCCGGATGACCCCGGCAGGACGGGTTTTTCTCGCCGAGGCGAGGAAGATCCTTCGTTCGGTGCAAGAGGCGACGCTGTACGCCCGGCGGGCGAAGAAAGGCGAGGCCGGGGTCGTCAAGCTCGGCTTCACCGCCACGGCGGCGTATTCCTACCTCGAACGCGTCATCGCCGTGGCGAACGCCGAGGTACCCGGCATCGATCTCGTGCTGCTGGAAATGGTGACGGCGGCGCAGGTGGAGGAGTTGCTGGCGGGTGGGATCGATCTCGGCATGGTCCGGCCGCCGGTCACGGGGGCCGACATCGTGACCCTGTCGCTGTGGCGGGAGCCGCTGCTGGCGGCGTTGCCGTCGGCGCATCCTTTGGCGCGGCGCAAGAAGAATCCCGATGTCCGCGACTTCGACGGCGAGCCGTTCATCATGTACTCGCCGTCGGAGGGCCGTTACTTCCACGATCTGCTCGTGGCGGTGTTCCGCGCCGCCCGGGTGCTGCCGGAGTACACGCAATACCCCTGTCAGGTGCATACGGTGCTCGCGCTGGTGAAGGCGGAGCTCGGGGTCGCGCTGGTGCCGGCCGCGGCGGCCGCGCTGCGCTTCGAGGGGGTGGTGCTCCGTCCGGTGGACGGTGTCGCGAACCGCCCGGTCGAACTCGAACTGATGTGGCGGCGGAGCAACGACAATCCGGCGCTCGGCGCGTTGCTCGCCGCCGTCGGCGATCAGGCGCGACGAGCTCGTCAGTCCACTGTGGACTGATCGGGCCAGGCGTCGCCCCATTCGGCGTCACGGGCCGCGCGGTAGGCCATGCCGTGCCGTTTGGTGACGATCGTTTCGGTGAGCCCGGCTCCGGCGCAGAGGGAGAGGCCCACCATGCCCTTGCGTTTGGCCGGATGCCGCAGGATGCGGGCTTCGGCGCGTTCCGGTGCCGTGCGCGACGCGACGACGTAGGAGAACTTCTCGTCCTCGAAGCCGAGCGTTCCCGACTTGAGCTGGCGGTGCAGGCCGGTGCGCGGGAGACGCGCGGAGAAATGGCACCAGTCCTTGCCGCGCGGTATCGGGCACGCGCCTTCGTGCGGACAGGGCGCGACCAGGGAGAGCCCGAGCCCGACGAGCTGATCCCGCGCTTCGACGATCCGTTCGTAGCCGGCGGGGGTGCCGGGTTCGATCAGGACGAGCATCCCGGCCTTCGCCGACAGCCAGCGGACGGCGTCGGCCCTGCGGGCTTCGGGCAGCTCCCCGAGGACATAGGAGAGGGTCACCAGATCGGCCTCCGGCGCGGGCGCGGCCGGGTCGATCAGGCCACGTCGCCAGGTCGAGCCCCGGACGGCCTTGTCGCCGGCGGTCCCCGCGAGCCGCCGCCCCAGCGCGATCGCGCCCGGGACCTGCTCGACGACGGTGCTTTCCTCCAGCGACGGCCACACGCCGGCCGCCGCCCAGATCGCGGCACCGGTCCCGCCGCCGACGTCGATCTGCGTCCGGGGAGCGAACCCAGGAGCGCGAAGGGCGGCTTCGGTGAGAACGGCGTGTACGGCCGCGTACGTGGCAGGCATCCGGTAGCCCGCGTACGCCGCGATGTCGACCTCGGAAGAGAGGATGGGCGCGCTCGCGGGGTTGTTCTCGCGGTAGCGCGTGCTGAGCCGCTCGACGGACTGCGTCAGCCTGTTCTGCGGGTACTTGCCCAGCTCTTCGTCGAGGGCGGAGCGGAGGGTTTGGGGGAGTGCTGCCACGAGGGAACATCCTCTCATGGGCCTTGACCTGCGATTTTCCGGCTGTTCGAATATCCGCGGAAAAAGTTCGGGGACCGTGTCGAAACCGGGGATGCCCGATCGACGCGTAGATGTGGCAGGGACGAGCCCCGCCGGGAACGGAGACACGAGATGCGGTTCATGGTGATCGTCAAGAGCGACGAGAAGACCGACGTGGCCGGTGCGCAGCCGAGCGCCGAGGACCTTCAGGAGATGGGGAAGTTCAACGAGGAACTGGTGAAGGCCGGCGTCATGCTCGCGGGTGAAGGCCTGCTCCCCAGCGCCGAGGGTTTCCGCGTCCAGTACTCCGGCACCAACGAGGCCAGGATCGTCGACGGGCCCTTCGCCGAGAGCAAGGAGCTCATCGCGGGTTTCTGGATCCTGCAGGTCAAGGACAGGGCCGAGGTCCTCGAATGGATGAAGCGCGCGCCGTTCCGCGAGGGCGAGATCGAAATCCGCCGCATCGCGGAGCTGGAGGACTTCGACAACGCGACACCGGAGATCGTCGAGCGCGAGCAGAAGCTGCGGGAGCAGACCGGAGCGAACTAGTGGTTGCGGTCGTCGCGCCGACGTTGTTGATTGGTCGGCGTGACGGCAACAGCAGACCCCCGTTCGGCGATCGACGCGGTGTGGCGGATCGAATCGGCCCGCCTCATCGCCGGCCTCGCGCGGATGACGCGCGATGTCGGACTCGCGGAGGAACTGGCGCAGGACGCGCTGGTCGCCGCGCTCGAACAGTGGCCTGAGTCGGGCGTCCCGAGGAACCCGGGCGCCTGGCTCATGACCACGGCGAAACGCCGCGCCGTCGACACCTTCCGGCGCAACGAGCGGTACGAGAAGAAGCTCGGCGAGATCGGCCGCGAGCTGGAGTTCGAGGAGGATCCCGACTTCACCGCCGGTCTCGACGACCATATCGAGGACGATCTGCTGCGGCTGGTGTTCACCGCCTGTCATCCGGTGCTGTCGACCGAGGCCAGGGTGGCGCTGACGCTGAAGATGATCGGCGGGCTCCAAACGCACGAGATCGCGCGGGCGTTCCTCGCCAAGGAGACCGCCATCGCGCAGCGGATCGTCCGGGCGAAGAAGACGCTCGGCGACGCCAAGGTGCCGTTCGAGGTGCCCGAGGGGGAGGACAGGGTCGCGCGCCTGTCCTCGGTGCTCGAGGTCATCTACCTGATCTTCAACGAGGGCTATTCGGCGACGGCGGGCGAGGACTGGATGCGACCGGCGCTGTGCGAAGAGGCACTGCGGCTCGGCCGGATCCTGGCCGGGCTGATGCCGAGGGAACCCGAGGTGCACGGGCTCGTCGCGTTGATGGAGATCCAGGCGTCGCGAGCCGCCGCGCGCGTCGGGCCGAACGGCGAACCCGTGCTGCTGATGGATCAGGACCGGACGAAATGGAACCGGCTCCTGATCGGCCGTGGTCTCGCCGCGCTGGAGCTCGCCGAGTCGCTGGCGGACGGCGCTTTCGGCGTCTACGCGGCGCAAGCCGCCATCGCCGCCTGTCACGCGCGGGCGCGAACGGGCGACGAGACGGACTGGGCACGCATCGCCGTCCTGTACGAAGGGCTCGGGAAGCTGAACCCGTCGCCGGTGATCGAACTGAACCGGGCGGTGGCGCTGTCGATGGCCGTCGGTCCGGAGGCGGGGCTGGAGGTCGTCGACAAGCTGGTGTCGGAGCCCGCGCTGAAGTCGTACCACCTGCTGCCGAGTGTGCGCGGCGACTTCCTGGCGAAGCTCGGCCGCCTCGACGAGGCCCGCGCCGAGTTCGAGCGCGCGGCCGAGATGACCGGGAACGACCGCGAGCGCACCCTGCTGCTGAACCGGGCCGCGGAGTGCACCCGCCGCGATTAGTCCTCTGGACGCGGTAGTTCGCGCCACGAACTACCGCATCCCGAGGACGAAACGCGTCAGGCGGGGGCAGGACGCAACGCGCTCAGCGCCCGGTGCTGCCCCAGCCGGACGGCCTGGACGGAGCAGCCGAGCGCCAGCGCGGTGTCGTCGGCGGAAAGCCCGACGAGCGACCGCAGCACCATGATCTCGCGCTGCTGGCCCGGCAGCCCGGAAAGCGGGTTCGGCAGCTCGGCGGTGGTCCGGTGGAAGTCGTCCACCAGGCCGTGCGTGACGTCGTAGGCGAACCTGAGGAGCGCGGGAGCGCCGGCCGCCCCGGCGAAGATCTCGCGGCAGCTGTCCTTCGCGATCGCGTCGGCGATGTCGTAGGTGCCCGCGCGGCGGCCGATCCGCGCCCGGCAGTAGCGCACGACCAGGACGCGGATGGCGTCGACGAGCTTCGAAGCCGTCTCCATCCGCCCGCCGGCCTCCTCCGGCCGTCGTGAACCGTGTCCTCGCATCGGCTCCCTCTCCCACCTTTCAGATGAGCACGGCGGAGGGGGAGGGAGGTACGGTGTTTTTGCCGACACGGGGCATGGTTCAGGCCTCGATGAAGACGATCCGCTCGGGCTCGATCGTCAGGCTCACGGTCTGCCGCTTCACGCTCACCAAGGTCTCGAATTCCGTGGCGTGCCCGTCCGGGACGGTGAACAGGCGGTCGTCGCGGGAATCGAGGAAGTCGGAGAAGCCGCTCAGCGAGACCCCGCCGCTTTCGTCGAGCGCGAGGTAGTCGACGAGCCTGCGGAACAGTTTCGGCAGGATCACCAGTTCGTCGGCCAGTTGCCGACGCGACGAGAGCTTGAACCCGGAGTTCGTGACGTCCTGAGGCCACAGCCCGAGTCCGTTCTGGCGCGCTTCGACCGCCGCTTCGGCCAAGGCGTCACGCAGATCGGGGTAAAGCAGTGAATAGAACGTCGGGTAGACGAGCCCGTCCGCGACCTGCCGGTAGTTCGCGGAGTTCTTCAGCGTTTTGACGTCGAGATGGACCTTGGAAAGGTCCGCCGACCGTCCCGGCCGTTGTCCGGGAAAGGCGAACGCCACCGCCCGTCCGTATTTGTCGGCGAATCGCGTCAGTATGTGACCGGGTACCTTGATCGGCGTCGACGAAGTGACCGTTCCCCGTTCATCGCGTTCGACCGTCTTGAAGCCGAGGGCCTTCAGCAGGTTCGCCGCGGCGGCGTCGGCGAATTCCGCGGGCTGATGCCACATCCCGCCGGTTCCCCTGGCCTGGTAATGCGTTTCGAGCGCGTCGATCGCGTCGAGCCGAAGCTGCATCCCGCCCCGCGAATTGAGCCGGACCTTCAGGCCCGCCTTCTTGGTCGCCTGGGGATCTTCGGGATAGAACCGTACCGAATCGCCGTCCGGTGAGGCTCCGACGAGCTGGAACGTTCCTTTGATCAGCGTCATGGGCATGAGGACAACGGTAGTTCCCATTCCGGTGAACGAACCTGGCGTTCATCCATCCAGCCCAATGGCCGGTAAAGATCGGGTGACCATTGTGGACATTCCTGCATTCCCGTTCACGACGGGATCATGAACTCCAGCACGGTCGCCTGAAGCAACGCGATGCCCCCGACCACGGCGGTCAGCACGACCGACCACAGGAAGGTCTGCCGCAGCAGCGCGCCCTCCTGCCCGGATCGCCCGATCGCGGTGGCGCCGATGGACAGGTTCTGCGGCGAGATCATCTTCCCCATCACGCCGCCCGAGGTGTTGGTGGCACCGGCGAGGATCGGGTCGACGTGCAGTTGCTGAGCCGAAATCACCTGCATCGGCCCGAAGAGACTGTTCGTCGACGCGTCCGATCCGGTGAGGAACACCCCCAGCCAGCCGATGTAGGCCGAGAACAACGGGAACAGCACCCCGGTGGTCGCCAGCGCCAGGCCGAGTGTCTGCGTCGCACCCGAGTAGTTCATGACGAACGCGATCGCGAGGATCATGAAGATCGTCGCCAGCGCCCAGCGCATCTGGTGCAGCGTCCGCCGGTAGGTCGCCAGCAGCAGCCGCGGTTTCGCCCCCATCAGGAAGCCCGCCACGATCGCCGCGATCAGGGCCACCGTTCCCGGCGAGTAAAGGAAATCGACGGTCAACGTCGCCGCGTACGGGGTGTCCTTCGGCGTGATCGGCGCGTGCTGGACGACCTCCTTGTGCAGTCCCGGCCACGCGAACACCCAGTCGGCCTTGTGCAGCAGCTTCGTCAGGTCCAGCCATTCCGGCAGGTTCTTGAAGATCGTGCCGATCCGGGACAGGAAGATCGCCGCGATCAGGATGATGTACGGCGCCCACGCGTACAGCGCGCCGCGTCGGGCTTTCGCCGCGCCGAGGCTCGCCCCGGACTTCACCGGTTCCTCGCCGTCGAAACGCCAGACCGCCGACGGCTGCCAGAACCGCGTCAAGATCCACAGCGAGGCCATCGCGGCGAGCGCGGCGACGACGTCGACGAGGCTCGGGCTGATGAAGTTCGAGGTGACGAACTGCATGACCGCGAACGACAGCCCGGCCGTCAGCACGGCGGGCCAGACCTCGATCATCCGTTTCCAGCCCGCGAGGACCACGATCAGGAAACCGGGGACGATCAGGGCCAGCAACGGGAGCTGGCGGCCGACCATCGACGAGAACAGTTCCGTCGCCTGCTCCTGTTTCATGCCGAGGATCGGCGCGGTCAGCCTGCCGAGCACGATCAGCGGATTGCCGAGGCCGCCGAACGCGACCGGCGCGGTGTTCGCCAGCAACGCGAGCACGACCGCCTTCACCGGCGGGAAACCGAGCGCGGCCATCATCGCCGCGGTGATCGCGATCGGCGAGCCGCCGCCCGCGATCCCTTCCAGCAGCGCCCCGAAGCCGAACGCGATCAGCAGCGCCTGGAGGCGGCGGTCCTCACTGAACCCGGCGAGGACCGCCTTGATGTCGTCGAATCGTCCCGTCGCGACGGTGACGTTGTGGAAGTACACGGCGTGGAACGCGATCCAGGCCACCGACCACACCCCGAACACGACACCCATGGCCGCGGAATCGAAGGCGAGCCCGGCGGGCATGCGATACAGCAGTACCGCGACCAGCAGCGCGGTGATCAGCGCCAGCGCCGCCGAGAGCTGCGCCGACCGGCGCAGGACTCCCAGCGTCACCAGCAGCACGATGATCGGCAGCGCCGCCAGCGCGGCGGACGGCCAGAGCCCGCCCGCCGGCTGGTAGTCCTGGACCCAGCCCACGTCAGGCCCTTTGCGCGCGGACGTAACCCAGCCGGAGCGACAGCGCGGCCGCGGTGCCCGCCACCGTCGCGCCCAGTTCGTCGGTGCGGCGGAGCACCCGGCCGGCGGGGCCCGCGATGCTGATCGCGGCGATCGGCCGTCCGGTGTGGTCGCGGACGGCGGCCGCCACGCAGCCCACGTCCGGTTCGTTCTCGACGTCGTCCACGGCCCAGCCGCGGCGGCTGGTCCTGGCAAGGTCGTCGAGGAGCCGGGCCGGATCGTTGATCGTCTTGAGCGTGAGACTGTCGAGTTTCATCCGGCGGATGCGTTCGACGCGGTCCTGTTCGGGCAGTGCCGCCAGCCACGCCTTGCCCAGCGACGTCGCGTGCTGCGGGCGGCGGGTGCCGAGGCGGCAGGCAAGGGTGACGGCGTTGGCGCTGCGTTCGGTGGCGACGTAGACCATCGTGTCGTTGTCCGGGACGGCGAGATAGGTCGTCTCGCCGCTGCGTTCGGCGAGCGACGCGAGATAACGCGGCGCGCAGCGGTGGAGGTCGGTCGCGGCCATCGCGCGGGCGCCGAGTTCGACCAGCCGGGTGCCGAGCCGCACGCGGCCGGTGGTGCGATCGGCTTCGAGGTATTCGAGATTCTTGAGGGTGCCGACGATGCGGTAGGCCGCGCTCCGGGAGAGACCCAGTTGCCGGGCGATCGCGTTGGTGGAAATCTCCTGGTTCTGGCCCACATGCTCGAGAACCGCGAGTCCGCGCTCGAGTGTGCCACTGGAATCCAGGGAGCGGGGTGTGCCCACTTCGCCCTCCGATGGACCGGGGTGCCGGTGATCGGCACCTGTTTCCGCTAAGCGGATTCGGACGTTAACAGCTCGCCCCACCCTTGGGAAGGTTTCTTAACAAACTGACGACCGGACAAGTTTTCCCAGCTCGAAGGCTTCCGGTCAAGATCACCGGTTTGGACCAATTCGTTCGGCTGATCAGAATCGGTGTATGACTTCAAAGGTCATTCTTTTGTTCACGGATATGAACGAACCCCCGCCGGAAAATCGCGGCGAGGGTTCGTGGCGAAGTACGTTTCTAACGCACAGACAGATTCGCGACCGCTCGGACGACGGCGGTGCAGCGGTCTTCGACGTAAGCCAGCCCGCCTTCTTCGGCGATCCGGCGGGACTCGGCGGAGACGATGCCCTGCTGCAGCCAGAGCGCCTTCGCGCCGATCGCGACGGCCTGTTCGGCGATCGGCGGGGTGTCCTCGGACGGCCGGAAGACGTCGACGATGTCGACGGGCTCCGGGATGTCGGTGAGCGAGCGGTAGACCTTCTGGCCCAGCAGCTCGTCGGCCGAGGGATGGACGGGGATGATCCGGAACCCGTGTGCCTGCAGCACGGCGGCGACCCCGTGCGAGGCCTTGGCCGGATCGCGGCTCAGCCCCACGACGGCGATCGTCTTCGATCCGGCGAGGATCTCGGTGGCGCGATCGGTCATACCGGGTTCAACGACGGCAGGTGGCAGCGCATTCCTAGAGCTTCCAGAGCCGCAGCCCCCGCACCCGATACACCGGCCAGACGACGTGCCAGGCGCGGCGGCGCAGGAAGACCGCGGAGCAGGTGAGGACGCTGCGCGCGGAGGTCGTCGCGACGTCATGGCGGTCCGGCCAGATCTCGCCGTGCCGCCCGGCGGCGATCCGGAAGACGTTGACCAGGCCGCGGCCCTGCAGGTCGAACTTCGCCCCCGTGTCACCGGAATCCGGGGTCAGGGAGGCGATCTCCGGGCCGAACGCGGCCGCGGGCGCCGGCCCCGCGTCGGCGGGGAGGTCACCGACGGTCGCCGAGACCGCCTTGCCGTAGAGACGCCGGGTGTAGCGCTGGAGCAGCAGCCGCTCCCACAGCGGCAGGACACGGCGGTGCTTCAGCAGTGCCGAACACTCCGCGTGCCCGATGGCGAAGATGTCGGTCAGCTCGTCGTAGGCGTTGTGCGCGGTGGGCTCGTTGAGGTGCACCCGCACCTCGTAGCGGATGCGCGCGGTGAGCTCGTCGAGCTCTTCGCGGCGGTCGATCCTGGCCTTCGCCCGTGAGAGCGTCCAATCGGACATGGGTGCAGGCTAGGTGATGATCGGGGGCGTGCGAGACCCTTTCGGCCTAATCCGTGCGTACCGGCCAGTGGAACGGGCGTCTTGTGCGGGCACAGGCGACGGGGCAGAGTTCGGCTGTCGGAAGGAGCCCATGGACGCCAGCACGCTGCAGGAGGCCGCGGCCGCGCTGCTCAGCGCGTACGAGACCGGCAAGCCGATCGCGCCCCTCATCGAGACGTATCCCGCCGCGACCTTGGAGGACGCGTACCGCATCCAGCAGCGGCTCGTCCGCCACTGGGCCGAACGCGGCGACGAGGTGCGCGGGCACAAGGTCGGTCTCGCGTCCGCCGCAATGCAGCGGCAGATGGGCGTCGACCAGCCCGACTACGGCCATCTGACCGCCTCGATGTTCCACCTCGAACACCAGCCGATCCCGATCGGCGGCTTCCTGCAGCCGAGGATCGAGCCGGAGATCGCGTTCGTGCTCGGCTCACGGCTGCGCGGCCCCGGCGTCACGGTGGCGGACGCGCTGCGGGCGGTGGACTTCGTCGTCCCGGCGCTGGAGATCGTCGATTCCCGTATCCAGGACTGGAAGATCAGCATCGTCGACACGATCGCGGACAACGCGTCCTCGGGCGGTGTCGTCCTCGGCAGCAGGCCGACCGCGATCGGCGACATCGACCTGCGGCTGGTGGGCTGCGTCCTGCACCAGAACGGCGAGATCGCGGCGACCGGGGCGGGTGGCGCGGTACTCGGCTCACCGGTGAACGCGCTGGTGTGGCTCGCGAACACGGTCGGGCCGCTCGGTGTCGCGCTCGAACCGGGACACGTCGTGCTGCCGGGTTCGATGACGCGCGCGATCCCGGTGAGTCCCGGCGACACCGTCGTCGCGACGATGGCGGGGCTCGGCAGTGTCACCGCGAAGTTCTCCGGGGAGGAACGGCCGTGAGCCTTGGTGTGCGTGAGGCGGCGGAAGCGCTGCTGTCCGGGGAAGAACGCGAGCCACTGACGGACACGTGGCCCGCTCTGGACGTCGACACCGCTTATGCGATCCAGGACGAGGCGCTGCGGCTTCGGCGGGCGCGCGGCGAGACGGTGATCGGCGTCAAGCTGGGCCTGACCTCGCGGGCGATGCAGCGGCGGATGGGGATCGACTCGCCGTTGCTCGCGTGGCTGACCGACGCGATGGTGCTGCCCGCCGGCGTCCCGGTGCCGTCGCTGATCCACCCGCGTGCGGAGCCCGAGCTGGTTTTCGTGCTGGGTGACCGGCTCGCGGGCCCCGGTGTCACCGCGGCGACCGCGATGGCGGCGGTGGACCGGGTCCACGGCGGCATCGAGATCGTCGACAGCCGCTACCGCGACTACCGGGGCAAGCTGCCGGACGCCGTGGCGGACAACGGTTTCTCGGCGTATTTCACGCTGGGCCCGGTCAGCGTCGAGCCGTCCACAGTGGATCTTTCGCTGGAAGCGGCGCTTCTGGAGGTCGACGGTGCGATCGTCGACACCGCCACCGGCGCGGCCGTGCAGGGACATCCGGCGGAAGCGCTGGCGCTGGCGGCCAACACCCTCGGCGCTCGGGGGCTCGCGCTGGAGCCTGGCTGGATCGTGCTCACCGGCGGGATGACCGACGCGGTCGACGTGCGCCCGGGTTCACGGGTGGCGGCGCATTTCTCGCATCTGGGCTCGATCACGCTCGCCGGGTCTTGACGTCGGCGCGGTCGGCGGTCCGGACCAGACCGCGCGTCAGCCGCGGCCAGATCGCGCGCGGGAGGTCGTGCCCCATGCCGGGGACGATGTCCACTTCGGACTCCCGCAGCGCACGGGCCGTCGCCCGGCCGCCGGAAACGTGCACGAGCGGATCCTTCGAACCGTGCACGACCAGTGCGGGCACTTCGAGTTTCCGCAACGCGCGGAAGCGATCCCGGCTCGAAACGATCGCCGCCAGCTGCCGCGCGGTCCCGCCGGGATCGACGCCGCGATCGAAGGACCGTTCCGCGCGTTCCCGCATCCGCGCCTCGTCGAAGGGGTAGCCGGGCGAGCCGATGACTCGGAAGGTGCGCACCAGCGAATCGACGTACTCCTCTCGGCCGCGAGGAGGCGCCGAAAGCAGCATCGCCGTCGCCTTGGCGCTCGGCCGCCCGACGAACCGGTTGCCGGTGGTCGACATGATCGACGTCAGCGACCGCACCCGCGACGGGTACTCGATGGCCAGCGTCTGCGCGACCATCCCGCCCATCGACGCGCCCACGACGTGCGCGCTCTCGACGCCGAGTTCGGTCAGCAGCCCGGCGGCGTCACCCGCCATGTCCGCCAGGGAGTACGGCGCCACGCGCAGGGCGTACGCGAGCGGCAGGTTCGCCCGGCCGGACATCCGGCTGGACCGGCCGGCGTCCCGGTTGTCGTAGCGGATGACGTAGAACCCCTCGGCCGCGAGGTTCTCGCAGAGTTCGTCGTCCCACCAGATCATCTGCGACGCCAAACCCATGATCATCAGCAACGGCCTGCCATCCGGCGGCCCGAACGTCTCGTGGCACAGCTGGATGCCGTTCACTTCGGCGATCTTCTCCGGCATCAGGACAGTGTGACCGCCGAAGCCGGAAACGGCTACGCGTCCTCGACGTGGACGGCTTGGCTCTCCGGCCCGGCGGCCCGCTGCATGCCCTCGTCTTCGGCGACCTCCTCCGGTTCGGTGTCGCCCGGTTCGCCGCCGTCGGGCCTGCTGAGCTGGACAGCCTCTTCGGAGGCGTCGGCCGGGCTCGGGCCGTCGGCTGCTTCGCGGTCTTCCTGGTCGGACATGGTTCCCTCCGATGGATCGGGTCCTTGCCGTCCACCGGTTACCCGCTCACTCGCCGCGATACGCACGGGCCTGGATCTCGTAAAGCTCGTGGTAGACGCCTCCTTCCTCGATGAGCTCGGCGTGCGTGCCCTGCTCGATCAGCCGTCCCTTCTCCAGCACGAGGATCCGGTCCGCGGAGCGGATGTTGGCCAGCCGATGGGTCACCAGGATCGTCGTGCGCCTGCCCGCCCCGGAAGCGCTCGCGTGCCTCAGCCCCGCGAAGACCCGGGCCTCGGCCTTCGCGTCGAGGGCGGCCGTCGGCTCGTCGGCGACCAGGACGGCGGCGTCGCGGTAGATCCCGCGGGCGATGCCCATCCGCTGCCACTGCCCGCCCGAAAGGTCCCGCCCGTCGTTGAACTTCTTGGACAGCACCGTTTTCTCTTTGGCGGGCAAGGAATCGATCACTTCTTCGGCGCCGGAGGAGGTGATCGCGTCGTGCCACGCGGCGCGCTCCGGGTCTTCCCGGCCGAGCCTGCCGACGGTCACGTTGTGCTCCGCCGTCATCGGCCATTCGGCGGGATCCTGGGCGATGACGGCGATGTTGGCGTGCACCGACTCGTGATCGGCGCCGGCCAGATCGACGTCGTCCCAGTACACCTTTCCCTCCGAAGGCGGATAGAGCCCGGTGAGCAGCTTGCCCAGCGTGGTCTTGCCCGAACCGTTCTCCCCGACGAGGGCGACCACCTCGCCGCGCCGGATGGTCAGTGAAACCTCGCGCAGTGCGGGGTTCTCCTGGCCGGGGTAGGTGAAACCGACGTTCTCCAGCCGGATCTCCGCCGGATCCGGTGGAGCCGCGACCCCGCCCTTCGCCGGGCCCCGTTTCTCGGACTCCACCAGCAGCCGATTGAAGAAGGCGATGTAGAACGACTCCTCGTACAAGGAGTTCACCGCGTGCATCGTGATGGACAGCGAAT
This sequence comes from Amycolatopsis coloradensis, assembly GCF_037997115.1. Lineage (NCBI taxonomy): Bacteria > Bacillati > Actinomycetota > Actinomycetes > Pseudonocardiales > Pseudonocardiaceae > Amycolatopsis > Amycolatopsis coloradensis. Next base: position 1,932,997 of record NZ_CP150484.1, read on the forward strand.
TCGACGCCGTCCGCATGGCGAGCGCGGCCGTCCCGGCGAGGGCGAGCTCCATCTGCCCGGAGTAGAGCAGGAGACCGAGCACCAGATACGCGATCGCGGTGCCGACACCGGCCGCCGCGCGCCCGGTCAGGCGGACCATGTTGCTGCGATGCGCGAGCCGGACCTCTTCGCGCATCAAGCTGTCGGTGATCCGCCGGTACTCGCCGAGCAACGGCTCCTGGAGGGTGAGGGCGTGCCGTTCGAGCGCGAACTCGCGCCACGTCGCGACCTCCTCGACGATCCCTTTCCGGATGTTGCGGCCGACGGTGTCGAGATAATGCCGGTAGTTCAGCTTCGCGACCTTCGCCGCCGCCCAGCCGTCGGCCACCGCCGCGAGCAGCAGCACCGGCGCGAGCCACGGATTGAGCAGGCCCGCCGCCACCAGCGCGGCGACCAGCGAGATCAGCGCCGACGTCAGATCCGCGAGCCGGCGCAGGCTCATCTCGATCGACCGGACCCCGTACCGCGCGCCCTGCCTCGCCAGCTCCCGGAAGTCCGCGTCCTCGAAGGCCAGCAGGTGGACGCGGACCATCGCGGCGGTGACCTCGTCGCCCGCCGAAGTCACGACGCGCGGCCGGAGCGCGCCCTCGACCGCGGCCACCGCCGTGTCGAGCAGCGCGCGCAACGCGTACGTGCCGACGACGATCAGCAGCGCGGGCAGCGAGTGCAGCACCCTCTCGGGCGTCGGCCCGTTCTCCAGCAGCGCGATGAACACGTTCGCCGTGGCCAGCAGGCCGAAGGCCGTGACACAGCCGGAAAGGAGGTGGACGACGCCGGCGAGCAAGGTCAGCCGCGGCGACGTCCGCCAGGCCAGCCGCAGCACGATGGCCACGGCGGACGGGAGCGTGCGGATGGCCTTGACCATCCCCGCCGCGGCCACGGTCTCGTCGACCGTGGCCCATTCGGGCATCTTGAGGTTCTCGACCCCGATCAGGGGCACGGTCGCTTCGGGCACTCCTCCTTCTCTACGCGCACCCACCGACATTTTTGAGAGCTGAAGGGGTGGGGCGTGCTCTTCCCTGATGTGTCACCGCGCTTCGGTCGCGCTTCGGCGGTGGAGGGCGTCGCGAAAGCCGCTTTCGCAACCTGCGCTCGGAGGACGAGGCCGGGCGCCAGGCGGTAGCAAAGGTCCCTTGCTTCCGTGCGCGCAGCGGCTCGGGCCGCCTCCGGTGACTGTGTGGGTTTCGGGACATCTGACGTCCCAAAATCCACACGGTCGGTCAGTGTCGCTACGCGGGGTGAGGGGTGTGTGGGAATAGGGACACTCGACGTCTCTATTTCCCCACACCCCCGGGCGGTAGCAAAGGTCCCTTCATCTCTCTCCCGCCATGGTCTACTCTCTCGCTAGAGCGATCTATCAAGTCGCCAAGGGGGCGAACATGGAAACTCTTCAGGACAAGGGACTCGCCGCGTTACGGCTGATCCTGGCCTTCACGCTGCTGTCCACTACGCTGCACTACGCGCACAACGTGCTCAGGGCGGCGGACTATCCGCAGATCGAGGGGATCTCGGTGGGCATGGCCGCCACCTTGGTCGTCGTCGCGTACGTCCTCTTCTCCGTCTTCGGCGTGCTCGGCTACCGCGACTACCTGCGCGGACGTTACTGGCGGGCGCTCGCCTTCCTGATGGTCTATTCGCTGTCCGGCCTCGCGAGCCTCGGCCACTTCCTGGTCGCCGTGCCGCAGATCCCGGCCTTCTGGTTCGCCACGATCTACACCGACACGGCGGCCGCGCTGCTGCTGTGGGCGTTCGTGGTCTGGGCGGCGGCGAAGCTCAACCGGGTGACGACGGCTGACCAACTTTCTACACAACATTGACGCAAATCGGTGCAATGTAGACAATTGGAAGGGTGACGCGGACCACATCGGTGACGTTCGAACGTCATCCCAGCGGCTACCGGCACTGGAAACTGTCCACCGACGGCGACGTCGCGTGGCTCGAACTCGATGTCGACCCGGACGGCGGTCTCGTACCGGGTTACGAGCTCAAGCTCAACTCCTACGACCTCGGCGTCGACATCGAGTTGCACGACGCGACACAGCGGCTCCGGTTCGAGCATCCCGAGGTCCGCGTGGTCATCGTGACCAGCGCGAAGGACAACGTCTTCTGTGCCGGCGCGAACATCCGCATGCTCGCTTCGTCGTCGCACGAGTGGAAGGTGAACTTCTGCAAATTCACCAATGAGACCCGCAACGCCATGGAGGACGCCGCCGCGCACTCCGGGCAGGTCTACGTCGCGGCGGTCAACGGCATCTGTGCCGGCGGCGGCTACGAGATCGCGCTCGCCTGCGAAAAGATCCTGCTGGTCGACGACAACTCCTCGACCGTCGCGCTGCCGGAGGTGCCGCTCCTCGGCGTCCTGCCCGGCACCGGCGGGCTCACCAGGGTGGTCGACAAACGCGGCGTGCGGCGGGATCTCGCCGACGTCTTCGCCACCCGCCCCGACGGGGTGAAAGGGCGCACCGCTGTCGACTGGCGGCTCGTCGACGAGCTCGTGCCGCGGCAGGGTTTCCGCGAAGCCGTGCTGGCCAGGGCGAAGGAGTTCGCGCGGACGAGCGGGCGGCTCGACGGGGAAGGCGTCGAACTGAGGCCACTCAAGCATCGTTATGTCGACATCGCCCGCGGCAAGACCGACGCGACGATCACCGTCAAGGGCCCGGATGCCGACGACGGCTGGCTGCTGGACGTCACCCGCGAACTGGACGACGCGATCCTTCGCCTGCGCACCAACGAACCCGAACTCGGCACGTGGGTGCTCCGCACCGAAGGCGATCCGGTGAAGGTCCTCGAACACGAACGCGCCGTGTTCGACGCGAAAGACTGCCTGAGCAACGAAATCGTCCACTACTTCAAGCGGACGCTAAAGCGGCTGGACGTCACCAGCCGCGGCCTGATCGCCCTCGTCGAGCCTGGCAGCTGCTACGCCGGGCTCCTGCTGGAACTCGCGCTCGCCGCGGACCGGCAGTACATCTTGGACGGTCCGCCGCTCGATGACGAAGACAGTGAAGAACGTGCGTCGATCACGTTGTCGGAAGCCAACTTCGGTCGTTTCCCGATGGGCAACGGCCTGACCCGCCTAGAATCCCGGTTCTTCGGCGACCCCGATCACGTCACGAGGCTCGCGGAGGTACGCGGCAAAACGCTGAGCCCGGCCGAGGCGAACGAACTCGGCCTGGTCACCGACGCACCGGACGACCTCGACTGGGAGGACGAGATCCGGATCGCGCTGGAAGGACGGGCTTCGCTGAGCCCGGACGCCTTGACCGGAATGGAGGCGAACCATCGGTTCGTCGGCCCCGAGACGCTGGAAAGCAAGATCTTCGGCAGGCTCGCCGCCTGGCAGAACTGGATCTTCACCCGTCCGAACGCATCCGGTCCCGAGGGCGCGCTGCGTCGCTACGGGACCGGTCAGAAGGCCGTCTTCGACAGGAAGCGGGTTTGAACAGCCCATGCCCACCAAGATCGATTACGACGCCAAGATCCCCAACAACGTCGACCTCTCCGGTGATCGGCGCCTCCAGCGGGCGCTGGAGGGCTGGCAGCCGAAATTCCTGGACTGGTGGGGCGAAATGGGCCCCGCGCTGCGGACGCAGGGGGTCTACCTGCGGACCGCGGTCAGCGTCGGCCGGGACGGCTGGGCGCATTTCGACCACGTCGACGTGCCCGACTACCGGTGGGGGATCTTCCTCGCGGAGCCGGATCCGGACCGGGTGATCGGCTTCGGCGAGCACAAGGGCGAGCCCGCCTGGCAGCAGGTGCCCGGCGAATACCGCGCCGACCTGCAGCGGCTCATCGTGATCCAGGGCGACACCGAACCCGCGTCGGTCGAGCAGCAGAAGCTGCTGGGCCTCACCGCGCCGAGCCTCTACGACCTGCGGAACCTCTTCCAGGTCAACGTCGAAGAAGGCCGCCACCTGTGGGCGATGGTTTATCTGCTGCACGCCTACTTCGGCCGCGAAGGCCGCGACGAAGCGGAAGGATTGCTGCTCCGGAATTCCGGAAGTCCGGACGCGCCCCGGATCCTCGACGCCTTCAACGAGGAGACCGCGGATTGGCTCGCGTTCTACATGTTCACCTATTTCACCGATCGCGATGGCAAATACCAGCTCGGCACCCTCAAGGAAAGCGGCTTCGACCCGCTTTCCCGCACTTGTGAATTCATGCTCAAGGAAGAGGCGCACCACATGTTCGTCGGCACCACGGGGGTCGACCGGGTGGTCACCCGCAGTGCCGAACTGATCCGCGAGCACGACACCTTCGACATCGCCGGGCACGGCGGGATCCCCCTGGAAGTCATCCAGCGTTACCTCAACTTCCACTACACCGTCTCGCTCGACCTGTTCGGCGGCGAGACGTCGACCAACGCGGCGAACTACTACACCGCCGGGCTGAAAGGCCGCTGGCAGGAGGCCCGCCGCAAGGACGACCACAAGCTCACCGACGCCGCCGGATCGCTGTCCCGGCCGAGGGCCGACGGCACCTGGGAGACCGAGGAACTCCCGGCCATCCTGCTGCTGAACCTCGACCTGCGGGAGGAATACCGCGCCGACTGCCAGACCGGCGTCAACCGCTGGAACAGGATCCTGGACGAGGCGGGCATCGACTTCCGATTCGTTCTCCCGCACCCTGGATTCAATCGCGAAGTCGGCATAAACTCCGGCCACCATGTGACGCCCGACGGCACCGTTGTCGACGAGCGGACCTGGCTGGCCGGCAAACGCAAGTGGCTGCCCACTCCCGAAGACCTGACCTTCGTCCGATCGCTGATGCACCCGGTGTACGAGCGAGGAAAGATCGCGAGCTGGGTGGCACCGCCACGTCAGGGCATCAATGGGAAACCGTTCGACTATGAATACGTTTACCTGAGCTGAGCCGATAGAAGGTGCGCCCGTGTCCGCTGCTGCCACCGGTTTCAACGCGGCGAGCTACCTGCTCGACCGGCATCTGGCGGAAGGGCGCGGGGCGAAGGCCGCGGTCGTCTCCCCGAGACGGAACCTCACGTACGCGGGCCTGGCGGCCGAAAGCCGCCGGGTCGCGGCGGGACTGAAGGCGATCGGCGTCCGCCCGGAGGAGCGGGTCCTGTTCTGCATGGTCGACGACGTCGAACTGCTCACCGGGATCCTCGGCGCGATGCTGGCCGGAGCGGTCGCGGTGCCGGTTTCCACCATGGTCACCGGGCTGGACCTGGGCAAACTGCTCGCCGATTCCCGGGCCAGGGTCCTGTGTGTTTCGGGCGAGTTCGCCGCGCAGGCGACGGTCGCGCTCGGGCTGGCGCCGGAGGTCACCGACGTCGTGCTGGACAGGGCCAAGGCGGCCGAACTGCCGTCCGGGGTCCGCGCGCACGAGTGGAGTGATCTGTCCACAGTGGACGATTATGGTTTCGCGCCGGCTCCGACCTGGGAGGATTCGCCCGCGCTCTGGCTGTACACGTCGGGGACGACGGGCAAGCCGAAAGGCGCGATGCATCGTCACGCGAGCATCCGCGCGGTCTGCGAAACGTACGCGCGCGGCGTGCTGGACATCGGCCCGAACGACCGGTTCCTTTCCGTCCCCAAGCTGTTCTTCGCTTACGGGTTGGGGAATTCGGCGTTCTTCCCGCTCGCGGCGGGCGGGACGACCCTGCTCGAACCCGCGAGGCCGACCCCGGGGCTGATCGCCGCCAGGGTCCGCGCGGAGCGGCCGACGTTGTTCTTCGCCGTCCCGACGTTCTACGCCGCGCTGCTCGCCGGCGACATCCCCGACGACACGTTCTCCTCGGTGCGCCAAGCGGTTTCGGCGGGGGAGCCGCTGCCCGCCGTGCTGTACGAACGGTTCCGCGACCGTTTCGGCGTCGAGATCCTGGACGGGATCGGCTCGACCGAGGCGTTGCACATCTTCCTGTCCAACCGGCCGCGTCAGGTCCGACCCGGCAGCACCGGGGTGCCGGTGCCGGGCTACGAGATCGCGCTGCGCGACGAACAGGGAGAGCCGGTGCCGGACGGGCAGCCCGGTGAACTGTTCGTCGCCGGGCCGTCGATCGCGACCGGGTACTGGGCGCGGTACGAGACGACGAAGCAAGTCTTCCAGGGCGAATGGCTGCGGACGGGTGACAGCTTCGTGCGCAACGCCGACGGGAGCTACACCTGCCTCGGGCGCTTCAACGACATGCTGAAACCGGGTGGGATCTGGGTGTCGCCCGCCGAGGTCGAGGACAGGCTGCTGCAGCATCCGGCGGTCGCCGAGGTCGCGGTGGTGGCCGCCTTCGACGCCGACGGCATCGAGAAACCGGTCGCGTGCGTGGTCGGTGTGCCCGGCGGCAGGCTGGACGCGGACGAGCTGATCGAGTTCTGCCGGGCCGGGCTGGCGTCCTTCAAGCGGCCGCGGAGCATCGTCGAGCTGGGCGAACTGCCGAAGACGGCGACCGGGAAGATCCGGCGCAACGTCATCCGGGAACTGGTACGGGACATGTACGAGGTCCGGGCCCCCGTCCCGCCGTATTTAGTCCTCTGAATGCGGGGTGCCAGGCCGCGTGTCACCCGCCGTTGACGGTGCGCAGGGTCCGCATGGCCTCGGCCAGGTCGTGCGCGCCGTCACCGAGCGGGGTCAGGACGATGCGCCGCAGGATCTCGGCACACGCTTCCCGCGCCTTCTCGGCGACGTCGAGACCGTGGTCGGTGAGCGCCGCGAACGTGACGCGGCGATCGTCCGGGCTGGGCACGCGGCAGATCAGATCCGCGGCGACCAGCCGGTCCGCGACCTTGGTGAACCCGCCGCTCGACAGGGCCGCCTCGACGGCCAACCGGGTCATCGGCATCCGGTGCTCGGGTGAGCGCACGAGCCGCAGCAGGATGTCGAACGACGCCGGCGCCAGACCGAACCGTTCGGCGATCTCGCCCATCAGCTTGTTCTGCGTGGCCAGGTAGCCCTCGATCACCAGGCCCCACCACGTGACCACTTCGTCGTCGTTCGGTTCCTCCGGTTTCACCACTGTCACGCGAGCGAGGGTACACCCAAAAATCTTCCTGGAATATATCTTGCGCGCGAGAGGTTACCGGGTTAGCTTGACTCCACCGGCTCCAGAGGAGGGGCACCATGTCGATCAAGACTTCGGGCCTGCACCACGTCACCGCCATCGGTGGCGACCCCCAGCGCAACGCGGACTTCTACACCCGGGCACTCGGCCTGCGGCTGGTGAAGACCACCGTGAACTTCGACGACCCCGGCACGTACCACCTTTACTACGGCGACGAGTCCGGCAAGCCCGGCTCGCTGATGACGTTCTTCCCGTGGCGGGACGCGCCGAAGGGCCGTCACGGCACCGGCCAGGCGACCACGACGTCGTTCTCCGTGCCGGAGGCCTCACTCGGCTGGTGGACGCGGCACCTCGCGGAGAACCGCGTCGAGACCAGCCAGGTCCGCAACTCCGACGGCGAGGAGACGCTCACCTTCCTCGACCCGGACGGCCTCGAACTCGCGCTCGTCGCGCATCCGCAGGGCGACCCGCGTGACCCGTGGGACACGAAGTTGGTCCCCGCCGAGCACGCCATCCGCGGGCTGCACTCCGTCACGCTGTCGGTATCCCGAGAGGACGCGACCGCCGGGATGCTGACCGAGGGCCTCGGCCTGACCTTCGAACACCAGGATGGCAACCGCCTGCGGTTCTCCGCAGGCGAAGGCGGCCCCGGCGCGCTCGTCGACGTCCTCGTCACGCCCGGCGCCCCGCGTGGGCTGGTGGCGGCGGGCACCGTGCACCACGTCGCCTGGCGCGCTCCGGACGAAGCCACCCAGGCCGCCTGGCGCGACGAGTTGATCGACGACGGCGTGAACGTGACGTCCATTTTGGACCGTCAGTACTTCCGGTCGATCTACTTCCGCGAGCCGGGCGGCACGCTGCTCGAGGTCGCGACCGACGAACCCGGTTTCGCGATCGACGAGCCGTTGCTGGAGCTCGGTCGCGCGCTGAAACTGCCGCCGTGGCTGGAGCCCAAGCGCGAGGACATCGAAGCCATGCTGCCGAAGCTGGACCTGCCGAGCGAGAACAACCCGCGATGAGCACCTTGGAGCACAAGTACGTCGAAGGGGCGCCCGACGAGCCGGTGCTGCTGCTCCTGCACGGCACCGGCGGCGGCCCGGACGATCTCGTACCGCTCGCCCGGCAGCTGAGCCCGGAGTCGGCGCTGCTCGCGCCGGCCGGGCCGGTGTCGGAGCACGGTGCGGCACGATGGTTCCGCAGGCTGGCGGAAGGCGTTTTCGACCACGAGGACGTCGCCTTCCGAGCGAACCAGCTGGCCGACTTCGTGCTCGCCTCGCGTGAGGAGTACGGCCTCGGTGACCGGCGGCTGGTGGCCATCGGGTTCTCCAACGGCGCCAACATCGCCGCCGCGGTGACCCTGCTCCGCCCGGACGCAGTCAGGGAGGCCGTGCTGTTCGCGGCGATGTCGCCTGTTCCTTCCCCGCCGCGGAACGATCTGTCCGGAACCCGGGTCTTCCTGTCGAACGGCGAGCACGATCCGATGGCGCCGCTGCCCTCGGCGGAGACGCTCGTCCGTGACCTGCGCGAGCGCGGCGCGGACGTCGTCGTCCATCGCCATCCCGGCGGGCACCAGGTGACCGGCAACGGTTTGGTAGCGGCCGCGGGGTGGCTCAACCCATAGCGGGGAGAGCAAAGGACGCGAACGTAGCATCGTCCGATGACTAACGGGGACCTCGTCCGCGCCCAGGCCCTGCTCGACAGGGTCCTCCTCGCGGACGGGCACAACGATCTGCCATGGGAGCTGCGGGTCACGACCGGCCCGGACCCGGTCGAGGCCGTGACCGGCACGGATCTCACGGTCCGTCAGCCGCATCTGCACACCGACTTCCCGAAGCTCGCCGAAGGCAGGCTCGGGATGCAGTTCTGGTCCGTCTACGTGCCTTGCCAGTTCGAGGGCCACAGCGCGGTGACGGCGGTGCTCGAACAGATCGAGATCGTGCACCAGATGGCCGAGCGCTACCCCGATCGCCTGGCCCTCGTGGACACCGCCGACGAGGCCGAAGCCGCTTTCCGCGACGGCAAGATCGCGTCGCTGCTGGGTGCCGAGGGCGGCCACAGCATCGCCGAATCCCTTGGCGTGCTGAGGATCCTGCGCCGCCTCGGCGTCCGCTACATGACGCTCACCCACAACTACAACACCACCTGGGCCGACTCCGGCACCGACGAACCCGAGCACGGCGGGCTCACCGAGTTCGGCCGTGACGTCGTCCGCGAGATGAACAAGATCGGCATGCTGGTCGACCTCTCGCACGTCGCGCCGAGCACGATGCGCGCCGCGCTCGAGGTCAGTTCCGCGCCGGTGATCTTCAGCCACTCCTCCTGCACCGCGGTCAACGACCATCCCCGCAACATCCCCGACGACGTCCTGGAAACCTTGGCGGCCAAGGACGGCGTCGCGATGGTGACGTTCGTGCCGGGCTTCATCTCGCCGAAGGTCGCTGAGTGGGACGACCGGCTGCGCCAGGACATGGAAGCCGCGGGCAAGGACTACCGGAACATCGATCAGCGCACGAAGTTCACCGCCGAACGAGGCGGCCCCGAGAAGCCGAAGGCGGGCATCGACGACGTCGTCGCGCACATCGAGCACGCGCGCGAAGTGGCGGGCGTCGACCACATCGGGCTCGGCGGCGATTACGACGGAGTCGCGACGCTGCCCGAAGGCCTCGAAGACGTTTCGAAGTACCCGGTGCTGTTCGCCGCGCTGCTGGAACGCGGCTGGAGCGAAGAGGACTGCGCGAAACTGGCCGGGAAGAACACCTTGCGGGTGCTGCGTGCGGCGGACGAGGTCACCCGTTCGGACGCTTGAGAGCGCGATCAAGCCCGCTTCGGCGGACACTGTCCTGCATGACGCAGCCGGAGGAGGGCGCCGCCGAGGTTCCCGTCAAGCCGTCCGAAACCGCGGGCGGCGCACGCCACAGCGGTAAATTCGAAGCCGGCCCGAAGCTCAAACGGACGCGGGTGAGCGGCACATGGATCGCCGTCATCGTGGCGTTGATCGTGCTGGTGTTCCTGCTCGTGTTCATCCTGCAGAACCAGGACACGGCCACCGTGCACTTCCTGGGCATGTCCGGGAGCATGCCGCTGGCGGTCGCGATGCTGTTCTCCGTGATCGCCGGTGGCACGCTGGTCGCGCTCGTCGGCGGCGCCCGGATCCTGCAGTTGCGCAAGCAGGCCAAGAAGTCGCGGCATCAGCTGCGCTGAGGGACCCCGCGCCGGAACTCGCTCGGGTTGACGCCCCGCACGCGTTTGAACGCCGCGCTGAACCCGAACGCGTCGGAATAGCCGACGGTGCGGGCGATGTCGGAAATGGTCGCGTGCTCCGGTCCGGCGAGGAGATCCGCCGCGAGGGTCATACGCCAGCGGGTGAGATAGGTCAGCGGCGGTTCGCCGACCAGATCGGCGAACCGTTTGGCCAGCGTCGACCGCGACACCCCGATCCGCCCGGCCAGCGTGCCGACGGTCCACGGTGCCGCCGGTTCCGCGTGCAGCAGGCGCAGGGCGTCGCCGACCACCGGATCCCGCTGCGCGGCCCACCACGCCGGGGGTTCGCCGCCCGGCCGATCGAACCACTCGCGCAGCGAACAGACGAGCATCCAGTCCAGCAGCCGGTCGAGGACCACCTGCTGCCCCGGCGCGTCGACGGCGACCTCGGCGGCGAGGTGCTCCAGCACGGGGTCGCCCGCGCCACCGGCGTCCACGCGCAGCACGACGGGCAGCGCGTCCAGCAGCGGGCGGCCGATCTCGCCGCGCACCGGGTACGCGCCGACGATCAACGTCGTCTCGCCACCCGGGTCGTCGACCCAGCCGAGCCGGTGCCGGGTCCCGCCCTGTTCGGGCGTCGCGCAGTGCTCGCCGCACGCGATCGGTTCGGCCGGAGTGCCGACTTCGTCGACGAAGGTGAACGTCGCGGGGCCGCGTACGATGACCGACTCGCCCGCGCGAAGCGGCTCGGGCGGGCCGTCCTCCGGGACGACCCAGCCCGCGCCGGTGAGCACGGCGCACAGGGTCAGCGGCGCGCCGTCCACGAAGTGCAGGTTCCACGGCGGGGACAGGGTCGAACTGCCGAACAAGGAGCCCTGGGACCGCACGCCGCGGATCAGGTCGCTGAAGACGTCCACCTTGCCGAGGTTAGAGAAGGGGAGAGCCGCGACGCGGCCACGGGCACCCGATCGACTGCCCTCTCCCCAGGCCGCCGCGTTGGACGAATACACAGGCGATCTGGCCTTTCACCTATGGGCACGTCCAAGTCTGCCGGGTTGAATCGAGTTCATGCTGACCACTGACGACCTCGAATTCCTCCGCCGCCCCCTGCACGGATTCCTGACCGTGGCCGGCGGCCCGGTCCGGCCGGTGTGGTTCGAGGCTGCCGACGACGGCACGATCCAGCTGTTCACGCCCCGTGAGTCGCCGAAGGTGCGGCGGCTGGACGACGATCCCCGCGCGTCGATCATCGTGGCCGCCCCGGTGGGCGAACGCGAGCGCTGGGTCTCGGTCTCCGGCAGCGTCACGGTGGAGCCCGGCGGGGCGCACGAACTGGCCGCGCGGCTCGCCGAGCGCTACTGGGACCTCGAAGACCCGGCCCACGCGGGCGAGCTCGCCGGGATCCAGACCCTCGATCTCGTGCGGCTCGTCATCCGGCCGGAGAAGGTGAGCCGTTACCTGATGTGATGATCGAGGTCATCCCGAGCAGGGCGGCGCAAACGTTTTCGTCGCCCTCGGCGGTGACCCGGGCGCGGTCCGCGGGATTCCGGGTGCACAGCCGCCAGAAGGTGTCCGCGTCCGTCGTCACCGAGGCCAGCGGCGCGCGTGACGTCGGCGCGACCCGGTCGAGTTCCCAGCCGCCGGCGGTCCGCCGCGCCGTCCACTTCCCGCCGCCCTGGCCGGTGACGGTGTAGGCGACCTGCCTGCCGGCGCGGGCGTCGACGTCACGCAGGGTGTACGGCAGCGCTCGCATGAAGGTATCGATCACCGGCCCGCGGAACTCCGGCTCGTCCAGCGTCCGCGCGCCCACGGCCTCGCGGATCTGCTGCTGGTGCACCCAGAACTCGGTGTACTCGCGGGCGACGTCGAGCCAGACCGGCGCCGGTTCGTCCCCGGCCCAGCTCACCGGCTCGCCGACGGCGTCGAGGTCGGCGCGGCCCCACATCTCGGCGATCTGCGAGGTGCTGTCCACCAGCATCGCGAACAGCACCTCGGGGGACAGCCGACGGCACGCGACCACCCATTCGCCGTTGATCCGGTCGATGAAGTCCCCGAAGCGTTCGCCCTCGCGCGGTGCCGTCGCCCGGTAGCCGTCACGGTCGCGGGACAGCCTGCCGAGTTTGCCGCCCAGGATGTGGGCGGCGAGATCGTGCACCGCCCAGCCCGTGCACACCGTCGGCGCGGCCCACTGTTCCGCGTCCAGACCGGTGAGCACGTCGAGCAGAGCCTGCTCCTCCCGCGCGAACAGCGGGAGGACGTCGATCGGCGGACCCCAGCGCGTGAAGCTCATGGTGACCATCCAAACACCCTCGTCGATCACAATTTCGGCCATTCGGCCTACTCGCAGGTAGCATCAGCGCGAACGCGAGGGGAGTGCCCGTGAGCAATGATCGACCCGCCGGTGAAGACCTGGCCGCTTTCGCCAAACGCGCGGGACAGCTGGCGGGCTGGGCCGCCCGCACGGGCTTCGAGTTCACCCGCAAACTCCCCGGGGTCGAAATCGCGGAGCAGATCGTCAAACAGGGCGAGCGGCAGCTGCTTTCGGAGCTGCGCCGCCGTCTCGACGAGGTCGACGACCCGTACCACGCCGCGCTCACCGCCGCGTCCGCGATGAACCGGCCCGACACCAACGGTTCGCGGCCGGTCGAGGCGACCATCACCCTCGTGCACACCCGCACCCAGCTCGAACCGCTCCGCGCGGCGATGGCGGAACTGCTCAACCACTCCATCGGCTTCGGCCGCGAGCGGGCCCGCGAATACCTGTACGCGATCATCCTGCGGCAGCTCACGCCGGATGAGGCCCGGATCCTTTCCGCCCTTTCCGACGGCTCGCCGTTCCCCGCCGTCGACGTCGCCGAGCGGACCAGCCTCGGCGCGGCCGGGCGGTTCGTGCTCCGCAACGCTTCCACCGTCGGCAAGGCCGCCGGGGTGTCACTGCCGGACCAGGTGCCCGGCTACCTCACCAGGCTGATCGGGCTCGGCCTGATCGAGCTGGACGAAGAGGTGCCCGCGCTGGAGACGCAGTACGAGATCCTGCTGACCGACGAGACCGTCCGCGAGGCGGAGAAGTCGGTCAAGCGGGCCAAGTTCGTGAAGCGCACGGTCCATATTTCCCGGCTCGGCGCCCAGTTCTGGCAGGCCTGCGACCCGAGCGCCGGCTGATTTCGGCATGGGTGCGTTCCTCGACGGGATCCTCGCCGATTTCGGCGAGCACTGGCCGCTCTACGTCTCCATCCCGATCGTGGCCGCCCTGATCGGCTACACCACCAAACTCGTCGCGATCCGGATGATGTTCCAGCCGGTCGAGTTCGTCGGCATCAAACCGTTCCTGGGCTGGCAGGGCATCGTGCCCAAACGCGCCGCGCGGATGGCGAGCATCGCCTGCGACACGATGACCGAGCAGCTGATCAAACCGGCCGAGGTCGTCGCCAGGCTCGATCCGCAGAGAATCGCCAAGGAGATCGAAAAACCGCTCCAGGCGGCGGTCGAGGACATCGTGCGCGACGTCGCCGCCCACTATCAGCCGGGGCTGTGGGAATCCCTGCCGGTGGGCATGCAGCGGCTGGTGATCCAGCGCGTCCAGGCCGAGACGCCGCGGATGGTCGCGGCCGTGCTGGAGCTGATCAAGTCCGACGTGGACAGTGTATTCGACCTCAAGGGCATGGTGGTCACCGCACTGGTCAAGGACAAACGGCTGCTGAACCGGATCTTCCAGGAGGCCGGCGACAAGGAGTTCAAGTTCATCGCCCGCTCCGGCATCTTCTTCGGCGGGCTCATCGGCGTGATCCAGATGGTCGCGTGGGTGCTGTTCAAGTTCCCGCTGATCATGCCCCTGTTCGGGCTTTTCACCGGCTGGTTCACCGACTGGCTCGCGCTGCGGATGATCTTCTACCCGATCGAGGAACGCCGGTACTTCGGCGTGCGCTGGCAGGGCCTGTTCCTGAAACGGCGCGGCGAGGTCGCGGAGGCGTACGGCGCGCTGATCGCCAAGGAGATCATCACCCCGCACAACGTGATCGAGGCGGTTCTGCACGGCCCGCTGTCGGACCGCGTGCTCGGGCTCATCCAGCGCCAGCTCGACGAACAGCTCGGGCGGCGCGTCGGCGTCGGGAAACCGCTGGTGGTGTTCGCCGTCGGCAGCAAGCGGTATCAGGACATGAAGCTGAACATCGCCGAGAAGATCATGGACAAACTGCCGGACACCATGCGGTACATCGAGGACTACGCGACGGACGCGATGGACATCCGGAACGTGCTGGTGACGAAGATGAAGGAGCTGTCGCCGCGCGAGTTCGAAGGACTGCTGCGGCCGGCGTTCCAGCAGGACGAATGGATCCTGATCGCGACCGGTGCCGTCCTGGGTTTCGCCGTCGGTGAGGCGCAGGTCCTCCTGCTGGAGCACTTCGCCGCCTGACGCCCCCGCATTCAGAGGACGAAATGCGCGGCTGGCTGCACGACCCCCGGCACCGAAGGAGGATGTCGCGTATCCAGGCACAGCGACCAGGCACCTGATTGCAGGGGCATGAAACTGCCCTTACGGGCGAACGAACTTCGGCACCAACGGTGGTACATCGGTTCGCCCGTCCGGTCTAAGGTGCTCGGTGCACTGAGCCTTGGGGGAGGGCGCACATGGCCGACGCGGGGAGTCCGTGGCCGCAGGAGATCCGGCTGGCGATGACCATGGTGGGCGGGGCGAGCCTCGCGGTCTGGATGGGCGGGGTCGCCACCGAGACCTCGCATCTGCTCCAGGCGTCGAGAACGCCGGAATCGAGAAGCCCGTACCGGGCCTTGCTCGATCTGCTCAACGCCACCGTCTCGCTCGACGTGCTCACCGGCACGAGCGCGGGCGGTATCAACGCGGCGTGCCTCGGGCTGGCCGAGGCGTTCCGGTCGAGCCCGCAGGTGCTGCGTGACACGTGGATCAGCACGGGATCGCTCGACAACCTGATCCGCGATCCCGGCGAGAAGGAACCGCGTTCGCTGCTCGACGGCGACAAGGTGCTGCTCGGCGATCTCAAGGACGCGCTGCACCGGATCACCGACAAGGCGACGGTGAAACCCGACTGTCCCGACATCACGGTGCTGCTCACCGGCACGATGATCGACGGCGAGACGACCAGGTTCGACGACGCGCTCGGCAATCTGGTGCGGGACACCGAACATCGGCTTCTGTTCCGCTTCGATGGTCCTTTGTGGACGGATGACGTGGTCGGCCCGCTCGCGCTCGCGGCAAGGTCCACCGCGTCGTTTCCCGGCGCCTTCGAACTTTCCCGGATGCCGATCGGCGAGAAGACCGGACCGCTGCATCCGGACATGACGAAGTACACCGACGTCACGCGCTCGCACTGGCTCACCGACGGCGGGGTGCTGCTGAACAAACCGTTGCGCCCGGCGCTGCGGGAGATCTTCGAGCGGCAGTCGCATTCGGACGTCCGGCGGCTGCTGCTGTACGTCGTGCCGACGGCGGAACGCGAGGCCGAGCGGGTCGCGGTCGATCCGGAGCGGCCGCCGCTGCTGGGCAGCGCGATGAGCAAGGTCGTCGGCACCGTGCTGAGCCAGACGATCAGCGCCGAGCTGGAGGACCTGACCAGGCACAACGACGCCGTCGTCCGGACCAGGGGGACCCGGGTTTCCCTTGCGGCGATGGGGGTTCGCGGTGGCCCGGACGCGCTGGTCGACCAGCGGCTGATGAACGACTACCGTGACCGCCGGGTGCAGGAGGACGCCACCGTGCTGGTCCGCGAGGCGACGCGCAGGCTCTCACTGTCCGATGTGGAGGATCACGGTCGTCAGTGGGCGTCCGGCACGGCGGCGCAGCTGCGCGCGGCCGCGGCGGCCGGTCTGCGGGACGGCCTCCCCGCCGAGCCGCCGAAGGACACCTGCGAACTCGCGGACCTGGTCGCGTTCCGCACCACCGCGCTCGACGATTCGGTCGCCACCGGCCTGCAACTGGTGAACGCGGGCTTCCGGCTGGATCCGTCGCCGGAGCACGCGGTGCAGCTCAACCGTTGCCGCGTGCTGCTGCACGAAGCGCGGCATAAGGCGGCGCGGGGGAAGCGGCTCGCGGGCTGGGTCACCGAACAGGAGCCGCCGTCCTCCGACGTCACGCTGGCGGCCTGGATCGAAGGCCTCGCCAAGGAATGGGCCGGTCTCGGCCGCTCGGAAACGCTGAAGGAGGCGTGGCCGCTCGTCGTCGCCGCCCTCCGGCAGGCCACGCCGATCCTTTTGCCGCTGGCGCAGGCGAAACCCGACACCGAAGCCGCCGACACGGTCAGCACGCTGCTGGCGTGGACGGGGCTCACTGCCGACGACAAGAGCGCGGGAGATCCGGTCGTCACCTCTCGGCTCGTGCGCCTGCACATCGCGACCCGCGGGTTGCTCGCGCAGGCGCCGTCGGTCGACCAGCGGGTCGATCTCGTCCAGGTGAGCGCGGATTCGCGGACGCTGCTGGACATGAAGCGACGCCGTTCGTGGGACAAGCTCACCGGGATGCAGGCCGACTACTTCGGCGCGTTCTACAAGGCGTCCTGGCGCGCGAACGACTGGATGTGGGGCCGGGTCGACGGCGCGGGCTGGCTGGTGCAATGCCTGCTGGACCCGAAACGCCTGCGCCTGCTGCGCGACGTCGTCGGACGGGAGGCGTTCCGGGCACAGGTACGGGACACCTTCAAGGAGATCGGCTGGCGGCAGCCGGGCACGGAAGACGGCCTGTCGCAAGAGGAAGCCGACGCCCTGCGCGCGCAATTGGCCGGGGAGCTGGCTTTCCTCGGCCTCGACGGTGAACTGGCCGATGTGGAAGGGGAAGCCGGTCTCCCGATCAGCATGCCGGTGACGGCGATGGTGCTCGCCAGGGTCCGGCAACTGGAGATCGCGCGCGAAGAACTGCCGTGTGTCGGCCTCCACTGTGGACACGACGCGAAAACGGCCAAGGGCAACGGGAAACCGTCGGAACGGTTCCGGCGTATGATCGAGAACGAGCCCGTAACCGACGAACAGACCCAGCGCGCGTTCCAGGCGTGCCAGGTCTCCGGCGAACGGTTCGAACACGAACGCGGGACGATGCTCCTGACGAAGACGCTGGTCAAGGCCGGTGCGGCCGGGCTCAACGCGGCCGCCGGGGCGACGCGGGTGCCGAAATCGGTCCAGCCCGCCGCGACCTTCGCCAAGGCCGCCGGGCGCAGCGCGTGGTGGATCACCCGCGGGGCGGCCACCCTGCCGTCGCCGTGGAACGTGCTCGCCGCGCTGATCACCGTGCTGGCCGGTTTCGTCCTCGGTGGACAGGGCGGCCCGGTCCTGCAATGGGTCGGCGTGCCGGTGGCCGCGGGCGCCATCGTGTTCCTGGTGGTGAGCCTGATGACCTTGCGCAAGACGTGGCGGATGATGCTCACGGTGCTCGGCGTGCTCGTGGTGGCGACCTTGCTGTTCGCCGCGTTCCTGCCACCCGTGCGCGACCCGCTGTTCGGCTGGCTCGGCGACGTCGTCGCGGGCTGGCGGCGCGGCGAGGCGCCGGTCTGGTGGCTGGTCGTCTGCCTGCTGCTCGTGCTGCCCGCCATCTGGACGCCGCTCGGCTCGCTCGCGGGTCGCAAGCGGCGTCGTGAATAGCGGAATCGGGCGCCGAATAGCGCCCTGACCCTGCGACGAAGCGGTAACGGTTGGTATCGTCACGTGCAGTGAGACCGCGGCGAAGCGGCCTTACCCACAAGTGCTGCGCTTCAAACGTTACCGTTACCTTTGTCACGTGTGTTTCAAGGTTGTTGCAGGTAGCCGCGTTGCCGCCGCCACGCTGATCTGACCGCGCCCGAATCCTCCGGTACGTTTCTTGGACATGTCCGGAAAGCACTTGATCGAAAATCCGACCAAGGCAGACGGTGCCGCGCTCTGGAGAATCGCTCGCGATTCCAAGAAGCTGGATCTCAACACGCCTTACGCCTATTTGCTGTGGTGCCACGATTTCGCCGACACCTCGGTCGTCGCGAAAGTCGACGGCACGCCGGTCGGCTTCGTGATCGGGTACCGGAAGCAGGACACCGGCTTCGTCTGGCAAGTCGCCGTCGACGCGTCCCAGCGAGGAAAAGGCCTGGCCGGAGCTCTGCTCGACGAGCTGTTCGGCCAGTTGACCGCCCAGGGCGTCCGGTACCTCGAAACGACGATCACGCCGGACAACGAGGCTTCGATCCGGTTGTTCGCCTCGTTCGCCAAGCGGTGGGACGCCACCGTGGAACGCCAGGATCTCTTCTCCGCGACGGATTTCCCGGCCGAGGAAGGAACGCATGAGCAGGAGGACCTGTACCGCATCGGTCCGCTCAGCAGTCAATAGAACGTAAATCCGGGGATCTCAGGGAGAAAGAAAACGTGATGAGCATTTTCGAGGAACTCGAATCCGAGGTACGCAGTTACAGCCGCGGCTGGCCGGTCGTGTTCGACAGGGCACAGGGGAGCTACCTGTACGACGAGGACGGCAAGGCGTATCTCGACTTCTTCGCCGGGGCCGGCGCGCTCAACTACGGGCACAACAACCCCGCGCTGAAGCGGGCACTGATCGACTACATCGCGCGTGACGGCGTGACGCACGCGCTCGACATGTTCACGGTGGCCAAGCGGGACTTCCTGCAGACGTTCCAGGAGAAGATCCTCCGCCCGCGGGATCTCGACTACAAGGTCGTCTTCCCCGGCCCCGGTGGCGCGAACGCGGTCGAGGCCGCGCTGAAGCTCGCCCGCAAGGTGACCGGCAAGGAATCGGTCATCAACTTCACCAACGCCTTCCACGGGATGACGCTGGGCGCCCTCTCGGTGACCGGTAACTCGATGAAGCGCGGCGGCGCGGGTGTCCCGCTGGTGCACGCCACCCCGATGCCGTACGACAACTACTTCGACGGCTCCATCCCGGACTTCCTCTACTTCGAGAAGCTGCTCGAAGACTCCGGCAGCGGCCTGAACGAGCCCGCCGCCGTGATCGTCGAGGGCGTGCAGGGCGAGGGCGGCATCAACGCCGCGCGCGTCGAGTGGCTCAAGGCGCTGGACGACCTGTGCAAGAAGCACGGCATCCTGCTGATCCTCGACGACGTCCAGATGGGCTGCGGCCGCACCGGCCCGTTCTTCAGCTTCGAGGACGCGGGCATCAAGCCCGACATCGTGTGCCTCTCGAAGTCCATCGGCGGCTACGGCATCCCGATGGCGCTGACGCTGATCCGCCCGGACCTCGACGTCTGGGAGCCGGGCGAGCACAACGGCACCTTCCGCGGTATCAGCCCGGCGTTCGTCACCGCGACCGAGGCGCTGCGCGTCTACTGGAGCGACGACGAGCTGGAGAAGTCGACCAAGGCCAAGGGCGAGCGCATCGCCGCCGCCTTCCAGGGCATCGTCGAGGCGTACCCGGACGCGAACCTGTTCGCGAAGGGCCGCGGCCTGGCACGGGGCATCGAGTTCGCCAACGGCGACCTCGCGGGCAAGGTCTGCGCCGCCGCGTTCGAGCGCGGGCTGCTGATGGAGACCTCCGGCCCCGACGGCGAGGTCATGAAGGTCCTCCCGCCGCTCACCCTGACCGACGACGAGCTGACGAAGGGTCTGTCGATCATCGACGAAGCCGTCGCCACGGTCCTCAACTGACCTGAACTGACCGCCCTCAACCAGGAACGAGAAGGAGTTTTCCTTTGCTTGTCAGAACACTCGACGAGGTCACCGACACCGACGCCGACATCAAGACCCCGAACTGGCGCAGCAAGCGCATCGTGCTGGCCAAGGAGGGCGTCGGTTTCTCGGTGCACGAGACCACGCTGTACGCCGGGACGGTCAACGACTTCTGGTACGCGAACCACATCGAAGCGGTGTTCATCACCTCTGGTGAGGGCGAGCTCGAAAACACCGCGACCGGCGAGGTCTTCCAGCTGAAGCCGGGCACGTTGTACCTGCTCAACGACCACGACAAGCACCAGGTCCGGCCCAAGACCGAGATCAAGTGCGTCTGCGTGTTCAACCCGCCCATCACCGGCCGTGAGGTCCACGACGAAAACGGCGTGTACCCGCTCGTCACCGAACCCTAGAAATCGCTCGAGGAGGCGACTGCATTGACGCTGACCGACACCCGAGTCGACGACAGTTACCCGACCCGCATCACGGGTAAGCCCGAACACCTGCCCAGGACGCACCCCACCGTCTGGGGCACCGAGGCCGACGGTCCCTTGGACGCGGCCGCGCTCGCGAACCACGAAACGCGTGGTTTCACCGTCGTCGACCAGTTGTTGTCGCCTGGTGAGGTCCAGGCCTACTGGCAGGAACTCGTCAGGATGTCGTCGGGGGACCACCGCGACGACGAGCGCGTGATCACCGAGGCCAAGACCGGTGAGGTCCGCTCCATTTTCGACGTCCACGAGACCAGCGAGCTGATCGCGGAACTCGTCCGCGACCCGCGCGTGCTCGACCGGGCCCGGCAGATCCTCGGCTCCGAGGTCTACATCCACCAGAGCCGCGTGAACTACATGCCCGGCTTCAAGGGCACCGGGTTCTACTGGCACTCGGACTTCGAGACCTGGCACGCCGAGGACGGCATGCCGGTACCTCGCGCGGTCAGCTGCTCCATCGCGCTCACCGACAACTACCCGTTCAACGGCGGGCTGATGGTGATGCCGGGTTCGCAGCGGACCTTCGTGCAGTGTGCCGGGGAAACCCCCGAGAACAACTACAAGAGTTCACTGAAAGAGCAGAGGGTCGGCGTCCCGAGCGAGGAAGACATCACCGCGCTCGCCGCCGAATACGGAATCGACCAATTCACCGGACAGGCCGGTTCGGCGCTCTGGTTCGATTCGAATGTGATGCACGGTTCGTCGAACAACATCACGCCGTACCCGCGGTCGAACATCTTCCTGGTGTTCAACAGCGTCGAGAACGCGCTGCGGGAGCCGTTCGCCGCGATCGAACCGCGTCCGGCCTTCATCGCCGGCCGTGACTCGACCCCGCTGTCGCGCTGACGAAACCGCAGGTCGCGGAGGCCATGACGGGGCCCTTGTAGCCGTCGGTGTGCGCCCTGTTACGTTGTCGCCACGTGAGCGGGCCAGTGGGCTCGCTCACGTAGGTGTTGTCGACGACCGAACGGGTTCTTCGCTCGGGGTGAGCCCACCCGGACGGACGTGGACGCCGATGTCCGGTGTGGGTCGCGCCCCCAGGCGGCCCAAATCGGATATCTCCCGGCTCCGTGCCATCAGATCGGGACTGATGGCACGGAGCCTTTTTCTTTTTCGTGAGTCGGTGCGTGGTTCGCGAGCCGGAAGTACCTGAAGGCCCCTTCGGACACGCAGTGAGCGCCGGTCACCCGGCAGCCGAAGTCCACAGTGGACGCAACCCGCCCGCTTGGCGCGCTTTGTCCGTATCGCGAGGTCGTGAAGGCCTCCTTCCCTACCCTGAAAGTAGGGAAGGAGGCCTTCACGACCTTGAGTGTCCTGGTTGGCGGCGTCTTGGCGCGGTAGGTTGGCTACTCCGGTAAGGGGAGAGATCGGAGGAGGGGGGCTTGTCATGGGCGAAAGCGGTTCCCCTGCCCGCTTCCAGCTCCTCGGTCCCGTGCGCCTCCTCGACGGCGATCGGCCGGTCCCCGTCGGCGGCCCGGGCGTCCGTGGTCTGCTCGCGCTGCTGGCGCTGAAGGTCAACAAGGTCGTCGCGCTCGACGAGATCATCGACGCGCTCTGGGGGCACGACCCGCCTGCCACGGCCCGCACGATCGTCCACGGCAACGTCTCGCATCTGCGGCGCGTGCTCCGGGGCATCCAGGGCGATC
Organism: Amycolatopsis coloradensis; assembly: GCF_037997115.1. Taxonomy (NCBI): domain Bacteria; kingdom Bacillati; phylum Actinomycetota; class Actinomycetes; order Pseudonocardiales; family Pseudonocardiaceae; genus Amycolatopsis; species Amycolatopsis coloradensis. The sequence goes on from NZ_CP150484.1 coordinate 1,955,013, forward strand.
ATCCGCGCGGCGCCGGGATCCTCACCGCGCCGCCCGGCTACCAGCTCACCGTCGAACCCGAGCGGATCGACGTCCACCGCGCCCGAGCCCTGCTGGAGCGGGCTTCCGCGGAAGATCCGGAGAAGGCTTCCGAACTGCTCACCGAGGCCCTCGCGCTCTGGCAGGGGCCCGCGCTCGCCGGTGTGCCGGGGTCCGTCCGCGCTCCCGAGCTGGACGATCTCCGGCTCGCCGTCCACGGCGCCAGGGTCGACGCGGACCTCGAACTGGGCAGGCACGCGGAACTGATCGTCGAGCTCAGCCCGCTGGTCCGCGCGAACCCGCTCGCCGAGCGCACGGCAGGTCAGCTGATGCGCGCGCTCTACCACGCCGGCCGCCGGGGCGACGCGCTCGAGCTCTACCGCACGGTGTCCCGGGCGACCCTGCGCACCCTCGGCGTCGAGCCCGGAGCGGAACTGCGCTGGCTGCATGAACGCGTCCTCAACGACGACCTGCCGGTCAAGGTCGCCGCGGAACCGAAGGCCGAGGCGGTGCCCGTCCAGCAGTTGCCGCCCGCGGTGCCGAACCTCGCCGGACGCGAGGCCGATCTGGCTTGGCTCGACGAACTCGCCGAGCGCGCCGAAGCGGGCGAGACCGCGGTCGGCGTGGTCACCGGGACGGCCGGGATCGGCAAGAGCAGCCTGGTGGTGTGGTGGGCGCATCGCGCGGGCCGCCGCTTCCCCGACGGCATCCTTTTCGCCTCGCTACGGGGTTTCGACCCGCATCATCCGCCGCTGGAGCCCGCCGATCTGCTCACCCAGTTCCTGCTCGGGCTCGGCGTGCCTGCCGAGGGCGTCCCGGAACAGGTCCACGAACGCGTCGCCCTCTACCGCTCGGTGATCGCCGGACGCCGGATGCTGGTCATCCTCGACAACGCCCGAAGCGCCGAGCAGGTCCGGCCGTTGCTGCCGCCCGGTTCGCGGTCGATGACGCTGGTGACCAGCCGCTCCCGGCTCGACGGGCTCGCCGTGTCCAACGCCGCCAAGCTGCGGGTGCTCGGCACCCTCGCGCCCGGCGACGCCGTCCGGTTGATCGAGGAACTCGCCGGGCCCGCCGGCTACGACCTCAACCACGCGCTCGCCCGGCTCTGTGGTTATCTCCCGCTGGCGCTGCGGATCGCGGGTGCCCGGCTCGCCGCCAGCGCGCAGTGGTCGGCGCAGGATCTGGTCGACGAACTGGGCAACGAACGGACCAGGCTGGCCGCGCTCGACGTCGAGGGCCCGGACGACGGCGTCCGCGCGGCGTTCGACGTCTCCTTCCGGGGGCTGCCGCCCGAGGTCGCGGACACGTTCCTGCGGCTCGGCGTGGTCCAGTGTGTTTCGGCCGGTTCGCATCTGACGGCCGCGATCGGCGGGATCACCGTCGCCGAGGCGCGGCGGCATCTGCGGGTGCTCGCCGCGCACAACCTGCTCGCCGAAACAGGCCGCGACTCCTTCGTCCCGCACGACCTCGTCCGCCTGTTCCTCCGTGAACTGGCGGAGAACGAACTCGACGAAGCCGACCGGGAAGCCGTCCTGTCGCGCTCGGTGCGGTTCTATCGGGCCGTCGCCGACCGGGCCCGGCGCAAGATGCTGCGGATCGTCGACCCGCTCGACTTCACCGGGGTGCTGACCGACGCGCAGACGCCGCCGATCGGTTCCTTCGACGAGGCGCAGGACTGGTTCACCGCGGAATGGGAGAACCTGATCGAGGTCCTCGAAGCCGCCCGCGCCGCCGGACGCCACGACGACGTCTGGCAGCTGGCCAGGGTCGCGCACACCTATCGGGCGGTGTACCCGCTGCTGGACGAGTGGACGCGGCTGGTCGAGATCGGGCTGGAGGCCGCCGAGCGATCCGGTGACGTCCTCGGCCGGTGCTGGATGCTGATCTCCCGTTGCGCCATCGCCCTCACCTTCGAGCTGCCGCAGGGCTGCCTCGCCGACGCCGAACGCGCGCTGGAACTCGCGACCGCGATCGGCGACGACCGGCTGATGAACTCCGCGAACATCCATCTCGGCTCCGCGCTGACCCTGCTGGGGCGGCACGACGAGGCGATCAGGACGTTGCGGCGGGCGGTCGAGGAGACCGAGCGGACCGGTGATCTCGAATTGCGCGGGCAGGCGCTCAACAACTGCGCCGAGGCCGAAAAGCGGGCCGGGCGGTTCATCGAGGCGATCGGGCACCAGGTCGCCTCGCTGGAGATCGACCGGACCCTCGGCGACGAAAGCTACGTCGTCGTCTCGCTGAACAACCTGGCCGAATTGAGCATGCGGATCGGCGAACTCGCGGCGGCCGAGCGGTACGTGTGGGAAGCCGTGGACCTGACGATCAGCAGACGGTTCGTCCTCCAGGAGGGCGTCCTGCGGCTGACGCTGGGCCGGGTGCTGCGGGCCGGGTCGGATGTGGACGGTGCCCGCGAACAATTCGCGCTCGCGCTGAAAATCCTCGCGGACGCCAATCCCAAGCTCGCCGCACTGGTCCGTGCCGAACTCACGGACCTCGGCGAAACTCCGTGAGTGATCCTTAGCGGATTCTTAGTGGCCTCGCCGCGCACGCGCGTAGGGTCCGATTCAGTGTCGATCGAGCCCTAGGGGAGGGGCATCGGTAGTGATCGGCGCTCGGGCGGGCCCGTTCCGGGGCCGTCTGAAGAGCCGCCAGGAGCGGCTCGTGGCGGTCCGGCCGGTGGAGGTGGGGGCGATACCGGCCGGCCGCCAGGCGGCACCAACGCGTGGGGTCAGCCGGTGCCTGCGGTGCACAGGGCGATGGTCTGGCCCTTGTTCTCCGCCACCTTCTTGCCGTTGACCAGGATCGTGCAGGCGATCTGGTTGCTGACCGACGAGTTCCGGGTGTCCGCGGTGACGGTGAGCAGGTAGTCGCCCGAGTTGAACGACGCCGTGCCGCGCCATTCGTCGGTGCTGGCCGGGGTCGTCTCGGTCCGCTGGTCGTTGAGCGAGCCGTACCGGATGGTCGCGCCGCCGGAGGCGCTGACGACGAACTCGACGGTGTTCTTGTCCCCGGCGACCGCCGGGACGTGCAGCCCCGACTCGCCGGTTGCGAAGAAACTGGTGTAGACCAGTAACCCGCCGGCGGCCAGCAGTCCGGTGATCGAAAGCGCGAGCCCCGCGATCCCCATTCCCTTCTTGTCCGCCTCGCCCTTCTTGATTTTGGTCAAACCGATCACGGAAAGAATCAATCCGATCACGGCGAGCGGCCATGCGGCGATCCCGGCGACCGGGACGAAGGCGACCCCGAGTGCCGCCATGCCGACCAGGAAACCTGCGATGACCACGCCGTTCTTGGGTTTGCGATGCCGTGTTCCGTGCGCGGCGAACCCAGGGCCGTAGCGGGTGGCGGGCGGGTGCGGGAGAGGTGGATCGGTCGGCATACATGCCCTTTCGGAGGCTTCCGTCCGAAGACGTTAACCCATCGTTCGGGGCAATGGCCGAAATTGTTACCTGCCGGAAAAAGTCATCATTCAACGATGATCAAGCGGTCACCGATATTTTCTGACGAGAATTGTGGCATCGCCGAATGTCGGAAACCCGATCACTGATCGAACAGGCTGACTTCCGGGGTGATCTCCAGCAGTTCGTGCACCGGGCGGCCGCGGCGGCCGTCGATGGTCGTGGTCCGCACGACGCGCAGCCGCGCGGTCACCGGCCGGTCCAGGTTCTCCTTGATCTCGTCGAGCAGATCCGGCGCGACCGCGCCCTGGATCGTGCCGCCCGATTCGCGTTCGAGATAGAAGATCCGGCGCCGCGTGCGGACGCCGTCCAGCCTGCCGCTGACCGTCTCGTAGCCGACGGCTTCACGTGATTCGCGCAGGCTCCCGGAAAGGATCCTCGCCTGCTCGGTGGTCATGCTGCGGGTCAGCTCGTCGCCCGCGGTCGGGGTCAGCGCCATGCCGATCCCGGCGTGTTTGCTGACCGCGTTGACGATGTCGCTGACCGCGTTGCGGACGGTGTCGCGCTGCAGCAGCACCGCGTCCAGCGCGCCGTCGTCGGAACCGTTGGCGGGCAGGAAGTCGCACAGTTCCTTGACCGCGCGTTCGGACAGCGACTCGATCCCGTCGTGGATGAGCGCGTCGTCGAGCGCCGGTTCCGGGAAGCCGAAGAAGATCGCGTTGCCCGCCTGTCCACGCTGGATCAGCGGGGCCTTCTCCCGGTCCGCGGGCTGGACGAAGGTCACCTCGCCCGACGGGTTGCGGATGATGTGCCCGATCTTCGCCGTCGCGTCCTGCAGCGCGCGGCTGATGTCGGAGAAGGTGTACGCGTCCAGATGCGACTCGCCGAGCACGGAAACGCGAAGCAGCGGCGAACGCGACGTCCGCTCGAACTTGGCGTACGCGGCCATCGCCGACGCTCGGGCGAGGTCGTCGAGCCAGGTGCCGCCGGGGATCTCGTCGGCGATACGCCGGAATTCGTTCCTCACCAGATCACTTCCGGAATTCCCCTGCCACCCGATGCCCACACTTCCTCCCAGATCTCCTCGTCGCCGGGGCGGCAGAGGAACCCGTCGAGCATGCCGCCGACGGGCTGGACCTGGTCCAGGTACATGGCGGGCTGGCCGACGATGACCCCGCGCAAGGTCAGCAGCCCGTACAGCGCAGAGCGCCCCGCGTCGTCGAGCCGTTTGAGCGCGCCCCATTCGTCCGGGATCAGCACCACGTCGAGCCCGAGCGGCGCGTGCGGGGTCCTGGCGGTCAGATCGCCGCCGATCCACGCGCGGCCGGTCGGCATGATCCGCCGCGCGACGCCAAGGTAACTGTTCAGCGCGCTGAACAGGATTTCACGGTCGTTCTGGTGCGGCGCGTCGAAGACCAGCCGCTCGTAGACGTCGGCCAGATCGGCGGGATGGCGGCCAGGAGGCAGCAGGTTGTGCGGCGTCCAATAGGGGAGCGCCAATCGGAGCCTCCTTCGTGTGCCGGAGCTCCCGATCGAAGAAACGTACCCGGCGTCCCGCTCACAGTGCGTAGCCGAATTTACCAGGCGAGTGTCAGCCGCCCTGCCCCGGCCGGTGCTCGGGCGCGTGCCCGGCGGGCGGCCAGTCCTCGTCGCTCGGCCAGACGGGTTCGGGTTCGTGGCCACCCTCGCCGTTCCGGGCGGCCGGTTCCGGCGGCCCCGGGTGGTAGCCCCGCACCGGTTCCGGCGTCAACTGACCCTCGCGGTGGCCTTCCGCCTCCTGGTCGTACGGTTCGTCGTCGTCCTGGATCCGCGCGGGCGGGAGGAACTGCGTCCGTTCGGTGGAGAGCAGCTCGGGCACGGGTTCGGGGTCCGGCTCGGCAGGCACCGGTGCCGTGCGTTCCGGCTCGCGGGCCACCGGTTCCGCGGCGGGTCGCTCACGTCGTTCGCCGTGCATCAGCAGCCAGGTGACACCGCAGCCGAGAGCGAACGAGATGAGCAGCCAGAGCCAGATCTGCCCGAAGAGCCAGAGCATCAGGCCATCACCTCTGTTCTGCCGTGATGTCGACGCGACGGCCCTCGCCGTTCGCGCCGTCGGAGTTCCTGCGCTGGGTGGAGTACGCCTGGTCGCGTTTGACCCCGTTGCGCTCCAGCAGCCGCTCCACCGTCAGCGCCCGGTTCAGCGAGAGCTTCCGGTCCGAACCGGTCGCGACCTGCCCGGTGATCCGGAACCTCAGCTCGCGGGGCGCGTCCGTGAGCAGCTTCGCGATCTCCAGCGCGCCGCGTTCGCCGTCCGCGGTGAGTTCGGTGGTGTCCGGTTCGAACGTGATGGGCGTGGCCGCCAGCAGGCGGTCGATCTCGGCCTGGAATCCGGCCTTGTCCACCGGCTTGGCCGACGTCGGCGTGGGACTGGGCGACGGGCTCGGGGGCGGCTGGCTCGACGGCTCGCCGCTGGTCGTCACCGGTCCGGCGGGCGGGGCGGTGTCGCCGGAGATCTCGACCGTCCGGACCCCGTCGATCCGCTGGATGGCGTCCATCGCCTGCGCGGCCTTGTCCGGCGGGAAGCCGATGAGGTTCGCGTCGCGGCCGGAGAAGCTCACCTGGCCGCCGGAGACCCCGACGTCGGCGAGCGCGTTCTTGGCGCGCGCGGTCAGCTCGGCCTCGATGTCGTCCGAGGCCGACCAGACGGTGATCGCCGTCAAGGCGAGCGTGACCAGCAGCGCTGTAGGCAGCAAGCGGCTCCAGCGTGTACCGGGCATGGAGGGACTGTAAGCCGCGTCAGGCGTGGGTGCATCGGACGAACGGGACATGACCCGTTCGGGTGATGTGAGTCGAAGGGGCCCTTCATCGCATCAGATGCGGTGAAGGGCCCCTTCGCGGCGCCAGATGAGGGGAAAGTCCCCTTCAGCTCGCGTGGTGGTGGATCTCCCGCATGTCCTTGGCCGGGAGGGAGACGCCCGTCGACTCGATCTGCTCCAGCGGGAGCAGCGGCGCGAGCTCGGGGCGCTTCGGGGACAGGCCGTCGCCCATGGACTCGCCCTTGAGCTGACGGCGGATCCACGGCAGCAGGTGCACCTTCGTCCACTCGAGGTCCGAACGGCGCGAAGTGATCCAGGTGCTCGGCTCCTCGGACGCCGGCCACGGCTCACGCCAGTCGTCGGCGACCGGGACACCGAGGACCTCGGCCGCGCGCAGCGCGATCCGCCGGTGGGCCTCGGGGGTGAAGTGCAGCCGGTCGTCGCTCCAGGCGCGGCGGTCGTGCAGCGGGGCCATCGCCCACATGTCGACCATCTTGGCGCCGTGCCGGTCGGCGATCGCCCACAGATGCGCGTTGTAGATGCCGACCTTCCCCCGCAGGACGTGCATCACGGACAGGTACTTGGTGTCCGGCCCGTTGAAGATGAGCACCGGGATCCCGGCCTCGCGCAGCTTGGCGACCCCCGCCTCCAGCCGCGCGGCGACGGCGTCCACGTCCGCGCCGGGCACGATGATGTCGTTGCCGCCCGCGCACAGGGTGACCAGGTCGGGCTTCACCGCGAGGGCGATCGGGAGCTGCTCTTCGAGGATCTCGTCGAGCATCTTCCCGCGGAGGGCGAGGTTCGCGTACTGGAAGTCGGGCCTGCCTTCGGCGAGGATCTCCGCCAGCCTGTCCGCCCAGCCCCTGAAGGTGCCGTCGGGCAAGCTGTCGTTGAGTCCTTCGGTGAAGCTGTCACCGATCGCCACGTAGCTGTCGAATCCGTACACGTTGGGTCCCCTTCCGTCCGTGTGCCCCCGGTTGATACTTGTACACCACAACTAACAGCTGAGAGCGCCCCTGCAATCCCACCTGACCGAAACCCGCGGTTCAGCCCGTTGACACAGTCTCTTATTTTGACGGACGTCCATGCACCTCCATTACTGGGATGTACACTCCTGGGCTGCGCAGATTCCCCTCAAGAGGGCGTAAACCGGACACGGTATGTGGCGAACGTCTCCCCGCCCGGGTGTCGGGACTCATAGATCCGGCAGGCTGTAAGGGTGACCTCACGACCCTCGCGCGAGTCGCTCGCCCAGATCCTCGGCGGGCGGCGTGGCGCCATCGACGCGAGCATCCCGCCAGCGGCCTTCGTCCTCGGCTGGCTGATCGCCGGCCAGTCGATCGCCTGGGGCGCCGGGGTGGCCATCGGTGTGGCGGTGCTGCTCGGCGTGTACCGGGTCGCGCGCGGCGACAAGGCCCGCGCGGTCGTGGTGAGCCTCGCCGCGGTGATCGCCGCCGCGCTGATCGCCCTGCACACCGGCCGCGCCGAAGACTTCTTCCTCATCCAGCTGCTGTCCAATGTGGCCAGCGCGCTGCTGTGGGCGGCCAGCATCGTGGTCCGGTGGCCGTTGCTCGGTGTCGTGGTGGGGCTCGTCATCGGGCAGAAGACCCGATGGCGCCGTGATCCCGCGCTGCTGCGCGCGTATTCGCGGGCGAGCTGGGTGTGGGTCTTCCTCCAGTACACGCTGCGCGTCGTCGTGTTCGGCTCGCTGTGGTGGAGCGGGCAGGTGGTCGCACTCGGCATCGCCAGGACGGTGCTGTCCTGGCCGCTGGTCGCGGTGACGGTCGCCGTGAGCGGCTGGGTGCTGTACCGCACGCTGCCTCCGGAACATCCCGGCCTGCGGGTGGTGGAGGAGAACGGGGATCCCTCGGATTCCGCGCCCGATGGGCTGCCCAGGACATAAGGCGGCCCCCGGCGAGGGGGGAGGGTCCGGGGGCCGGGTCCTACGGTACCCGGAGTTCGGCCCCGGAGTCGATGGTTTGGTCTTTTAGGGCTCGTTTTTGGTGTTTTTCCAGGGTGGGACCGGCCGCGGTGCCCCTTCTCCGTAGGCGTCGACGGCGGCCAGCCAAGCGGCTCCGAGTACCCCGTCGGTGCTGGTCAGGACCTCGATGCCGGCGAGTTCGGCGCGGACCTTCGTCCCCACCGGCCCCTCCGGCGACAACACGCCGCCCACCAGGACGACCGGCGTGTCCTCCCCCGGATCCCGGGCGGCCATGACGTTCGTCACCAACAAGGTGGCCGCGCGGGTGGTGATCTCGTCCGCCACCGGATCGCCTTCGCGGTAGGCCTCGCTGACGAACGGGGCGAACCTGGCGAGCCGGATCGGCGCTTCGGCGTTGGCGCTCGTGATGAGCGCGCGCCATAGCGGGGTCCGGTCGGTCGCGGGGTCCACTGCGGACGGTCCGAGCGCTTCGCTGAGCACGGCGCGCGCGAGCGGACCGGGTTCGCCGCCTCGGCCGAGAACATCCAAAGTGGAGCGAACGGCTTCACGGCCGAGCCAGTACGCCGAACCTTCGTCGCCGAGCAACCAGCCGTAGCCGCCGACGGTGGACACCATGCGCCTGCCGCGGATCCGTCCGGCGATCGATCCGGTGCCCGCCACGAGCACCGAACCGTCCGGCGCGGAGGTCGCCGACGCGTAGGCGACCTCCGGGTCGGGGACCGTCCGCACTGCACTGATCCCCGTGCCCTTCCACGCGGCCTCGAAGATCTCCGCGATCGCCGGATCGCTCAGCTTGCTGACACCCGCCATGCCGACGACGCACGCCGCGGTCGCGGCCGGATCCAGCCCGCCGAGCGCGCCGGTGATCGCGCTCGCGATCCGCGCGGCGGCTTCCGACGGCGGATGGGAATTGGGGTTCGCCCCGCCCGCGCGGCCCGTGCCGAGGACGGCGCCGGAGGCGTCGACGGCGATCGCTCGCGTCGACGTGCCTCCGGCGTCCACACCGATGACGTGGGTCACCGGGTCTTGGTCACCTTGAGCAGCCCGCGCGGGCTGTCCGGGTCACCGCCGCGCGCCAGTGAAAGGCCGAGCGCGATCCGCTGGATGGGCAGGATCTCCAGGATCGGGGCGACCTCTTCGGCGGACGGCGCGACCCCGATCCGCAACGCCGCGGGCACGTCGGCCGAAGCGGAGCCGACCGCGAGCACGTCCGCGCCGCGTTTGCCGACGGCTTCGAGGACCTCCTGCATCGCGCCCACTCCGTGTCCCTGGCTCGTCACGGCGAGCACGGCGGTCTCGCCGTCGACCGCGGCGACCGGACCGTGCAGCAGGTCCGCGCCGCTGTACGCGCGGGCCGCGAGGTAGCTGGTTTCGGCCAGCTTCAAAGAACCTTCCAGAGCCGTGGCGTACGAGTAGCCGCGGCCCGTGGTGAGCACCCGGTCGACGAAGCGGTAGCGGTCCACCGCGCGCTGCACGCCTTCTTCCGAGCCGTCGAGGGTCTGCTGTGCGAGCTCGCCCAGCTTCTCCGCGTCCGCGCCCTTGCCGCCGCGGACCGCGTCGATCAGAAGGTAAAGCGAAAGCAAGGTGGCCGAGTAGGTCTTGGTGGCGGCCACCGCCTTTTCCAGTCCCGCGCCGATGTCGACGCCGAGTTCGGCGGCGGCGCGAAGCGGCGACTCCGGGGTGTTGGTGACCGAGACGGTCAGCGCTCCCTGGCGACGCGCGGTTTCGGTGACCTCGATGAGATCCGGGGATCCACCGCTTTGGCTTACTGTGATGAAGAGAACGTCCCGCAGATCGGGACGGGCGCCGTACAGAGTCGCGGTGGAGGGTGAGACGAGACCGCAGGGGAGACCGAGGAGTACTTCGATCAGGTACTTCGCATACAGGGCGGCGTGGTCGCTGGAGCCCCGGGCGGCGAGGAGTGCGAACCTGGGCGGGCGCTTGGAGATGGCTTCGGCCACCTCGGCGATTTCGGCCTGTCGCTCCACGATTCCTGCCAGAATGGCGGGTTGCTGGGAGATCTCCGCGGCCATGTGCTCGCCGGGGCGCTGTTCGGTCATCTCGTTCCCTTCCACCGGGACGTACTTCGTCCCCCGAGTAGGTCTAGACCAATGCTAGCCCGAATGGACGTTTGTGGTGAAGGGTACGTTTCCTAGCGGGGACGGTGCGCGTTTGAGTGGGAAGGCTTAGGGAGTCGGTCATGTTGGAGACAACCACCGCGAGTGAGGCGGGCGCTACGGCAGGGATGCGCGGGCAGCGCGAACCCAAGTACTGGGCGCTGAAACAGCATCTGCTCGATCTGCTCGACGCGTTGCCGCCCGGCTCGCCGATTCCGACGGAACGGGCGCTGGCGGGGGAATTCACCGTTTCGCGCACCACCGTCCGGCAGGCGCTCGCCGACCTCACCGCCGAGGGCAGGCTCCACCGCGTGCAGGGCAAGGGCACCTTCGCCGCCGAGCCGAAACTCGCGCAGCGCCTGCAGTTGTCGTCCTACACCGAGGACATGCGCAAACAGGGGCTCAAGCCGTCGTCCAAGCTGCTGGAGATCGACGAACTGCCCGTCGAAGCCGATCTGGCGAAGCTGCTCGGAATCCGTGTCGGCGCGAAGATCCTTCGCCTTCGCCGTCTGCGGCTGGCCGATTCACAGCCGATGGCCCTCGAGACCACGCATCTCCCGCTCGGCCGCTTCCGCGGTTTGCGCAAACACGTTTCCGCAGGTGGTTCGCTGTACGCCGTGCTGAGGGAGCACTACGGCGTCGAGCTCGAAAGGGCCGAGGAAACGATCGAGACCGCCCTCGCCGGACCGCACGAGGCTGAGATGCTCGGCGCCGACGTCGGAATGCCGATGTTGCTCCTTTCGAGGCATTCCTTCGCCACCGACGGAAAACCGGTCGAGTTCGCGCGCGCGATCTACCGGGGTGACCGTTACAAATTCGTCACCACACTACTTCCCTGACGAGTCAGGTAATTCCGGGAAAGATCGCTTTCCCGGAATTCACGCCGATTTCGCGGTGGCCCGCTCCCGGCCGTCGTGATTCAGTCGTCCCATGACTGACACGGCGGCGGGGATTCGGTGGGGGACGCCGGTGGCGCGCGGCGTGCTCGCGACGACGATCGTGGGCTCGGGCATGGCGATGCTCGACGGGACGATCATCAACGTCGCGCTCCCGAGGATCGGCGAAGAACTCGATGCGTCCGTCGCGGGCCTTCAATGGATCCTCGACGGCTATCTGCTCGCGCTCGCCGCGCTGATCCTCGTCGCCGGATCCCTCGGCGACCGCTACGGCCGCCGCCGCATGTTCATCGTCGGCGTCGTCTGGTTCGGTGTCGCCTCCGGGCTGTGCGCCGCCGCGACGACCACCGAGTTGCTCGTCGCGACCCGGATCCTCCAGGGGATCGGGGGAGCTTTGCTCACGCCCGGCTCGCTGGCGATCCTTCAAGCGTCCTTCGCCCACGACGACCGGGCCCGCGCGATCGGTGCCTGGTCCGGGCTCGGCGGCATCGCGGCGGCGGTCGGCCCGCTGCTCGGCGGCGTCCTCGTGCAGGTGTGGTCGTGGCGGCTGGCGTTCCTGATCAACCTGCCGCTCGCCGCGGTCTGCGTCCTGCTCGCCCGGCGCTACGTACCCGAGTCCCGTGACGAGGAGGCGACCGGGCATCCCGACTTCCTCGCGGCCGCCGTCGGCGCGATCGGGCTCGCCGGGCTGACCGGCGCGCTGGTCGAGGCACCCGGACGCGGTATCGGCGACGTCGTCGTCCTGGTCGCCATCGTGCTCGGCGTCGCGGGGCTGGGCTCGTTCCTGGTGATCCAGCACCGCTCGGCCGACCCGCTGGTGCCGCCGAAACTGTTCCGCGACCGGACGTTCAGCCTCGCCAACGCGCTGACCTTCGTCGTCTACGCGGCGCTCGGCGGCGTGATGATGCTGATGGTCATGCAGTTGCAGGTGTCGCTGGGCTACTCGCCGACCGCGGCCGGACTCGCCGGGCTGCCGATCACCGTCATCATGCTGCTGTTCTCCGGCCGGTCCGGCGCGCTCGCGCAGAAGATCGGGCCGCGTACGCAGCTGGTCGCCGGCCCGATCCTGGTGGGCGTGGGCATGCTCCTGCTGATGCGTGTCGGGCCGGGGTCCTCGTATCTGGGGTCGGTGCTGCCCGCCGTCGTCGTGTTCGGCGCCGGGCTGGCGACGGTCGTCGCGCCGGTGACCGCGACGGTGCTGGCCGCCGCGCCGGACCGGTACGCCGGCGTCGCCTCCGGGGTCAACAACGCCATCGCCCGGTCGGGTGGCCTGCTCGCGATCGCCGTGCTGCCCGCCGTCGCCGGGCTGTCCGGTGCCGCCTACACCGATCCGGTGGCGCTGACCGCGGGCTGGCGGACGGCGTTGCTGGTGTGCGCGGCCCTGGCGATCGGCGGCGGGCTGATCGCGCTCGGCATCCACAACGGTGTCCTCGACACGCCTGCCGAGGACACCGACGAGTCACCGCATCCGGGTGAATGCCTCCACTGCGGGGTCGACTCGCCGCCGACGCACGTCCGTCCCGCCGGACACACGTGATCGGAGTCGGAACTCGCGGGCTTGAAGGCGGAACTCGCGAGATCCGGCTTTACGCACGCGAGCTAAGCCAGTAGATCGGCCAGCGTCGCCGGGTCCAGGTTCCCGCCCGAAACGACCGAAACGACCTTGCCCGGCGGCAGCGCGTCCCGGTGGGAAAGGAACGCGGCGGTCGCGGTGGCGCCGCTCGGCTCGGCGACCAGGCGGGCCCGGTGCGCCAGCGTCCGGACGGCCTCCCGGATCTCCTCCTCCGAAACGGTGATGACGTCGTCGAGCACCGACTGGAGGTGGGCGAAGGTCAGGTCCGACGGCTGGGCGCGCAGTCCGTCGGCGCTGGTGCGCGCCCGCAGGTCCATCGGCCACTCGATCCGCCTGCCCGCGCGCAGGCCCTCGGCGGTGTCGCCGGCCAGTTCCGGCTCGACGCCGATGACCTTCGCGTCCGGCAGCAGTTCCTTGATCGCCGTGCCGACGCCCGAGGCCAGCCCGCCGCCGCTGAGCGGCACGAGCACGACGCCGGCGTCCGGCAGGTCTTCGGCGATCTCCAGGCCGACGGTGCCCTGCCCGGCGATGACGTCGCGGTGGTCGAACGGCGGGATCATGGTGAGCCCCCGTTCGCCGGCGACGGCGAGCGCGGAGGATTCCTGTGCGTCGATCGGGACCTCGATGACCTCGGCGCCGAGCGCCTTGGTGGCTTCGACCTTGGCGCGCGGGGCGACGTCCGGAATGAGGATCACCGCGGGGATCCCGAATCGCTTCGCCGAGTACGCGACCGCTTGCGCGTGGTTGCCACTGGAAAACGCGACGACACCGCGGGCGCGCTGATCTTCGTTCAACTCGGCGATCGCATTGTACGCGCCGCGCACCTTGAAAGCGCCGATCGGCTGAAGGCTTTCCGGTTTGAGCCACAACGGCGCCCACCCTTGTTCCAGTAACGGGGTGCGCACCGCGACGCCTTTGACGCGGCTCGCCGCGTCGCGGATTTCCTCGATCGATACCAGGTCCATACGTCCGATTATGTCAAGGAGTTGTGAGCCGTGGACAGTCCTTTATGGACAGACCGCGTGGCGCTGCTCACGTGCGGACAACGAAGGGAGCATCCCGTGCGCCTTAGTCGTTAGGACCGGTGAGGACCGACTAGCAGCAGAACGGGATCATGACCAAGGAGAGCACGGAGAAAACCGAAAAGACGGAAAAGCAGGGCCGGATCATCCAGGTGACGGCGGCCGCGATGGCCGCGATCACCGCGGCGCTGCTGGGTTCCACCCTCGGCGTGGCCGGAACGGTGGCGGGCGCCGGGCTGGCGAGCGTGATCACGACGCTCGGCGGCGAACTGTACCTGCGTTCGCTGCAACGGACGAAGGACGCGGCGCTGAAGGCGCGAGTGGTGCTGACCGTCCCCGGACGCCGCAAGGTGCTCGACCCGGCTGAGCAGGAGACCGTCCGGCTCACCCGGGCGGAGGAGGAAGAGCCGTCCGGGCGGAAGTTCAAACCGCGCTGGGCGGTGATCGCCGGAGTCAGCGTGGCGGCGTTCGCGGTGGCGCTCGTCGCGATCACCGGCTTCGAGGGGGCGACCGGGAAGACCTTCGGTGGTGGGACCGGGACGACCATAGGGAAGATCATCGGCGGCGGGCAGCCTCAGGAGCGGCAGGACAAGCACGACACCCCGCCTGCGACGACCCCTTCGGAAACGAAGGACAACCAGCCGGAGACGACGCCGTCGACCACGCCGACCCCGTCGACGACCCCGACGGCCCCCACGACCACGCAGGCGCCTCCGACGACGCAGTCCACGACGCCTTCGACCTCCCAGGCGCCACCGACGACGCCGTCCGCTCCCGCCTCGAACACCCCCGTGCCCTGATCCCCTTCCCGCATTTCGTCCTCTGAATGCGGTAGTTCGCGCTGCCAACTACCGCGTTCAGAGGACGAAATGCGTGGGTCAGGGGAGGGCCGAGAGGAGGGCGCGAGCGGCAGCTTCGGGGTCTTCGGCCTCGGTGATCGCGCGGACGACGACGATCCGCGACGCCCCCGCGTCCAGCACCTCGGGCAGCCGCTCGGCGTCGATGCCGCCGATCGCGAACCACGGCCGCGTCGTCCCGGACGCGGCCGTCGAGCGCACCAGGTCGAGCCCCGGGGCGGACCGGCCCGGCTTCGTCGGGGTCGGCCAGCACGGGCCGGTGCAGAAGTAGTCCACGCCGGCCTCCCCGGCGGCGGCCGCGGCCTGTTCGGCCGAATGGGTGGACCGGCCGATCACCACGTCGTCCCCGAGCACGCGACGGGCGAGCGACACCGGGATGTCGTCCTGGCCAAGGTGCAGCACGTGCGCGCCGACGGCGAGCGCGACGTCCGCGCGGTCGTTCACCGCCAGCAGCTTGTCGTGCTTCTCGCACGCCTCCGCCAGCACCTCCAGGGCGGCGATCTCGTGTTTCGCCTCGATCGGCGCACCGCCGGTCTTGTCCCTCAGCTGGATGATGTCGACCCCGCCGGCCAGCGCGGCGTCGGCGAATTCGGCGAGATCGCCGCGGCCGGACCGGGCGTCTGTGCAGAGGTACAGGCGGGCGTCCGCGAGCCGGGCGCGGATCAGCGAACCAGACAGGGTGGGCATGGCGGCGACGGTACTCGCGCGCTACGGTGGGGTGGTCCGCACGGGAGCCCGAGGACGGGCTGAGAGGGAGCCGGGACCGCTCCGACCGTGGAACCTGATCCGGGTCATGCCGGCGCAGGGAGCGTGATCTCATGAGAGAACTTTCGGTTGTCGGCGGCGGGGTCATCGGCCTCTCGGTCGCTTGGCGCGCGTCCGCGCGCGGCCATCGCGTCACCGTGTACGACCCTGAGCCGGGGCGCGGCGCGTCGTGGCTCGCGGGCGGCATGCTCGCGCCTGTCACCGAGGCATGGCCAGGCGAGGAAGACGTCCTCAAGCTCGGCGAAGCGTCGCTGCGGCGCTGGCCCGATTTCGCCCGCGACCTGGCGGAAGAGGGTGCGGACCCGGGTCTTTCGCCGCACGGCACGCTCGTCGTCGCACTGGACAGCGC
Organism: Amycolatopsis coloradensis; assembly: GCF_037997115.1. Taxonomy (NCBI): domain Bacteria; kingdom Bacillati; phylum Actinomycetota; class Actinomycetes; order Pseudonocardiales; family Pseudonocardiaceae; genus Amycolatopsis; species Amycolatopsis coloradensis. The sequence goes on from NZ_CP150484.1 coordinate 1,970,748, forward strand.
CGACGCGGGCAACCTCGAAATGCTCGCCGCGTACCTCGCCGAGCTGGGCCGCGAGGTCGAGCGGCTGACCGGCCGCGAGGTCCGCCGCGCCGAACCCGGCCTCGCCGGGTCCGTCCGAAGTGGACTCCTCGTGCCCGGGGATCTGGCCGTGGACAACAGAAGGCTGCTGCACGCGCTCAGGCACGCTTGCGACGAACACGGCGTCGAGTTCCGTCAACAGACCATCACGGACCTCGCCGGGTTGGGTGACGTCGTCCTCGCCGCGGGAGCCTGGACCGGGCGGCTGCATCCCGCGCTCGAAGGCGCCGTCCGCCCGCTCAAGGGCGAGATCCTCCGCCTCCGGCCGCGACGGGGTTGCCTGCCACCACCGAAACGCACGGTCCGCGCGATGGTCGAAGGCCGCCCGATCTACCTCGTCCCGCGTGACGACGGTCAGCTCGTACTCGGCGCGACGCAGTACGAAGCCGGTTTCGACGAGACCGTCACCGTCCGAGGCGTTCGTGAACTGCTCGAAGGCGCGGAGCGCGTCTTCCCAGGCCTCACCGAATACGAACTCGTCGAGACCGCCGCCGGGCTTCGCGCGGCGAGTGTCGACACGATGCCCTTCATCGGTGAGCTGGGCGAAGGTGTCTTCGCCGCGACAGGTCACCATCGCAACGGTCTCCTGATGGCCCCGGTCACCGCGGACGCCGCGGTCGCCTGGCTGGACGGAGTGCCGTTGCCGGACGAGGTCGCGGCGGCCACGCCGTCGCGGCGAAGCGAGGAGCGGGTGTGATGGAGATCCAGGTCAACGGCCAGTGGCGCGAATTCCCCGACGGGACCACCGTCGAGGGCGTGCTGGAGGCGCTGGGCACGGCGACACAGGGGGTCGCGGTCGCGGTGGACGGCGTGGTCGTCCGGCGCGGCGAATGGCCGGAAGCGGTGGTGCGCAAGGGCGCCAGCGTCGACATCCTCACCGCTGTGCAAGGAGGCTGAAATGGACGGCGACCACCTCGTCATCGGAGAGCACAAGCTCTCGTCGCGGTTGATCATCGGCACCGGCGGCGCGGGCAACCTCGCCGTGCTGGAACGCGCGCTGGTGGCGTCCGGCACGGAACTGACCACCGTCGCGATGCGCAAGGCCGACGCGGAAGGGGGCTCCGGCGTCCTCGAACTGCTTCGCCGCCTCGGCATCCGCCTGCTGCCCAACACCGCCGGCTGCCGGACGGCCGCCGAAGCGGTCCTCACCGCGCAGCTCGCCCGCGAAGCGCTCGAGACCGACCTCATCAAGCTGGAGGTCCACGCCGACGACCGCACCCTGCTGCCGGACCCGTTCGAGACCCTCGAAGCGGCCGAACAGCTCGCCGCGGACGGCTTCACTGTGCTCGTGTACACCAACGACGACCCGGTGCTGGCGCTGCGGCTGGAGGAGGCGGGCTGCGCGGCGGTGATGCCGCTCGGCGCGCCCATCGGCACCGGTCTCGGCATCCGGAACCCGCACAACATCGAGCTGATCGTGTCGCGCGCGGGGGTCCCGGTGATCCTCGACGCCGGGATCGGCACGGCTTCCGACGCGACGCTGGCGATGGAGCTCGGCTGCGACGCGGTCCTGCTTTCCACCGCGGTGACCAGGGCCGCGGACCCTGAACGGATGGCGTCGGCGATGCGGGCCGCCGTCACCGCGGGGCGGCTGGCCGCCGGCGCGGGGCGGATCCCGCAGCGGTTCTGGGCGCATGCGTCGAGCCCGCCCCGGTAACCCTTTTGTACGGTTCACGGCCTTCACGGCGAGTTCGCACCGGAAGCCCGTATGGTTGACGGCACTTTCCGGAGGCGCACCCGCCGCCGTGTACCCAGAGGAGCCAGTGGTGACCACGTCAGCGGTCCAGGACGTTTCGGGCAGGTTGTTCCTGGCGGTGGGCAGGCTGTCCCGGTCACTGCGCCAGGCGGGCGTGCCCGGGCCAGGCCACGGCGCGATCTCGGCGCTCGCCACGCTCGTGCACTACGGCCAGCTCCGGCTGGGTGACCTCGCGGCGAAGGAAGGCGTCGCCGCGGCCACCATGTCGAGGATCGTCGCTTCGCTGGTCGAAGCGGGCTACGTCAGCCGTGAATCGGACCCGATCGACAGGCGTGCCTGGCTCGCGGAGGCCACCGAAGAGGGCGAGAGGCTGGTTTCCGGCGTCCGGTCGACGCGCGTGAACGAACTGGGCAAACGCCTCGAACGGCTGAGCCCGGAGCACCAGGCGGCCTTGGCGGCGGCCCTTCCGGCGCTCGAAGCGCTCATCGCGGACGAAGAGCGCTGAGTTCCGCGACTTCGGCACGAAGAGCGCGAAGCTCGTCAAGGATCTCCTTGTTCGCCTGGGCCTGCGTTTCGGCCTGCTTCGCCTCTTCCTCGCGGATGTCCTGGCGAAGCTCGTCCTCCATCCCGCTGACCACCACGGCGATGAAGAGGTTCAGCACCGCGAAGCTGGACACGAGGATGTAGACCACGAAGAACACCCAGGCCATGGGTGCTTCCTTCATGACCTCCTTGGCGATGTCCGGCCAAGCCTCGCCGGTCATCACCTGGAACAGCGTGAACAGCGACGTGCCGAGGTCTCCGAAGTTCTCCGGCGAGATCGCGCCGAACAGCTTCGTCGCCATCACGCCCGCGACGAAGATGATCAGCGCGAGGAGCGCGGCGATCGAAGCCATCCCGGGGATCGACGCGAGCAGGCCGGTGACGACCTTCCGCATCGACGGCACGACCGAGATCAGCCGCAGCACGCGCAGGACCCGCAACGCCCGCAGCACCGCGAACGGGCCGGTCGTCGGGATCACCGCGATCCCGACGACGACCAGGTCGAAAATGTTCCACGGGTCGCGGAAGAACTTCCCGCGATAGGCGTAGAGCTTCGCGCCCAGTTCGAGGACGAAGATCCCGAGCGCGATGTAGTCGACCGTGTGCAGCAGGCTCCCGTACTCCGCGAGCATTCTCGTGGAGGTCTCGAGGCCGAGCGTGACGGCGTTGAAGACGATCACCGCGATGATGAAGTTCTGGAAGCGGCGGTCTTCGACGACCCTGGCCACCGTTTCGCGTCCGGTCACGGCGCAGATCGTAACCGGACGGGTGCTCAGTGCCCGGGCGCAAGCCGCCAGAACGCCGAAACCGGACCGACCTTCGCGCCCATCGGGTAGGCGTTTTCGACCGCGTGTGAAACGAACCACTTGCCGTAGCGGGCGGCCTCCACGACGGACATCCCCTTCGCGAGACCGGCCGTCAGCGCCGACGCCATGGTGTCCCCGGCGCCGTGCGTGTGCTGGGTCGCGAACCGCTCGCCCGGCAGTTCGACGAACGTGGAACCGTCGAAGAGCACGTCGACGCATTCGGGGTCGGAGACGAGGTGGCCGCTCTTCACGAGTACGTACTTCGGCCCGAGCCGGTGCAGCACGACGGCCGCCTGGTGCATCTGTTCACGGGTGGTCACGGTCATCCCGGTCAGCAGGCGGACCTCGTCGAGGTTCGGCGTGAGGACGGTCGCGCGCGGCAGGAGCTCGTCCCGCAGCGCGACCAGCCCGGCTTCGTCGAACAGCGGATGACCGTGCATCGACGCCGCGACCGGGTCGACCACGAACGGCACCTTGCGGTCGCGGCCGATCTCGGCCTTGTCGCACGCCGCGGCGACGGCGTGGATGATCTCGGCCGAGGCGAGCATGCCGGTCTTGGCCGCGTTGACGCCCATGTCGGCCGCGACGGCCTCGATCTGGCCCGCGACGATCCGCGCCGGGATGTCCGTGCGGTCGTGCACGCCGAGGGTGTTCTGGACGGTCACGGCGGTGACCGCGACCAGACCGTGCACGCCACAGGTGAGGAACGTGCGCAGATCCGCCTGAAGGCCGGCGGCGCCGCCGGAGTCGGACCCCGCGATGGTCAGCGCCGACGGCGGGCTCGGGTTCTCGCTCATGGGTTCATTTTCCACGCGCGTTCTCAGAGGGTCAGGACGAGCTTCCCGGTGACCCTGCCACCTTCGCCGGCTTCGTGCGCCTTCGCGACGTCCTCGAGAGGGAAGGTCTGCTCGACGTGGACGCGCAGTTCGCCCTTCTCGATCAGGCCGGTCAGCGCCAGCAGGCCGAGCTGATCGGGTTCGGCCAGCATCCCCGACGTCCGCACGCCGAGCTTCTCCGCCTTCGCCACGACAGCCTCGCTCGGGCCGCCGGGGACCGCGATCAGCAGGCCGCCCGGCTTCACCGCGTCCAGCCAGCGCAGATCGCTCTGCTCGCCGACCAGCCCGAACACAAGGTCCACATCGGACACGGTCGCGGTCTCGTCGCGGTAGTCGATCGGCTCGTCGACGCCGAGTTCGCGGAGGAAATCGTGCTTCGCCGCGCTCGCCGTGCCCAGGACGTACGCCCCGCGCGCCTTCGCCACCTGGACGGCCAAGTGCCCGACACCGCCCGCGGCCGCGTCGATCAGCACGCGCTGTCCCGGCCGGACATCGGCGAGGTCCACCAGGCCCTGCCACGCGGTGAGCCCGGCGAGCGGCAGCCCGGCGGCCTGCTCGTGGGTGAGGCTCGCGGGTTTGCGCACGAACTGGCGGGCGGGCGCGGTCACGTATTCGCCGTAACCTCCGGCCTGCCTGGGGAACCAAGGGAAGCCGAGGACCTCGTCGCCGACGGCGAAGTGCGTCGTGCCGACGCCGAGCTCCTCCACCACCCCGGAGACGTCCCAGCCGAGGACGAACGGCGGCTCGCCCATGAAGACGCCGTAGGCCCGGGTCTTCCAGTCGACCGGGTTGACGCCGGCCGCGCGCACCCGCACGAGCACCTCCGTCGGGGCGGGGGACGGCCGATCGGTTTCGGTCACCTCCAGCATTTCCGGGCCACCAAGCCGCTGCTGGGTCACGACGCGCATCGAAAGCTCCTCCGTTGTCGGTGCTTTCCATGCTCGGGCGCTTGGTCTCTTTTCGCTAGAAGGCACTTGAAGGTAAACTAGGTACCTGATGGAAACCACCTGTGAAGTGCCGGAATCCCCGTGGGACATCTACCTGCGGAACTGCCCGTGCCGAGACGTCCTCGATCTGCTCGCCAACAAGTGGACCGCACTGGTGCTCGGCGCGCTGTCGCGGCGGTCGCACCGGTTCGGTGAGTTGCGCCGCGCCGTCGGCGGGATCAGCCAGAAGATGCTGACGCAGAACCTGCGTGCCTTCGAACGCGACGGCCTGGTCACGCGCACGGTCTTCCCGACCACGCCGCCGACCGTCGAGTACGCGCTGACCGAACGCGGCGCGAGCGCGGGCACGCTGCTCATGGCGGTCAGCGAATGGTCCGTCGCCAACTTCGACGGGATCCTCGAGTCGCGGAAGGAGTACGACTCGCGGGTGATGGAGCCCGTCGGCTGACCTCGTGAGTGGCAAGGACGGTTCTAACCGTCATGACCACTCACGAGCCCGGCACCTACCGCAGCCTCCAGAACGGCGACACCGGCCCTACCCCGGCCCCCAGCGGATACGACTCCGCCACACAGCGCTCGATGAATCGCTTCCCCTCGGCGACGGCGGTCGGCACGTCCGCCCCCTTCGCCAGCGAAGACGTGATCGCCGAAGCCATCGTGTCGCCGCCGCCGTGCGTGTTCCGGGTGTCGAAGCGGGGCCCGCTCAGCTCCACCCAGGACTCACCGTCGGACAACAGGTCCACACAGTCCTGAGCCGCGTCGAGATGCCCGCCCTTCACCAGCACCCACTCGGACCCGAACTCCAGCAACGCCTCCGCCGCCTCGCGCTGAGTCGATGGCCCGGTCACGGAAACGCCGGTCAGCAGCCGCACCTCGTCCAGGTTCGGCGTGATCAGCGTGGCGCGCGGGAAGAGTTCGGTGCGGATCGCCTCCAGCGCCTCCTCGCGCAGCAACGCGTGCCCGGTCATCGAAGCGGCGACGGGGTCGACGACGAACGGCGTGTCCGACGAGCGTCCGATGTGGACTTCGTCGAGGGTCTTCGCGACGGCGTTGATGATCTCGGCCGTCGCGAGCATGCCGGTCTTCGCCGCGTCGACGCCCATGTCCGTGGCGACGGCCTTGATCTGCCCGGTGACGACGTCGACCGGGATCTCGCTGAACCCCTGCACACCCAGCGAGTTCTGCACGGTGACCGCGGTGAGCGCGACCATCCCGTGCACCCCGTTGGCGAAGAAGGTGCGCAGGTCTGCCTGGATGCCCGCACCACCACCGGAATCCGATCCGGCGATGGTGAGGGCCGTCCTGGGTGCGGCTGTCACTGATTGACCACCGGCAGGTACACCTTGTTGCCCTGCTCGGCGAACTCGTGCGACTTCTCCTCCATGCCCGCCTCGATGGCCTCCACAGTGGACAGTCCGTGTTCCTCGGCGTACTTGCGGACGTCCTGGGTGATGCGCATCGAGCAGAACTTCGGCCCGCACATCGAGCAGAAGTGCGCCGTCTTCGCCGGCTCCGCGGGCAGCGTCTCGTCGTGGTACGCGCGGGCGGTGTCGGGGTCCAGCGACAGGTTGAACTGGTCGTTCCAGCGGAATTCGAAGCGGGCCTTGGAAAGCTCGTCGTCCCACTCCTGCGCGTACTGGTGCCCCTTGGCGAGGTCGGCGGCGTGCGCGGCGATCTTGTAGGTGATGACGCCGGTCTTCACGTCGTCACGGTTCGGCAGGCCGAGGTGCTCCTTCGGCGTGACGTAGCAGAGCATCGCCGTGCCGTACCAGCCGATCTGCGCCGCGCCGATGGCCGAGGTGATGTGGTCGTACGCCGGCGCGATGTCGGTCGCGAGCGGGCCGAGGGTGTAGAACGGCGCCTCGCCGGTCAGCTTCTCCTCGAGTTCGACGTTCTCCTTGATCTTGTGCATCGGCACGTGGCCGGGGCCTTCGATCATCACCTGGACGTCGTGTTCGCGGGCGATGTGGGTGAGCTCGCCCAGCGTCTCCAGTTCGGCGAACTGCGCGCGGTCGTTGGCGTCGGCGATCGAGCCGGGCCGCAGGCCGTCACCGAGCGAGAACGTGACGTCGTACTCGCGCAGGATCTCGCAGAGTTCGGCGAAATTGGTGTACAGGAACGATTCCTTGTGGTGAGCGAGGCACCACGCCGCCATGATCGAGCCGCCGCGCGAGACGATGCCGGTGACCCGGCGCGCGGTCAGCGGGATGTAGCGCAGCAGCACCCCGGCGTGCACGGTGACGTAGTCGACGCCCTGCTCGCACTGCTCGATGATCGTGTCGCGGTAGACCTCCCACGACAGCTTTTCCGGCTCCCCGTTGACCTTTTCCAGTGCCTGGTAGATCGGCACGGTGCCGACCGGCACCGGCGAGTTGCGGATGATCCACTCGCGCGTCTCGTGGATCCGCTTGCCGGTGGAGAGGTCCATGATCGTGTCGGCGCCCCAGCGGGTGGCCCACACCATCTTGTCGACCTCCTCCTCCACGGAAGACCAGACGGCCGAGTTGCCCATGTTGGCGTTGATCTTCACCAGGAACTTCTTGCCGATGATCATCGGCTCGGTCTCCGGGTGCTTGCGGTTGGCGGGGATCACCGCCCGGCCGCGCGCGACCTCGTCCCGCACGAATTCCGGCGAGCAGCGCTCGCGTGCCGCGACGTACTCCATCTCGCGGGTGATGACGCCCTGTTTCGCCCAGCCGAGCTGGGTGTTGTGTTCACGACCGTCGGCCCAGCCCGCGCGCAGCCGATGAAGTCCACTGTGGACATCGATCTGCGCGTCGTCGTCGGTGTACGGGCCGGAGGTGTCGTAAACGTCGAAATGCTCGCCGTTCGAAAGATCGATCCGCCGCGCGGGGACCCGGAGACCGGATTCCGTCTGGTGATAGACCTTCCGGGAACCGGTGATCGGCCCGGTGGTCACGGTCGGCGTGATGTCCTGGGCATTCTCAAGCGTCGTCAACGACGTTCACTCCCTACGCCGGCATTACCCGGTCAGGTTCATGCGGTCGGCGGCGCCCAAGCCTTTCAAAGGTCTCAGCCCCTGGAAAGACTCCAGCCGCCCTCTCAGCCCGCCATGGCGCGAGCTCCCGCGGTTGTTTGGTTGTGCCCCGACCATGCCACGCCGGGGCGCGGACAATCAACCCTCCAAGGCGACGGTCACTCCGAAGCCGACCAGGACGCCGCCGGACGTGCGCTCCGGCCACAGCTTGACGCGATCGCGGCGCAGCCACTCACCCAGGCGTGTGACCAGCGGGGAGAGCGACGAATACCAGACGATGTCGACGGCGATCCACACCGCGACGCACAGCGGCAGCGGCCACGGCCCGGCGTCGGAGGGGACGAACTGGGGGAGGAACGAGATCGCGAACACGCCCGCCTTCGGGTTGCTCACGTTGATCAGGAAGCCGCGCCCGGCGCCCTTGCGGAAGAAGGGCGCTTTGACGCCGAGGTGGATCAGGAAGACCGCGCCCGCGATCCGCAAGATGTCGTAGGCGACCTGGGAGGCGATGAGGAGCGCGGTCAGGCCGAAGACCACGGCGAGCCCCCAGAACGCGACGCCGGCCTCGATGCCCGCGACGGTGGCGAACGCGTTCCGGCGTGAGCCCTTCGCCGACTGCTTGATCAGCATCACTGTCGCCGGGACGGGGATCGCATCGTCATGAGGAAGGCGGCAACGCGATTCTCGGGGCCGACATGTCGACGGCGTTAGCGGTTCACCGGTTTGGAGCATGTGCGCGCCGGGGATTCACGACAGAATCCCGGAGGTTCTGCACCGTTACAGAAGTCTGGGGTGGATATGCGAAAACTCGTGCTCCCGGCACTGGCAGGCGTGCTGATCGCGGGGCTGGTCCCGGCGGTGGCCGCGGCGCAGGGCGGTGAGGCGCCCGGAGCGCCCGGCGCCCATCCGAGCTGGCTCCCGGCGGACAAGACCGGCTTCGGCACTGCCCGCGAACGGGCGAGCAACGTCTGGTTCACCCTCCAGGGCGGCCGGATGTCCGAGGTCTACTACCCGGATCTGTCCACGCCGGGCGTTCGCGCGCTCGACCTCGTCGTCACCGACGGGACGAGCTTCGCGACGGTCGATTCGTCGGCCACGGCGCAGCGGGTGCGCCGTACCGACGGCCTCACCTACGAACAGACGATCACCGACGACCAGCGCCGCTGGAAGCTCCGCAAGACCTACGTCACCGACCCGGCGCGCACGAGCGTGCTGATCGACGTCGACTTCGTTTCGCTGACCGGCCGCCCGTACCAGGTGTACGCGGTCGCGGATCCCGATCTCACGAACGAAGGATCCGACGACTCCGCACACACCGATGGGGTGAACGGGGTCGCGTCCGACGCGAAGACCGCGGCCGCGCTGGCGGCGGAACCGGCGTTCTCGCGTGGTTCCGTGGGTTATTCGGGTTCCTCCGACGGCATCACGCAGCTGACGAAATCCTTCACCCTCAAGGATTACGCGACCGCGGCCAAGGGAAACGTGCTGATCACCGGGCAGACGTCCGCCGACGGTGTCCGCTCGCGGAACTTCACCCTTTCGCTCGGCATGGGCGCTAAGGACGCCGACGCGCTCGCCAATGCGAAAGCCTCGCTACGGCGCGGATTTTCCGACACCGCCCGCGCGTACGACCGCGGCTGGAAGCAGTACCTACGCCAGGTGAAGGACGCGCCGTCGTCGCTCAAGACCGAGCAGGAACGGGACCTCTACCAGGCGTCCGTGCTCATGCTCGCGGCGAGCGAGGACAAGATCCACCAAGGGGCGCTCATCGCGTCGCCGAGTATGCCGTGGCGGTTCGGGAACAACGACCCGGAATGGTCGCCGTCGGGTACCTATCACCTGGTCTGGCCGCGGGACCTCTACCAGATCGCGACCGGTCTGCTCGCCGCCGGCGACCGCGACGCCGCCAACCGGTCGATCGACTACATGTTCGGGACGCAGCAGCTGCCGGACGGGCATCTGCCGCAGAACAGCCACGTCGACGGCACGCCGTACTGGACGTCCATCCAGCTCGACGAGACCGCGCTGCCGATCGTGCTCGCCCAGCAGCTCGGCCGCACCGACGTCAAGACGTGGCAGGGTGTGCGCAAGGCGGCGGAATTCCTGTTGTCCTACAAGGCGGACAACGGGCACGCGTCGCCGTACAGCCAGCAGGAACGCTGGGAAGAACAGGACGGCTACTCGCCTTCGACGATCGCCGCGGTGATCGCCGGGCTGGTCTGCGCGGCCGACATCGCCAAGGCGAACGGCGCCGCCGCCGACGCGAAGCGCTACCTCGACACCGCCGACGCGTTCAAGGCGAAGCTCGCCCAGTGGACGGTGACCACGAACGGCCCGCTGTCGAAGGACCCGTACTTCGTCCGGCTGACCAAGGACGGCAACGCGAACAACGGCACGAAGTACAACCTGGGCAACTCCAGCGTGACCGTGGACCAGCGTGCCGTGACCGACGCGGGATTCCTCGAACTGGTGAGGCTGGGCATCTACCGCGCCGACGATCCGGTGATCAGGAACAGCGTCAAGGTCACCGATGCCGACATCGCCTTCACCACCCCGACGGGTCAGTTCTGGCACAGGTATACGAAGGACGGCTACGGCGAGAAGGCCGACGGGTCACCGTGGGACTACACGTTCCCGGCGGAAAGCCGGACCACTTTCGGGCGACTCTGGCCGCTGCTGGCGGGTGAACGCGGCGAGTACGACCTCGCCAATGGTGACCGTGGTACGGCCGCGAGGCGCCTTCGCGACCTGGGGCGCGTCAGCAGCTCCGGGGACACGATGCCGGAGCAGGTCTGGGACGAGAACGCGCCCTCGGGGCAGCCCGGCTTCCCGGCGGGCACCCCGACCGCGTCCGCGACGCCGCTGGCCTGGACGCATGCGCAGTACCTCCGGCTCGCGTGGTCGGTGCAGGCGGGGAAGGTGATCGAGCAGCCGCGGGTGGTGCGGTGCCACTTCCTGGGCTGCTGACCCCGGCTCGCTAGTGCGATGAAGGGGCCTTTCATCGCAAAAATTGC
>NZ_CP150484.1:1981675-1985859 GCF_037997115.1 Amycolatopsis coloradensis
CATCGCAAAAATTGCGATGAAAGGCCCCTTCATCGCGCGTGGAGCAGGTGCTGGAGGGGGCAGAGGGGTCAGTCGTCAGAGGGCTGAGCCTCCGGCAGCCACGTGTTGCCCGGAACGCCCCATTTGTTGGCCTTGAGCATCTTCTTCGCCGCGCGGGCGTGGCGCCCGACGAGCCGGTCGAGGTAGATGAAGCCGTCCAGGTGATCGGTCTCGTGCTGCAGGCAGCGCGCGAAATAACCGGTGCCTTCGACCTCGATCGGATTGCCGTCGACGTCGAAGCCGGTGACCTTCGCCCACGAAGCGCGCCCCGTCGGGTACGACTCGCCGGGCGCCGACAGACAGCCTTCCCAGTCGTCGTCCGGATCCGGCATCGTCTCCGGGATCTCCGAGGTTTCGAGCTTCGGGTTCACCACGACGCCCTTGTGGCGCGTGCCCTCGTCGTCGGGACAGTCGTAGACGAACACGCGCTGGTCGAGGCCGATCTGGTTGGCCGCGAGGCCCACCCCTTCGGCGGCGTACATGGTCTCGAACATGTCGTCGATGAGCGTGCGCAGCTTGGCGTCGAACTCGGTGATCTCCCGAGTCGGGTTGTGCAGCACGGGCTCGCCGGCGATCACGATGGGATGGACGGTCACGCGCGCAGTTTAGTCGGACCCTTCTGGTACACCCTTACCCATGACGCGCCGACGTCGTTACCGAGGCCGGGCGCCGCATCCGTGGTCTAATGGCGCCGCGGAATGACAAGCCTGTGGTTTCACGCCCGCCGAGCACTGACCTGATTGCGAGGAGTCGGATGGACGCCGCGGAGTCGATGGCTGAGCCCGACCAGCCGTCCCCGTCGGAGACCGTGAACGGCCTCAGCGAGCGCGAGCTCGACATGCTCGCGTTCGAACGGCAGTGGTGGAAGTACGCCGGCGCGAAGGAACAGGCCATCCGCGAACGCTTCTCTATGTCGTCGACGCGCTACTACCAGTTGCTGAACCGGCTGCTCGAGAAGACCGAAGCCATGCAGGCCGATCCGATGCTGGTGAAGCGCCTGCGAAAGACGCGAGCGGCCCGGCAGCGCAATCGCGCGGCCCGGCGACTGGGGATCGATCTCTCATGAGTCTGTTTTCGGGTCTGTCCCGGCCGATGAAGGCCGCCGGACTGGCCTTGGTCGGTGTCGCCGTGATCGCCGCCGTGATCGGCGGCATCACCCTGACCGGCGGCGGCGGTGACTCGGACACCGCGACGCCGCCCGGCAGCACGCCCACGTCCTCGGACGGCGCGACGCAGCCTTCGTCCCCGGCGCCGGGTTCGCCCTCCGCCAGCACGCCGCCCGCGTCGTCGGCGCCTCCGTCGAGCGCGCCCGCGAGTTCGGCGCCGCCTGCGAGCCAGCCAGGGCAGACGGGTCAGCCCGGCCAGCCCGGACCGGGACAGCCCGGCGGTGATCAGCAGGCGTCGCACAAGTGGGTGACGGTGCGCGTCTACAACAACAGCACGATCCAGGGCCTCGCCGAGCAGGCCGCGAAGGACTTCCGCGCCTCCGGCTGGAACGTCTCCGAGGTCAAGGGCTACCCGGGCAGGCTCCCCGAGACCGTGGCGTACTACCGGCCGGGCACCGACGAGGAAGCGGCCGCGAAGGCGCTGGCGCTGGAGTTCGGTTTCCGCGCCGAGCCCAGGTTCAAGGAGATCGAAAACATCGGCCCGGGCGTGATCGTCATCCTCACCAAGGACTACAAGACCAACGACAAGGACGGCTCCTAGCCGATCCGTGAAAGGGCCCTCTCCCTCGCGAGGAAGAGGGCCCTTTCACATACTTCAGACCTGGGTCTGCGCGTACGCCTCCAGCGCCGCGAGCTGAGCCGGGTCGAGCGACGGCCGCACGGCCTTGGCCGCCTTCGCCAGATGCTCGGCGGTGACCTCCTTGGCCTCCAGCGATTCGCGCATCGCGGTCAGCGCGGCCTCCCGGATCAGCGCCGCGCAGTCCGCCGCCGAATAACCGTCCAAAGTGGCCGCATAGGCGGCGAGGTCCACATCGGACGCGAGCGGCGTGTTCTTGGCGCTGGCGGCCAGGATCGCTTCGCGCGCGTGCGCGTCCGGCGGCGGGACGTAGACGCGGCGCTCCAGCCGTCCGGGCCGCAGGAGGGCCGGGTCGACCAGTTCCGGCCGGTTCGTCGCACCGAGGACGACGACCTCGCGCATCGGCTCGACACCGTCCAATTCGGTCAGCAGGGCCGCGACGACGCGGTCCGACACTCCGGAATCCGAGGATTGGCCGCGGCGCGGGGCGAGCGCGTCGATCTCGTCGAGGAAGATCAGCGACGGCGCGGCCTCGGCGGCGCGCCGGAACAGTTCCCGCACGGCGCGTTCGGACTCGCCGACCCATTTGTCCATCAGTTCGGCGCCCTTGACCGCGAAGACGTTCAGCGCGCCGGTGCCCGCGAGCGCACGGACCAGGAATGTCTTGCCGCCGCCGGGCGGCCCGTACAGGAGCACGCCGCGCGGCGGATCGACGCCGAGGCGGGCGAACGAGTCCGGGTAGCGCAGCGGCCACAGCACCGCCTCGGTGAGCGACTGCTTGACGTCGGTCATGTTCCCGACGTCGTCCAGCGTCAGCCCACCGGTCGCCAGGTTGTCCGAAGTGGACATCGAAATGGGACGGACGGTGGCCAGCGCGTCGAGCAGGTCCTGCTGGGAGATCCGGGGTTCGTCGGCTTCGCGTTGCCGCAGCGCGGCGCGGAGGGCGGCGTCACGGCGGAGCGCGATGAGGTCCGCGGCCACGAAGCCGGGAGTGCGCTCGGCGATCGGGCCGACGTCGACGCCGGACTCCAGCGGGGCCTCGCGCAGAAGTACGCGCAGCAGTTCCGTTCGGGTCTTCGAGTCCGGGAGCGGCAGGCCGAGTTCGCGGTCGAGCAGGTCTGCGGCCCGCAGCCGCGGATCGGTGGACTCGGCCCGCCCGGTGGTGGCGACGACGGCGAAACCCTTGGTGCGCAAGGCTTTGCGCAGGTCGTCGAGGACGACCGTCGCGAGCGGCGGCGGCTGGGACGCGGGCAGCAGTGCGTCGATGTCGGTGATCAGCAGGACAGCGGGGTCTTCGTCGTGGGTGGCCTGCTCGATCGCCTCACGCAGGCGCGCCGCGGCGACGTTCGGTTCGAGGACGGCGATGTTCGGCGCCGCGAGCGACACCACCCGCACCTTCTCGGCCTGCGCCACGGCGCGGACCAGTGTCGCCTTCCCGGCGCCTTCCGGCCCGGACAACAGGACCCCGAGATGCGCCGACGTCCCGAGTTTCGCCAGCAGCTCCGGGCGGTGGAAGGCGAGGTCGAACCATTCGGCGAGCTTGCGCGCGGCCGCTTCGGAGCCGGCGAGATCCGACAACGGCGGCACGGATTCCTCGGCCGCCTCGTCGATCCGCTCGTCTTCGACGATCTCGGCGTCGATGAAATCCTCGTGTGGCGTGGCAGGAGTGCTGCGCACCAGCGTCGTCCCGGCGCGGGCCGGAGCGGCGGCGGGCGCGGGCTCACCGGTGCGGGCGCCGTCACGCCAGCTGACCACAGTGGACGGTCCGACGGCGACCGGCCCCGACGGCTCGGTGGCGGTGACGGTGAGCAGCTCGTTCGTCCACGTCATGCCGATGGCGCGGGACAGCTGGCCGCGGACCGCGGAGACGTCGGAACCCGGCGCGGGCGCGAGATCCTGGGGGAGCAGGGAAACGGCGTCGCCGACGGTCAGGACCTTGCCGATCAGGGCGAGCCGCAGGGTGTGCGGGGAGAGCGACACGCTCGCGATACGCGAACCCGCCACGGTGACCGTCTTCGCCGCCGACACCTCCGCGGGCGCGACGACGACCTCCGAGCCCTCGGTCACGCCGAGGTTCGACATCGTGACGTCGTCGAGGAGGATCACCCCCGGGATCCCCTCCGCGTCCGACGGGGCGGCCAGCGCCGAGCTGACCCGCGCGCCCGTGACGCGGACGGCGTCCCAGGCCATCAGGCCGAGCGCGTCGAGGACTTCGGGGTGCAGCCGGACGACGCCGCGGCGGGAGTCCAGGGCGGACGGGGTGTGCCGGACGGTCAGCGTGATCTGGGGTGCGCTCACCCCGCCACCCTATCCAGCCGCCGCGCGCTCAGCCGCCGCCGCGCGGTGAGGCGCCGAAGTAGATGAAGGCCTCCTTCCTCGCGCTAGACGCGAGATCGGAAGAG
>NZ_CP150484.1:1985959-2050887 GCF_037997115.1 Amycolatopsis coloradensis
CTTCGGCCCCCTGCGCGCGGCGTCCGCCCCGTCAGGATTCGCCCGGCTGTTCCGGAGTCAGGAGCCATGCGGCGGCGTAGAGCGGGATCGCGAATCCGGCGGTGAAGAAGACGCCTGCCACGAGGGCGATGCGCAGGATCGCGGCGTCGACGCCGAGGTAGGCGGCCCAGCCGCCGGCGACGCCCGCGAGCATCTTGTCGGTGCGGCTGCGGTAGAGCTTCTTGGTGGCCTGGGGGGTGTACACGCTGTTGGTCATGGGTCAATGTTCGCTCTGGAACGGCCCCGGCACATCGGGGAACGGCCCCGAGCCGACCCTGGAATCCGACCCTGAGAGGCCGGAAAACCGGATGCTGGGGGTACGGCTTCGACATGAAGTTCGCCATGCGCATGGTGCGCCTCGGAGTCCAGGGTGTGGAAAATGCCTTGATGACGATCAAGGCGAAAGTACTCACGTTCGGGGTCGCGGTGCTGACCGTGCTGGGAATCGGCACGGCCGGTGCCGCGCCCGAAGGTCATGGCGCGCGGAGCGGGCTCGACGTCGTCCAGGCTCGCGGCGAGATCCGCGTGTGTTCGACGGGCGACTATCGCCCGTTCACCTATCGCGACGCGGCGGGCGCGTGGAGCGGGATCGACATCGACCTCGCGGGTGACCTCGCGAAGCGGCTCGGTGTCCGGCTCCAACTGGTCCAGACCACATGGAAGGCGATCGCCGACGACGTCGGGCGGAAATGCGATCTGGCGATGGGCGGGGTTTCGGTGACCTTGGACCGCGCGAAGAAGGGCTTCTACAGCCTTCCCTATCTCCGTGACGGCAAGACCCCGATCACCTTGTGCGAGAACGAAAAGCGGTTCCAGACCCTGGAGCAGATCGACCAGCCGGGCGTCCGGGCGATCGTGAACCCGGGCGGCACCAACGAACAGTTCGCCGACGCCAATCTCAAACGCGCGACCATCGTCCGTCATCCGGACAACAACACGATCTTCGCCGAGATCCTGGCGGGCCGGGCGGATCTGATGATCACCGACGCGACCGAAACCCGTTGGCAGGCAAAGCGGAATCCGCGCCTGTGCGCGGTGCATCCCGACGAGCCGTTCACCTTCTCGGAGAAGGCGTACCTGATGCCGCGCGACATCGTGTTCAAGGAATGGACCGACCAGTGGCTGCATCTCGCGCTGAACGACGGCACCTACGCGCGGATCGCGAAACCCTGGCTCGGCTGAAATCGGTTTGAACCACTTCCGTTACCCGGCCGTATCCCTGGTTGTGGGTGAGGAGGAACCAGACCGGAGGAAGCACCGATGATGAACAGTGCCGGGAAACACCGCAAGCGTGCGACGATCGGCATCGCGTCCGTTCTCGGCGTGGCCGCCATCGCCGCGGCGATGTTCGCGATCAGCACTCCGGACGGGCAGGCCGCGGAAAGCTGCCAGGGACTGGACAGCGCCCTCCGGAACAACCTGAACTTCATCGCCGGCCAGCAGGCGGATCCGGACGCGCAGTCCGAGGCGCGGATCGCGAACCGGCAGGCCGTCGTCGACCTCATCCAGCAGCGCCGCGAAGCCGCGGGATGCACCGAGGACGTACAGGCCGCCGAGCAGGGCGACGCCATGGCCGGCGAGGCCGCCGATCAGGGAGCAGCGGCCGCCGGGGAAGGAGAAGTCGTCTGCCAGGGCTCCACGGTGACGCTGTCCGGCGAGGGCGGCGCGCCCGCGGCGTCCAGCGGCCAGTTCCCGGCGGGCACCAAGCTGAAGGTGACGAACCTGGACAACGACAAGTCCACGACCGTCGAGGTCACCGGTGTTTCCGGTAGTTGCGCGCTGCTGAACAACGCGGCCTTCGAGCAGGTCCGCGAACCCGGGAAGTTCCTGATCCGCCGGGCCACCATCGAGCGGGTCGGCTGAGACACCCGCGCCGGGGCGGGGAAGACGCGGACGGTCCCGGTGCGGAGGCGGCACGAGTCCTCCTGGTCCCCTCGGCCAGGAGGGCTCGTGGTCGTTTGTATCTCGCTTGTACGCCCTTTCGGGACGCTTCTCGCGAAACGCCGAGAAAGGACATCCGATGAGATTCAGACGAGTGGTCACGGCGGCCGCCACCGCCTTGCTGGGCATGGCCGGGCTGGCGATCACCGCGACGTCGGCCGAGGCCGCCGTCGGGCCGCGGCCCAACTTCCAGCTCCCGTTCCCCTGCAACCAGGTGTGGAACGGCGACAACGACAACAGCAGCGCGCACCGGGCCTACGAGATCGACTTCAACCGCGGCAGCTCCGCGGGGGCGGACCTCGGCGACACCGTGGTCGCGGCGGCGGCGGGAAAGGTCGTCATCTCGGCGCACCAGGGGTCGGCCAACGGGTTCGGCAACCTGGTGAAGATCGACCACGGTGGGGGGTGGTCGACCTACTACGCGCACCTCAAGGTCCGCTCGGTCGCGCTCAACGCGCAGGTCGCGCAGGGGCAGAAGATCGGCGAGGTCGGCAACACCTCCAAGCCGGGCAACAACATCAGCCCGCACCTGCACTACGAGGTCCGCACCAACGACTCGTCATGGCCCAGCAACATCAAGCCCGCGTACTTCAACGGCGTGAGGTTCGGCTACCCCAACGCCAACGTGACCTCGAAGAACACCTGCAGCGGCAGCGGGAATCCCAACCCGTACGACGCCGTCGAGGTGTGCGGCGACGGCTACAAGGTGATCGACTCGCAGGCGCTCGGCAGCGCCGCGACCGCGTACCTGCTGTACAACGGCACGACCAAGAACAACTGCGTCACCACCATCAAGTCCACCTCGGTCGGCACGGGCAGCGCGGTTTCGGCCTTCCTCGAAGTCCAAGGTTCGGCGAGGAAGACCGACTCCGGCAGCTTCGAGTACTACGCGGGCCCCGTGAGCGCGGCCGCCGGCGCGAAGTGCGTCCGGTGGGGCGGCTCGGCGGGTTCCACCAGCTACGAATCGCCTTTCGAGCACTGCACCTGATCTTCTCCCGAACGCCATGAAAGGCCCCTTCCTTGCAAGTTTCGCAAGGAGCAACACACCCCAGATCGCACCGCAACCAAGCGGCCTTATCCGAAGCAGTCATTCCTAGCAGTTTTTGGTGAGACACCCACTCAATCGCACTGAGCGAGAGCTTGGTTCGTGTCCCGGTCGGTCGCCCGGTCTCCCTGGCGACGAAGAGAAGATTACACGTCCGGAAACCCCCGAAAACAGGGGGGTACCTTAACGGCGTTTACGCAGGTCAGCGGCCATAAACCGGACCGAAGCCGGTGATCGCCCCGCAGGCGGCCGGGGAACCACCCGGCGAACTCCCGGCGAAGAATATTGCTCCGAGTACATTGCACCGTATTGATCCTGATGATTGCTCCGATTAGCGTCGGGCTCATGAGCACTGCGGAACTCGACGGCATCTCCGTCGCTTACGACGACCTCGGCACCGGGTTGCCCGTCGTCCTCGTCCACGGCCACCCCTTCAACCGATCGATGTGGCGGCCCCAGGCCGAGCGCTTCAGCCAGGAGGGTTACCGGGTCATCACGGCGGACCTCCGCGGGTACGGCGAGACAACGGTGGTCCCGGGCAAGACCGGGCTCGACGTCTTCGCCAAGGACATCGTGCGTCTCGCGGATCGGCTCGGCCTCGGGCGCTTCGTCCTCGGCGGCCTCTCCATGGGCGGGCAGATCGTCATGGAGTTCCACCGCACCTACCCCGACCGCGTCGCCGGGCTCCTGCTCGCCGACACCTCTCCCCAAGAAGAGACAGGAGAGGGCAAACGCGTCCGCAACGAGATGGCGGACCGGATCCTCGCGGAGGGACTGAACCCCTACGCGGAGGAAGTCCTGACGAAGATGGTCTCCCCGGAGAACGTCCGCACGATGCCGGACGTGGCGGCGCACGTCCTGGGGATGATGCGCACGACGCCCAAGGAAGGAGCGGCGGCAGCGCTCAGGGGCAGGGCCGAGCGTCCGGACTACCGGGACAGCCTCACTCGCGTAGAAGTGCCGGCCCTGGTCGTGGTCGGGACCGAGGACGAGTTCACGCCGGTCTCGGACGCCGAGCTCATGCACGACCTCATCCCCGGCTCCACCCTGGCGGTGATCGAAGGCGCCGCCCACATGCCTAACCTGGAGCGCGAGGCCGAGTTCAACACCGTGTTCGCACAGTTCTTGAAAGAGATCGAGTGATGCCTTCCATGTCCCAGAAGACCGTTTTCGTGACCGGTGCCAGCGCCGGGTTCGGCGTCGAGATCGTCCGCCGGTTCGCCGCCGACGGCGCCAAGGTCGTCGCGGCCGCGCGGAGTAAGGACCGGCTCGACAAGCTGGCCGTCGAGCTGGGCGAGAACGTCCTCCCCTTCGAGCTCGACGTCCGGGACGCCGACGCGGTGGCCGCGCTCCCCGGCACGCTGCCCGCCGAATTCGCCGAAGTCGACCTGCTGGTCAACAACGCCGGCCTCGCGAAAGGACTCGAACCCGCCCATCGGGCGAAGCTCGACGACTGGGACCAGATGATCGACACGAACATCAGGGGGCTCGCGCACCTCACCCGCGCGTTGCTGCCCGGCATGGTCGAGCGCGGCCGCGGGCACGTGATCAACATCGGGTCGGTCGCGGGCTCCTACCCCTATCCCGGTGGCAACGCCTATGGGGCGACCAAGGCGTTCGTCCACCAGTTCAGCCTGAACCTGCGCGCGGACCTGCAGGGCACCGGCGTCCGGGTGACCAACGTCGAGCCGGGCCTGGTCGGCGGCACGGAGTTCTCCGTCGTCCGGTTCGAGGGTGATCAGAGCAAGGCCGACAACGTCTACAAGGGCACGACGCCGCTGACGGCCGCCGACGTCGCCGAGTCCGTCTTCTGGGCCGCTTCGCAGCCGGAGCACGTGAACATCAACGTCATCGAGTTGATGCCGGTGGTGCAGAGCTTCTCCGCGCTTCATATTCACCGAGAGAGCTAAGACCGAAGAGGTCGAAGAGCGCCTGCTGTTCCGGGCTCCGCTCGGTCAGCAGGCGCCGCGTCCGAGGGCGGCCGCCGGTGGACGGATACCGCAGCACCGTCTCCCCTATCCCCGCGAGGCTGTCCATCAGCTCACGGACCGACAGGTTCATCCCGGCCCGGTCGGCCTCGCGCCGCATGAGGTGGGTGACCGTGGACGCGAGCACCGTGACCAGGGTGTGCACCGCGATCCGATGCGGCGTCCACTCCCAGCGCGGGGCCGGGCCGGTGACGGCGGGACCGGTCAGCCAGCGGAACGTCGAGTCGAGGTGGGTCCGGGCCCGGTACGCGGTGACGACTTCGGACACCGGCCAGTCGTGGTCGGTGACCAGCACCTGCTTGCCGAAGAACTCGTCGTGCAGCCGCGACACGGCGGCATCGTCGACCTTCCAGGTCAGCCGGATCTCCCCCGGCTTCGTCCCCGTCAGGGAAGGGGAGAGCACCCGTTCGACGCGGCGGCCGCGGGTGATCCGCGCGATTTCGGCGTTCACCTGGCCACGGTCACCCCGGTGGACGCCCGAAGCGAGTGCGGCGTCGAGGCCGGCGAGTTCCCGCGTCGCGGTGCCCAGTTCCTCGCCGAACGCGCGGGCCTGCGCGTTGTGCAGGGTCTCCGAATGGGTCAGGATCACGCGCCGGCGCACGCCCGCGACGACGGCTCTGGTGTCGAGAGCGGTCAGCCCGGCAAAGCGCTCCGGGTCGACGGGCTTGCGCGCGGACGGCGGTTTCGCCAGCAGCTCCGGATGCTCCGAAAGAGGCAGCGCGCCGACGAAGTGCCGCCCGAGGTCCAGTTGCGCGGCCTGGCCGGCGGTGAAGACCAGCGTGACGGGGTACAGCGAGCGGAGTCGCTCGGCGAGCGCGGCGAACGGCGGCGCGTCGTCCCTCCGGTACACGTGCGACGCCAGCGGGATCGCGCCGTCCTTGGTCACCACCAGGCCGAGTCCGGCGAGTTCGCAGCGGCAGGGGTCTGCCGTGGTGAAGGTGGCGAACTGCGGGACGTCCACGGCGAGCGCGGCGTCGCCCGTCCCCAGCCAGGAGAGCACCGCGTCGGCGACGGCGGTCTCGATCCCGGCGATCCGTTCGGGCGTGAGACGGTGCAGCGCCCGCCGGTGATTCGGAAGGTCTGCCTGGACGAATTCCCGGGCGACGGACTCACGCCACCAGTCGGCTAACTGCGTTTCGGGCGCTGTCGCCCGGTGCAGAACGGCGAGCGCGAGATGCGTCCCGAGAGTGGTCGCGGCGCGCTGGGCTCCGACGGCTTCGTCGACCCGGCGCACGAAGTCGAGCCGTCGCAGCGTGGCCCACACCGCCGCGACGTCACCGAAGGTCCGGTGACGCGCTTCGCCGGGGGCGGAGACATCGCCCTCCATCGCGCGCCCGATCTCCTCGGCCGTCCCGAGGTAGCGCTGCGACACGACCCTCGGCTCGCCGTCGACCCGCGCGGAGGTGACGAGGTAGTAGTACGTCCGCCCGCCGACCTTCTTGCCGATCACCGAAGCCACACTTTAGGTAATACACTCCGACCCATCGATCGGCAACCAAGATCGCGCCCTGACCAGCGAGAACAGTGATCACACCCACGTGGGTGACGCGGTGGCGGGATGCACACTGGCAGGTGGAGCGAGTCCGGCCATAGCGTGCGGGAATGGCATCCCCTGCTGACGCGAACGCCCCCACCACCTCGGCGATGCGCCGGGCACTCGCCAGGGCGCGCGACGGGAAGACCCTCGACATCACCGAGGCCTCGATCCTGCTCCAGGCGCGCGGCGACGACCTCAAGACGCTGTCCGAGCACGCCTCCCGGGTCCGCGACGCCGGACTCGTCGCGGCAGGCCGTCCGGGCGTGGTCACCTACAGCCGTTCGGTGTTCATCCCGCTGACCCGGCTGTGCCGGGACCGATGCGGCTACTGCACCTTCGCGACCGTGCCCGGCCGCGTCGAATCGCCGTTCCTCTCCCCCGACGAGGTCCTCGACATCGCTCGCAAGGGTGCCGAAATGGGGGTCAAGGAAGCGCTGTTCACCCTCGGCGACCGTCCGGAGGACCGCTGGAAGGCGGCGAAGGACTGGCTCGACGCGCACGGCTACGACGACACGCTGTCCTACGTCCGGGCGATGGCGATCCGGGTTCTCGAGGAGACGGGTGTCCTGCCGCACCTCAACCCGGGCGTGCTGAGCTGGCAGGACTTCCAGCGGCTCAAGCCGGTTTCGGCGTCCATGGGCATGATGCTGGAGACGACGGCGAAGCGGCTGTACACGGAGAAGGGCGGCCCGCACTACGGCTCGCCCGACAAGGACCCCGACGTGCGCCTGCGGGTGTTGGAGGACGCCGGGCGCAGTTCGGTGCCGTTCACCACGGGGATCCTGATCGGCATCGGCGAGAACTTCGAGGAACGCGCCGACTCGCTGTTCGCGATCCGCAAGGTCGCGAAGACCTACGGCGGCATTCAAGAGGTCATCGTCCAGAACTTCCGCGCGAAGCCGGACACGAAGATGCGCGCGACCCCGGACGCCGATCTCGAAGAACTCGCCGCGACCATCGCCGTCGCGCGGCTCGTGCTCGGGCCGCGGATGCGGATCCAGGCGCCACCGAACCTGATCGGCCAGCAGTACGAACTGATGCTGAACGCGGGTATCGACGACTGGGGCGGCGTCTCGCCGCTGACCCCCGACCACGTGAACCCCGAACGCGCGTGGCCGCAGATCGACGAGCTCAAACGCCGCACCGAGGCGCTCGGCTTCACCGTGCGCGAGCGGTTGCCGATCTACCCGGAGTACGTCAAGGCCGGCGAGCCGTGGCTGGACCCGCGGATGAACGCGCATCTCGCGCCGCTGACCGACACCGAGACCGGGCTCGCCATCGAGGAGGCGATCCCGGTGGGCATCCCGTGGCAGGAGCCGGACGGCGGCTGGAAGGAGGCCGGGCGTACCGATCTGCACGTCGAGGTCGACACCGTCGGGCGCACGGAAGACCGCCGCAGCGACTTCGACTCGGTCTACGGCGACTGGGCCGAGATCAAGGGCAACATCAAGACCGGGCCGCAGCGGTTCGACACCGACATTCGAGATGCCTTGCGCAGCGCGGAAAAGAACCCCGCCGGACTTTCTGACGACGAGGCTCTGGCGTTGCTGCACGCCGACGGGCCGGAGCTCGACGCCTTCACCAAGATCGCCGACGACCTGCGTCGCGAGGTGAACGGCGACGACGTCACCTTCGTCGTCACGCGGAACATCAATTTCACCAACGTCTGTTACACCGGCTGCCGGTTCTGCGCGTTCGCCCAGCGGCGCACCGACGCGGACGCGTACACGCTTTCGCTGGAGCAGGTCGGTGACCGGGTCGACGAGGCGTGGGCCGCGGGCGCGACCGAGATCTGCATGCAGGGCGGCATCCACCCGGATCTGCCGGGCACGGCGTACTTCGACCTCGCGGCGGAGGTGAAACGCCGTCAGCCGGACATCCACCTGCACTCGTATTCGCCGATGGAGGTCGTCAACGGCGCTTCGCGAACGAACCTCTCGATCGAGGACTGGCTGGCCCGCGCGAAGGAGGCCGGTGTCGATTCGCTGCCGGGCACGGCCGCCGAGATCCTCGACGACGACGTGCGCTGGGTGCTGACGAAGGGCAAGCTGCCGACGTCGGAGTGGATCAACGTCGTCACCACCGCGCACAAACTCGGCATCACCACGACGTCGACGATGATGTACGGCCACGTCGACACGCCGGCGCACTGGGTCGGGCACCTGAAGCTGCTGGCGAAACTGCAGCGGGAGGGCCTGGAGCGCAACGGGCGGCGCGGGTTCAGCGAGTTCGTACTGCTGCCGTTCATCCACCAGAGTTCCCCGATCTACCTCGCCGGGCTCGCCAGGGCCGGGACGACGCTGCGCGAGAACCGCGCGGTGCACGCGCTGTCCCGGTTGCTGCTGCACGGGATGATCGACAACATCCAGAGTTCGTGGGTGAAACTCGGTGAGGAAGGCAGCCGCGCCGTGCTCCAGGGCGGGGTCAACGACATCGGCGGGACGCTGATGGAGGAGACGATCAGCCGGATGGCGGGGGCGGCCAACGGGTCGTACAAGACGATCAGCGACATGCGCGCGATGGTCGAACCGCTGGGCCGTCCGCTGCGCCAGCGGACCACGGAGTACGGCACGCCGACGGCCGAGCGGATCGCCGCGGCCCAGGCGTCCGACGGCGTCGCGACGGCGGTGCGGCGGCCGCTGTTGCCGCTTGTCACCAGCTGACGAAAAGTCATTGACGGCCCCCTTACCCGCGTACGACCGCGAGCAAGGGGGCCGTCACGTTCCGTGTGGCACCGCTCACAAGGCGCGGGAGCCGCGGGCGTTTTCTGTGCTAAACCCGAGAATCACTTCCGGGCAGCCGAGAGGACGTCGATGACCGCGAGCGCAGTCCAGGTGGCCGATACCGCCCGCTATCCGTTGTCCGAACCGGGAAGCCCCGCGTGGCGCGAAATCGTTTCCCGGACCCGCGCCGAACTGCGGGAAACGGGCTGCAGTGTGCTGGCCGACTTCATCCGTCCGGAGTTGCGTGACGTCCTTCGCGACGAAGGCGCGAAGATCGCTCCGGAGGCGTACGCGAAAGTCGAACGCGTCAACGCCTACAACATCGCCATCGACACTCCGCTGCCGCAGGACCATCCCGGCCGCACGATCATGGAACGCGGCAACGCCTTCGTGGCGCGCGACCAGATCCCGGCGACCGCGGTGATCCAGCAGCTGTACTCGAGCCGGGAGTTCCAGCGGTTCGTCGCCGACTGCTTCGAACTCCCCGAGCTGCACGAACTCGCCGATCCGCTGTCCGGCCTGGTGCTCAACGTGATCGAGCCGGGCCGCTCGCATCCGTGGCATTTCGACACCAACGAGTACACGGTCAGCATGCTCACCCAGGAGGCGGCCGACGGCGGTGTCTTCGAATACTGCCCGAACATCCGCTCCGAAACGGCGGAGAACTTCGACGACGTCCGCGCCGTGCTGGCGGGCGAAGGTGATCATCTGATCAAGCGGCTCACTCTGCGTCCTGGCGATCTTCAGCTGTTTCGCGGACGCTTCGCGCTGCACCGGGTGAGTAGTGTTCAAGGGGCAGTCGCCCGCCATTCCGCGATCTTCGCGTACAGCGAGCGTCCTGGGGTCATCGGCAGTCCGGAACGGACGCGACAGCTGTTCGGCCGGGTCCTGCCGGAACACGTCGCTTCGGCGGCGGTCCGGGGCGATCAGCTGCTCGACTAAGTCAGGAGCTTGGCCGTGCCTTTCGATTCGACCGGCAAGATCTCTTTCGACCACATCTACACCGAGCCCGATCCCCGTGCGTTCTTCGGTACCCTGCGACCTCTGGACTACGACATCCCGCAGCAGGCGAAGGCCTACTTCGCGAAACTGATCGACGAGTACCGCGCGGAAGCCGACGTCAAAGTCCCGACGGTGCTCGACCTCGGCTGTTCCTACGGCGTCAACGCGGCGCTGCATCGCTGTGACATCTCGATGGACCGGCTGTACGACCACTACCGGGACGGCGAGTCGCTGAGCCGGGACGAGCTGATCGCGCGCGATCGCCGGATGGTCGAGAAGCTCGCCGTCGGCGACGGTGTCCGCTTCATCGGCCTCGACGCCTCCGCGCCCGCATTGGACTACGCGCTCGCCGCGGGCTTCATCGACGACGCGATCCACGCGGATCTGGAGAGCGAAGACCCGACAGCGGAGCAGCGCGCGCTGCTGGCCGACGTCGACATCGTCATCTCGACCGGCTGCGTCGGCTACGTCACCGAGAAGACCCTCGTCCGGATCGCGCGGGAAAACCGGCCTTGGATGGCACATTTCGTCCTCCGGATGTTCTCCTACGGGCCGGTCGCCGAGAGCCTCGCCGAATTCGAGTACGAGACGACCGGGGTCGACGGCCTCTTCCGGCAGCGGAGATTCGCTTCGGCCGGGGAACAGTCGCAGATCTTGGACAATCTTTCCGTCGCGGGCGTCGACCCGCGTGGGCTGGAAGCCGACGGCCGGCTGTACGCGCGGCTGTTCGTCTCCCGGCCGAACGGCGCGGCGGGCGAGCTCGCCTCCGCGCTGAACGCCCTTCCCCTTCGAGATCAAGGATGATCGTGAGCAGTCCGGAACCGTCCACCCGCACGTTCGGCAACGAGGACATCCTGCCGCGGGTCCCCGTCCCAAGCCTGGACGACACCTGCCGCCGGTTTCTCGAGTGGTGCTCGCCGCTGCTCACCCCCGGGGAGCTCGCGGAGACCGAAGGCGCCGTCGCCGAGTTCCTCGCGGAAGGAAGCCCGGCGCACGAACTGCAGAGCGCGCTCGAGGCCTACGACAAGCGGGAAGGCGTCCGCAGCTGGCTCGACACCTTCTGGCCGTACCGCTACCTCGGCCGCCGCGACCGGATCGCGCTCAACGCGAACTTCTTCTTCCTGTTCACCGAATCCCCGCTGGGACAGCTGGAGCGCGCGGCCGAACTGGCCGCGTCGGCGGTGGACTACAAGCTGAAGCTGGACGAGGAACTGGTGCCGCCGATCGTGCTGCGCGGGCAGCCGCAGTCGATGGTGCAGCACAAGTACCTGTTCTCGGCGACGCGGATCCCCGGCGCCGTGCAGGACACCGCGCGCACGCCGTACCGCGAGGACTGGCCGGGGCCGTCGAGGGCGCGGCATATCGTGGTCTTCCACCGAGACACCCCGTTCCGGATGGACGTCATCGCGCCGGACGGCCGCCCGTACTCCCCCGAACAGCTGGTCGCGGGCCTGCAGGTGATCGTCAAGTCGGGGAACTTCATCGAAGACCCGCGGACCGCCGCCGGGCATTTCACCACCAAGGCCAGGGCGGAGTGGGCGGCGACGCGGGAAGCGCTGCTCGCCGCCGGGAACGCGTCCGCGCTCGACGACATCGAGACGGCGTTGTTCTGCCTGTGCCTGGAGGATTTCACGCCGGCGAACACGCGGGAGGCGTGCGACAACCTGCTGCACGGCGACAGCGGGAACCGCTGGTTCGACAAGGCCGTTTCGCTGATCGTCTTCGAGAACGGCACGGCGGGGATCAACGTCGAGCACTGTGAACTGGACGGGACCACGATCCTCGGGTTCACCGACGCGCTGCTGAGCGGAACGCGGCTGGAGCGGCCGCCCGCCGACGGCGTCCCGGCGTCCGAGGTCATCGAGTTCGTCCTGGGTGAGGCGCTGCGCGAGGACGCCCGCGCCGCTGCCGCGTCCTTCGCCGAGTACGCCGAGGCGACCGCTACGAAGACGGTGTCCTTCACCGACTTCGGCGCGAAGCGGGCGAAGGAGCTGGGGATGTCCCCGGACGCCTTCGCGCAGATGGCGTACCAGCTCGCGCACAAGCGGGCGAAGGGGATCACCGGCGCGACGTACGAGTCGATCGCGACGCGGCAGTACCAGAACGGGCGCACCGAAGCGATGCGCGTGGTGACGCCCGAGGTGCAGTGGTTCGTCCAGGTGATGGACGACCCGCAGGCTGACCGGCAGACGCGCCAAGCGGCCTTCCGCGCGGCGGCCGCGAAGCACGTCACGCGGGCGAAGGAGTGTCAGGCGGGTGACGCGCCGGAGCAGCACCTGTGGGAGTTGCAGCTGATCCAGAAGCGGCGCGGCGTCGAGGACTCTCCGGCGCTGTACTCGTCACCCGGCTGGTTGAAGATGCGCGACGACTACCTGAGCACCAGCTCGGCGCCGTCGGTGAACATCCAGTACTTCGGCTTCGGGTCGACCAGCCCGCAGTGCATCGGTGTAGCGTACGTGCTGCTGCCGGAGTCGTTGAATCTGTACCTGTGCACGCCGAGGCACGTGGCACACGAGATGGAGCTGTTCGCGACCGAACTGGCCAACGCCATGCGCGAGTTACAGGAGTTGCTGGCTTCTTGAGGGCTAAGGCAAACCATGGCGTGTCCGTGAAGGCCTCCTTGCCTACCCTGACGGTAGTGAAGGAGGCCTTCACTACCCATTCGGCGTTGGAGGCGCTGAGCGTCCCCAACGCCACATTGGGGACCCCCCCGCCCCAACGTCGAACCCAGATGTAGGTGAAGGGGGCCTTCACCTACATCGATAGGGTTCCGGCGTGCTGGGGAAACTGGGGTTGCTGGGCGGACTACTGCTCTTCGTGGCGGGGTGCACTGAGCCCCCGGCGCCGGTCCCTCAGCCCGTGCCCACGCCGGTGCCGGGCACCGTCGAACCGGCGGGCTGTCTCGGCACCGGGGTGACGGTGCAATCCGGGCCGGTCGAGGCCGCGCTGGGCCATCGCGCGATCGTGCTCACCCTCACCAACTGCGGCACGACACCGCGCACGATCACCGGCTATCCCGAAGTCCGCTTGCTGGACAAGGAAAAACGGCCGATGGCGGTCGAGGTCGAGCACGGGACCTCGTACATGGCGATCGATCCCGGTGTCAGCGCGCAGACCGTTCAGCCCGGCGGGACGCTGCTCTCGGTCGTCTCGTGGTCGAACACCGTCACCGTGGGTTCGCCGGAAGCGGGCGCCTACGTGACGGTCGCGGCCGCGAAGGGTGACCCGGAGCAGCGGATCACGGTCGACACCGACCTCGGGACCACGGGCAAGCTGACGCTGACGGCTTGGAACCCGAAGCTCAAAAACTGAGGTTGCCGAACAAGCCCTCGAAGAAATCCGGCGCCGACACGACCACGAGACCGGCAAGTCCCATCGGCAGGGCGGCCAGGGCGACCTGGGCGGCCTGCCGGCGCGAGCGGATTCCCCGCCAAGCCACGAAGGCGATCGCGAGGGCCGTCACGACCGCCAAGGTTCCGACTCCGGACCGGTCGGACCGCCGGACGAGGTCGGCGACCAGCAGACCCACGACCGCCGCGGTGGCCACGGTGCCGCGCCGGTCGGTCCGCCCCACGGCATCGAGCAGAAGTCCGGCGACGAGGCCACCGGCAACAGCCAGACCACACCACAGTACGAGCGTCGGCAGGTCGATCCGGTAGGGCATGCCCGCGTACTTGACGCCGTACATCACCGCCTTGCCGAGATAGAACGCGAGTACCGCCGCGATCAGCGCGCAAACCGCTCGAACCACTGCCCGACGCCTCGGCATCCCGGGGACGACGGCGACGATCAGCACGATCCAAAGGGTGAAGCTGTGCGCCAGTGGCCGAAGCGGCTCGCTGTAGTAGGCGTAGGCGCCGACAGCACCGGACACCGCACCGGCCGCGATCACCGCCACATCGGAGAATCCGAAGTGACCGGACGCGTGCTCACCCGCAGGATCGTTCCCCACCTCGGCCGACATCGTTCCCCTCGTTCGCGAACTCAGCCCGCTACATCGTCGTCGACCTCAAGAAGGCCTGTTCGGAGCCGTCGACCACGAAAGCGGTCCGCGACTTGGTGGTCGTGGGCAGCTCGCAGGAGAGCCACGCCACGCCGGGTGTCAGAAGCCCCTTCAGCTGTTTCGGCACCTCCGGGACCCCGGCCCCGCACTTGAGATCGCTGATCACCTTCGACACGGCCGCGGGCCGAAGCTTCACCACGGCGGACAGCCGGAGGTCGGACGGCCCGGGTGCCTCGATCCGGCCCTCGGAGGTGCCCATCCTCTCCTCGACCCAGGACGCTTCGACGATCTCGCCGACGTCGGGGAAGTCCTCGGCGACCGGCGCCGGATCGGTGCGGACGGCCATTTCCTCCGGCCGTGCCGGGGCACAGGCCGCGATCAGCACTACCGCGGCCGTGATCCCCCACGTCTTCCCCATGGTGCGCATGGGGAACATCTTCCCTCAGGCGGTGAGCTTCAGGATGTCGATTCCGCGAGTGTTGTCGGCGACATAGACGTAACCCTTGTGCCAGTAGGGCGCCCACGCGCTGGCGTCCGCCGGGCGGAAGTAGGCGATCTGCTTCGGGTCGGTCGGGTCGCTGACGTCGAGGAATCGCGTGCCCTGCGCGTAGAACGACTGCACGAGGACCTTGCCGCGGATGTCGAAGTAGTGCGCGGAGCAGTCACCCGACGCCGGGTCGCTGCCTTCCTGCCCGGCGACGCTCCAGGTGCCGACGGACTGGAGGCGGAACGGCTTCTCCGGCGTCGAGCGCCAGCCCTCGCCGTGGTACGAGTTCTTCAGCGACGAGATCGTCAGCACGCCGTCACCGGCGCAGCCGTCGAGGAAGCTTTCTTCGGTGGCATAGATCAGGTCTCGGCCGTGCCAGCGGTTCGAGTCGGCGCCGTCGGCCGAGCGGTGTCCCGCCGGGTGGAAGCTGTTGTGCATGAACTTCGACGGCGCCGCCGTCTCCTCGATCCCGCCGCCCGCGTAAGGCACCGGGTCGAACGCGGTCGCGCGGCGGACCTTCCCCTGCACGGGATCGCGGTGGTGGCCGTTGGTCCAGTAACCGCGGACGCCGCCTCGTCCGGACACCCACGCCACGCCCTCGGCGTCGACCTGGACGTCGTGCACGTAGTCGGTCTTGCCGTCGTTGCGCGCGAGTTCGATCGGGTTCGGGAACGTCTTGGGGTTGCGCGGGTCGCGGATGTCGGTCACCCAGATCGGGCGGCCGCCCCATTCCGCGGGCTGGTTCGCGGCCTTCGCGGGACCGCCGGTCCACAGATACCGGCAGTCGTCGACGCAGCTGGTCGTGTGGCCGGCGGGCACCTTGGTGTAGCTCAGGATGGCCGGTTTGTCCGGGTTCTTCAGGTCGATGATGTAGATACCGGACTCGCCGGTCTGCGTGGTACCGCCGTAGGCCCGCGGGTCGCGCGCGAGGAAGACGAGCTTGCGCTTGACGTCGACCTCGGTGTCCTCGGTCTCCCACAGACCGGGAAGGCTGACTTCACCGATCAGCTTCGGCGCGGTGGGGTTCTTCGTGAGGTCGTAGACCTTCAGGCCGAACTCGCCGGAAACCGCCATGACGTCACGTTTGCCGTACTGCAGGAACCCCATGGCGATGGCGCCTTGCGCGTCGGGCACGTTGCCGACGGCCTTGACGTTCTTCACCGCGCCGGGGGCACCCGCGACCCGGACCTTCTCACCGGCCGGTTTGTCCTCCTCGCCGCAGGCCGCGGCGGGCAGACCGGTGGCGATCAGGGTCGCGGTGACCGTGGCGAGCGCCAGGCACGAACGGAGCAACCAGTTTCCTCGCACAGAAACCTCCCAGGCTGGTTCCTGCACCTTATGATCGCCACTTTGCCCGCACAACCGCCAATGGTCGGTGTGGGACTGCTATGACATGACCATGCGCTTGCGTCTTCTGGTCCCGCTCCTGGCCGCCGCCCTGGTCGCGGCGGGCTGCTCGGAATCCGGCGAACCGCCCGCACCGGACGTTCTTCGCGTGGGCCTGGCCGCCCCGGCGACCCTGCTGCCCGCGGACGTCCGCGACCAGTCCGGGCGGATGCTCGCCGGCGCGCTGTGGACGCCGCTGGCCGATTACGACCCCGCGACAGGACGGTCGACGCCGCGTGCGGCCGAAGCGTTCACCAGCTCCGATCGGATCACGTGGACGGTGAAGCTCAAGGACGGCGGGAAGTTCCACGATGGCACCCCGGTGACCGCGCAGTCCTATGTGGACACCTGGAAGACGATCGGCGCGGAACAGTGGCAGGCGTCGCGGGTGATCAAGGATCTCTTGCGGGCCAAGGAGATCACCGCGCCGGATCCGCTGACCATCCGGCTCGTGCTCGACCGGCCATCCGGTCAGGTTCCCGCCCTGCTCTCCTCGCCCGCGCTGGTCCCGTTGCCCGCGTCGGCACTGACTTCCCGTGATTGGAACGGTTTCGCGCAGCGTCCCGTCGGCAACGGGCCCTTCCGGCTGGACGGCCCGTGGCAGCCGTCGGGCGGCAAACTGATCCGCGTGGCGGACGCGCCGGGCAAGGCGCGCGTGATCGAACTCAAGACCGGCGACGCGGCGGCGCAGTACGACGAGGTCAAGGCCGGGAAACTCGACCTCTCCACATTCGTCCCCGGCGATCGCCACGAAGCCATGCACGCCGATTTCGCGCAGCGGCACGTGATGTGGGCCCTGCCCACCGTCGCCTACCTCGGGTTTCCCCTGACCGCACAGCACTTCTCCGACGCGACCGTCCGGCACGGCTTCGCGCTCGGGATCGACCGCGCGGCGCTGGAGGCCGGCGTCCTCGGCAAGCAGGTGGACCCGGCGAAATCGCTGCTGCCGCCCGCCGTCGCGCCGGGCGAGCGCAGCAGCACCTGCCGTCCCTGCACGTTCGACGCCGGGGCCGGGAAATCCCTGCTGTCCCAGGCGGAGTTCCCGGCCACACCCGTCCAATTCGGACAGTCGCAGGCGAGCTGGCTGCGTCCGCTCGCGGAGCAGGTCGGCGCGGCGGTCGGCGTCCCGCTCGCCGCGGAGCCCGGACAGGGACCGTTCGCGATCGACGTGGCCCTGATGACGCCGAGCCCGCAGGAGGTGCTGGCCAAGCTCGCGAAGGCGACCGGATATCAGAGCGACGGGTTCGCCGACCTGCTGAAATCGGCCGAGGAGACCGAAGCAGGCGAGAGCGGCGAGGT
Organism: Amycolatopsis coloradensis; assembly: GCF_037997115.1. Lineage (NCBI taxonomy): Bacteria > Bacillati > Actinomycetota > Actinomycetes > Pseudonocardiales > Pseudonocardiaceae > Amycolatopsis > Amycolatopsis coloradensis. Next base: position 2,003,410 of record NZ_CP150484.1, read on the forward strand.
CTACCGGCTGGTGGAGAACCAGTTGCTCCGGGATCTCCCGGTCGTGCCGCTGTGGTCGGGACACGGGCACGCCGTTTGGGCGGACAGGGTGGGCGACGTCAAGGCGACGGCGTTCGGCGGGGTGGACCTGTCAGGCGCCTCCGTGCGGTGACCCGAGCGTGCACTCGCCCGCGACGACGTCGATGAAGGCCGAGGTCAGCGGGTCGGGGGTGCCGCGGCAATAGGCGGCGAGCGTGCGCCGGATCGACGGTTCGGGCCGCAGGACGCGGCCGTGGAAGCCTGCGGGCAGGACGTTGGCCGGGACCAGCGCGGGACCGAGCCCCGCCGCCGCGAGTGCCGGGGCCGCCGCGCTCTGTTCGGTCCGGACCGCCGCCCTCGGCTGGAACCCCGCCGCGGCGCACGCCTGGTCGACGAGGTCGGCGAGGCCGTTGCCCGGCGCGTAGTGCACCCACGCGCAGTCGGCGAGGGTCGCCAGATCGACGACGCCGGTGCCGTCGTCCTCGCGCGGCCCGTCGATCGGCAGGACCACGACGAACTCCTCGGCACCGATTTCGCGGACCGGCCCCTCCCAAGCCTGCGGGACCGGGCCGACCGCGACGTCGGCCTCCCCCGCCGCCATGGCCTCCCGGAGCTCGTCCGCGTGCCGGAACTCCACCAGCCGCACGTCGACCTCCGGCCGCTCCCGGCGCCAGACCCGCAACGCCGCGGGCAGGACCCCGATGCCGACCGAGTAGACCGTCGCGATCTGGAGTTCCCCGGCCTCCAGCCCGGACGCCTGCCGGGCCGCGCACCGCGCGCGTTCGGCGTCGGCGAGGGTGGCGCGGGCGTGCGGCAGCATGGCGCGGCCCATCGGGGTGAGCCGGACGCTGCGCGGCAGCCGTTCGAGCAGCGGGCCGCCGACGCCCTTCTCCAGCGCGCGCACCTGATGCGACAGCGCGGGCTGCGTCACGTGCAGCAACTCGGCGGCCTTGGTGAACGAGCCGGTGTCGACGACGGTCACCAGGTACTCGAGTTGCCGCAAGCTTGTCATGAAGAGAGTTTATCGGAACAGTGATATCTATGCCTTGGACTTATCTCTATCGCGGGTCCAGGCTTGAAGACATGAACGAAGAACGCAAGGTCGCCCTGGTCGCCGGGGCCAACGGGGTCATCGGCAAGAACCTGATCGAACACCTGGAGACCCTGCCCGGCTGGCGTGTCATCGGCCTGTCGCGCCGCGGCGGCCCGGGCCAGATCGCGGTCGACCTGCTCGACGCGGACGACACTCGCGCGAAGCTCGGCGGCCTGGACGACGTCACGCACGTGTTCTACGCGGCCTATGTCGACAAGCCGACGTGGGCCGAACTGGTCGCGCCGAACCTGGCGATGCTGACCAACCTCGTCGACGCGATCGAACCCGCCGCGCCCGGACTGCGCCACATCAGTCTCATGCAGGGCTACAAGGTCTACGGCGCCCACCTCGGCCCGTTCAAGACCCCGGCGCGCGAAGACGACGCCGGGCATATGCCGCCCGAGTTCAATGTGGACCAGCAGGAGTTCCTGGACAAGCGGCAGGCCGGGAAATCCTGGACGTGGTCGGCGATCCGGCCGTCGGTGGTCGGCGGCACCGCGCTGGGCAACCCGATGAACCTCGCGCTGGCCATCGCGGTCTACGCGTCGATCTCGAAGGAACTCGGCCTGCCGCTGCGCTTCCCCGGCAAACCCGGCGCGTACGACAGCCTCCTGGAGATGACCGACGCCGGGCTGCTGGCGAAGGCCACCGTGTGGGCCACCGGTTCGGAGAACGAGGCGTACAACATCGCGAACGGAGACCTGTTCCGGTGGAGCGACCTCTGGCCGCGGATCGCGCGGTACTTCGACCTGGAGGTGGCGCCGCCGCTGCCGATGTCGCTGGACGTCGTCATGGCGGACAAGGAAGAACTCTGGACGTCGATCGCCGCGAAGTACGGCCTCGACGTGCCCTACAGCGCCGTTTCTTCGTCGTGGGGCTTCGCGGACTTCGTGTTCGGCTGGGACTACGACATGTTCGCGGACGGCTCGAAGGCCCGGCGGGCCGGTTTCCACGAATACACCGAGACCTCGGCGATGTTCTTCCGGCTGTTCGACGAGTTCCGGAAGGCGAAGGTGATCCCGTGAGGGCCTAGGGCTTCCGGGGGTGATCGCCGGCCAAGCGCGTGTCGCGAAAGCCACTTTCGCGACGTCAGATGTCCCGAAAGTGGCTTTCGCGACACGCGCTCCACTTCGGACCAGGAGAGGCCGGGGCGAAGGACGCTTTCCCCGCATCCGACGCGACGAAAGCGCCCTTCACCGCGTGAGATGCGGGGAAAGTCCCCTTCAGCCCCGCCCGATGTACGGCATCGCGGTCGCCGTGACGGTCAGGAACTGGACGTTCGCGTCCAGCGGCAGCCCGGCCATGTACAGCACGGCGTCCGCGACGTGCCGGGCGTCGAAGGTCGGCTCGGCCTTGACGCTGCCGTCGGCCTGCGGGATCCCGTCGGCCATCCGCAGGGTCATCTCGGTGGCGGCGTTGCCGATGTCGATCTGTCCACAAGCGACGTTCCAGGCCCGCCCGTCGAGGGAGATCGACTTCGTCAGCCCGGTCACCGCGTGTTTCGTCGCGGTGTAGGCGACGGACGCGGGGCGCGGGGCGTGCGCGGAGATCGAACCGTTGTTGATGATCCGCCCGCCGCGCGGGTCCTGCGCCTTCATCAGCCGCACGGCCTGCTGCGCGCACAGGAACATCCCGGTCAGGTTGGTGTCGACGGCGCGTTTCCAGTCCGTGAAGGACAGTTCGTCGACGGTCCCGCCCACCGAAACACCCGCGTTGTTCACCAGGAGATCCAGCCGCCCCCATTCCGCACGGACGGTCTCGAACAACGCGGCGACGGACTCCGGGTCGGCGACGTCGGTGGGCACCGGGAGCGCGTCCGCGGCGCCGTCGGCGGTCTCGACCAGCGCGTCCGCGCGGCGGCCGGCGAGGGCGACCCGGTAACCGGCGCCGAGTAACGCGCGGGAGATCTCCCTGCCGAGCCCTGAACCCGCCCCGGTGACGACCGCGGTCCTGCCGTTGCCCATCGAACCTCCTCGCAGACCGTGCCGGACCGATCCGGCTCGGTGATTGTTTTCCGGTTACCCGCGTCCGTTCAGGCTAGCGCGCCGCCGCCGGAGAGAAAACGTTCACCCGGCGGCCGTCGCGCCTTAAGCGAAACCGGTAACCCCTTCACCACATCGAGGCGATTCACGGAATGTGACCAGGGGGAATTCAGCACCGAAGAATCCACGCTTTCAACTCGTCCAGACCGGCGAACAGACCATCCGATGGCGGCTGCTCGGCGGCAACAACGTGTCGCTGGGTTCGGCGCCTGGCGACTATCCGCGAGCCGAGGAATGCCTAGCCGCGATCGCCTGGCTCAGCACCCATGTTTCCGAGCTGACCAGCGATTTCAGTCATCTCAGCGGCGGGCGCTGGCGCTGGCGCCTGCATCGGGAAGACCGCATCGTCGCGATCGCCAGCCATGCCTACGGGCGGCGTATCGAGGCGCAACGCGGCCTCGACCGATTCCGCTCGGCCACCACCGAGGCGTCCATCGGCGAAGGGATCGAGACCATCGCCGATTGGCGCCGGAAATACCGTCGCGATTCCGGCGGTATTTCACCGAATCGTTCTCCGTGACGGCCGCTCACGGAAAGTGCGTTCCCCGGAGATTAACCACCAGGACGTCGGGCGGGAACGCGAAGCACCGTCGTCGGACAGTGTTGCGGAGCGAGGATTGTGGCAAGTCACGGAATCCCGTGACGACTTGGGGACTAGAGAAAGAGTGCAAACAAGATGCGTGCTCGTACCACTCGGTTTCTCGGCGCCACCGCGATCGCCGCGTGTGCCTGCCTCACCCTGACCGGCACCGCCTCGGCGGTCGCCCCGGCCAACGGCCTCGAAGACGTCCTGGCCGCGGCGGGCTCGGACACCACCGTCGACATCACCGGCGCGATCCTGGCCAACGCCAACGGCGCCGCCTGGAACACCGACCCGGACAACCACGTCAACATCCCGCCGCTGCTCGCGCCGGGCGGCACCTTCACCGTTCCCGGTGACCTGTACGCCGACGAGGTCGTCTACAACACCACGACCACCCTGCCGCCGAACGGCTCGTCCCAGGGCAAGGCCGCGCTCAAGGCCTCCGGCGACGCGGGCGACGGCAAGATCGACATCGCGCGGTCGTCGTCGCCCCGCGGCTCGTCCGACCCCGCGTCGTTCGAGTACTACGCCTTCGCCACCGACGGTGTCACCTGGTCCTCCTCGGCGACCGGCTCGGGGGCGGGCCTGTCCCTCACGCTGGCGCAGCTGCGCGGTATCTACGACGGCTCCATCACCAACTGGAACCAGGTCGGTGGCGCCAACGCCGCCATCATCGTCTACCTTCCCCAGACCGGCTCCGGCACGCTGAGCTTCTTCACCACCACCGTCCTCGGCTTCGACCCCACCACCAAGCCGGTCACCATCAAGCGGTTCCAGGAGCACGACGGCAACTCCATCCCCGCCGCCGACCGTGCCAACGCGATCGCCCCGTTCTCCATCGCGCAGTGGATCGCCCAGGGCAACGCGGTGACCGCGGACAAGCGCGCGGGCTTCACCGTGAACCCGCTGGCCGGCGCCGGCTTCGACGGCTCCCCGGTCGCCGGTTCGGCCGGCAATTACACCCCGGCCTTCACCACGGCGTTCCTGGGCTCGCGCAGCGTCTACCACGTCCTCGACACCCGCACCCCGAGCTACGACCAGGCCCAGCGCGCCGTCGGCTTCGCCGCCGGTGACACCGCCGCGACCGCCAGCCCGCTGTGCGGTGGCCGGCTCGCCACCACCATCAAGCGGTACGGCTTCCTGACCGTCTCCGGCCCGAACGGCCTGTCCTGCGTCAAGTCCTGACCCGGCAAAGCAAGAAACGGCCCGGCGCTAGANGAACGGGGCATGGGCGATGAACCGATGGCCGTGCCGGTCGATCCGGTCGTGGACCTTGGCCCTGAAGGTGTTGTTACTTCGGGGCGACGCCCAGTGCGGCGAGCGCCGGGTCGGTCATGATCACGCCCGCGCCGGTGACCGGGTCGAAGCCCGGGGCGCCGAGGTCGATCGCGGTCGACACGAGCGCGTTCCGGATCTCCGCCTGGGTCGCCGTCGGCTTGCCCTGCTTCAGCAGGGCGGCGATGGCGGCGGCGCTCGGCGCGGCGGCCGAGGTCCCGAAGAACGGCTGGAAGCCGGTCACCGAGGTCGCGACGCCGTCGGCCGCGGTGATGTCCGGCTTGTTCCGCGTCGCACCGCCGGTCGAGGACACGTTTCCGGGGGTGATCACCGAACCGTCCGGGTTGTAGAACTGGTGACGGCGACCGTCCGAAGTGAACCGTTCCCACTTGCTCGCGCCGGTGAACAGACCCGGGTACGGACCGGCCGGGTTCGCCGGGTCACCGGCCTCGAGCGCGCGGCCGAAGGCACCGGCGGCCGGGGCGGCCGCGACACTGAAGGCGTTGACGGCCGCCGAGTGGCCGGAGGTCACACCGTTGGTGCTGAAGGCTTTCAGGTCACCGGAGGCGACGAATCGGCCGCGGATCACGTTGAGCGCGATGAACCGGTCGGCGCCGCTGTACTTCACCACGGCGACCTTGAAGCCCGAGCCGCTGGCCGGGACCTGGGCGATCTCGTACGGGTTCTGGGTGCCGTTCTGCGCGCCCTCGCTGGAGGCGACGACCGCACCGGACGAGTTCAGGACGAACAGGTCGTAGTCGCTGGTGGCCTTGCCCCAAGGGTCGGACCAGAACAGGGTGACGTAGCGGCCGACGGAGTTCGGCGAAAGCGCGTTGTACAGCTGGGTCGCGGCGCTCGGGTCGAAGTCGTGCGGCGTCCCGGTGATCCCGGAGATCTTGCTGCCGGAACCACGGAAGTCACCCTCGTAGTAGCCGCTGGTGCCGTCGGTCAGGTTGCCCGAGTTCCCCGCGGAGGAGAAGTAGAGCGCGCCGTCCGCGGTCACGTCGTTGACGGCCTGCGCGACCGGGCCGTCCTGGAACGGCGACTCGTCGAAGTAGGAGACGTCGTCGACGATGATCGTGCACTTGCCGGTGGTGCGCAGGGCGCGGATGTTGTCGGCGAAGCTCTGCTCGCTGGTGAAGGCGGTCGCGAAACCGAGCGCGGCGCCGGGCGCCATGTCGTGGATGATCTCCAGCATCGCGGTGCCCTCGTCACCGCTGCCCGCCTGGCCGGGGAGGACGTCGACGGCGGGGAGCTCGCCGGCGGTCTGCGACGCCTGGAGCGACTTGATGCCGTCCGAGAGCACGCAGACCTTCTGGCCCGCGCCGGTGACGCCGTACTTGGTCCGGGCGGTGTCGTTGCCGTGCGCCTTGTCGCCCTCGGCGACCTGCAGCGCGGCGGCGGTCTTCTTGACCGCGGCCTGCCGCCGGTCCTGCGGCGCGGATTCGTTCCAGGTCATGGCCTGGGAAGCGGCCTTGACCTCGGCGACGTCACCGCGTCCGGCGATCGCGTCCACCGCGGTCAGGGGGAGATCGGCGCGGATCGCTCCGGCGGGTGAGGCGTAGCGGACGGTGCCGCCCGCCGCCTTGACGGCGTCCACCAGGGACTGTCCGGCGCCCTTGATGTCCACCGCGACCGTGCCGGCGTCACTGACGCCCAGCCCGGTCCGGTACTCGGGCAGCTTGCCGGCCAGGCCCTTGTCGGCGCGGAGGCGCTTCTCGACGACGAGCTGGCTCGACTGCTTGCGCTCGGCCGGGGTGAGGCTCTTCTTGATGCTCTGCAGTGCGCTGATCCCCGCCTGGGTGCGCACCTCTTCCGACGGCTGGGCACCGGAAACCGCGGTCGACAGCAGCAAAGCACCGACCGCGACCGGAACCGAGCATGTGACCACCCGGCTGAATCTGCTCATCGAACTCTCTCCCTGTTTTTCACCGACACAGCCCGTGACAGAAATTCCTTCGGTCGCCCGAATGAATTACCCCTGACCGGGTGCAATGGGGAGAATCTAAAGAGTGATCAGTGAGGAGTCCACCGACCAAAGTCGGTATCGGGGGAAGAGCCACATGGTGAGAGCGATTTCGGCCCGAAAAGACCGAAATCGCTCTTAAGCCCACGCCGGAAACAGCCGCCAAAGCGCCAAAGCCGCCAGCGACGCCAGAGTGAGCAGCACCGGCCCGGTGATGACGTAGGTGGAAACCGGCCGCCACCGGCGGTAGAGGAAGGTCGCCCCGGCCGCCGCCGCCAAGAATCCGCCGAAGGCCAGCACCAGCCCGGCCCACGCGTCGCCGTCGCCGGTCCGCCCGTCCTGCGCGTCCGCCTTGCCGTTCTGCGGGGTGGGCCGGAACGGCCTGCCCTCCAGGACCGCGGTCACCACGGTCGCTTCCTGCGAGGCCAGCGGCCACCAGGACGCGGAGGTCACCAAGGTCAGCCGATCGTTCTGGGTCTTGCCGTAGTCGGCACCCTCGTCGAGCGGGCGGGTGGCCTTCTCGGTCACCCGGTAGACGGATTTGCCCTGAGTCGTCGCGACGACGATTTCGTCACCGGGCCCCAGTGCCTCCAGCGAACCGAACGGACCGCCGTAACCCGCGTTGCGCGCCACGATCGCGGCGTTGCCCGGCTGCCCAGGACCGGCGGTCCCCGGCACGTGGCCCGGCCCGGACGCGGTTTCCCCGCTCGACGCGCCTTCGACGACGACCTGCTGCAGTTTCAGCGCGGGAATCTCCAGCACGGCGACCGGCTTGCCGAACTCGACCGGTTCGGTGGGCGGAGCGGCGCCGAAGAGGCTTTGGCCGGCACCCAGCGCCAGACCGATCTCACCGCGGATCTCGCCCAGTGCCTTCCGCTGGTCGCTCGCCTGGAGCATCGGCCCCAGCGCGTAGACGACCAGAGCCAGCGCCACGACCGTGGTGACCAGCCAGGCGGCGAGGACGGCGCCGATCCATCCCGGACCGAAACTCAGGAAACGGGTTTCCGGTTCCTGGTGCCTCTCTTCGACGGAGGTGCTCACGCCGCCCCTCCGGCCGATTTACGCCGCAGGAGACCGAAGAGCATGGCGAACGCGGCCCCGATCTCGGCCAGCGCGACGACCAGCCATCTCGGCACCGGGCGCCCGGCGGCGACGTACGCGGTCGCGGACGGGAGCGTCGCCAGGATCACCAACGCCACCAAGGGAATCAACGCACCCAGCACGCCGGCTCCCGCGAACTTCGGGATGTCGATCGACTCGGCGAGATTCTTGGCCGCCAGCACGCTTTCCGGCGTCGGCGCGGCCGCGGCGGCGGGACCGGCGGCGGCCGCCGTCGCCGACGTCCCGGCAGGCGAACCCGTTCCCCCGCTGGGACCGGTCAACGAGGAAGTGGCGGCCGTCGTGGCACCGTTCCCGCCCGCCGGTGGCGGATTCTTCGCTTCTTCCCTTTCCTGACAGGCGCCTTGGACCGTCCCGGTGCCGATCTTGGCCACTCGCGCGGGAACGGTGGCCGCCAGGCCAGGGCTCAACGGGGTCATCCCCGGTGGGAGCAGCGACTGGCCGTAGCCGCTCGCCAGTTCGGCGACCGCCTTCAGCTGCGCCTGCTTCTCGGTCATCGGCTTGCAGGTCGCGTCGATCAACGGATTGACCGGTGCCGCCAGGTATTCCACGAAGGTCAACGGGTACGCGCCGTCCTTGGTCACGGTGCCCGGCTGCACGGTCCCGTCCGCGCCGACCTCCATCGAATCGGCGGCCAGCTGCAGGCTTTCCCTGGTCGGCGCGACGAAGTTCCCCTTGCCGTCCGGGAGCGCGACCGGCGCCCAGCCGTAGGCCCTCGCCGTCGCGAGATCGGTGATCACCCAGCTCATGCAGCCGCCGGTGCAGACGAATCCCGTTCCCACGACACCGTTCTGTACCGTCTTGCGCACGGCGAGCTGACCGGTTTTCGCGTCGACGTTGTGCAGCGATCGGGCACCGGGATCGAGCGCGTTGAGATCGGAGATCACCCCTGGCGATTTCCCGTTCAGCTCACCGAAGTACTCGGTCCCCTTCTTCGGGAACACCCAGGCCCCCGGCGCCGCCCCGGCGAGGACCCTGCTCAGCGCGAGCGGCACGGTGCCCGGCCCGGATTCCCCGGTCACCCCGAAGAAATCCAGGCTCTCGGCGCCGGCCCTGGCGCTGGCCGCGTTCGCCTCGTTCTCCCGCGTGACGGCGGCGAGCCCCGGATTACGGCCGATCAGCGGGGTACCGTTCCGGAAAATGCCACCCCGGCCGTCCAGATCGGGTTGCTGTCCCCCCTTGGTGACCATGTTCGCCACTTCGTCGTGGGTGAACCGCAGGGTGCCGGTGAACTTCGCGTTGAGCGAACTCCCGTTGTCGTCGGTGTCGGTCGGCGACCAGCCGACCGCGGCCACGACGGCCGCGTTGATCCCGACCGGGATGTACTGCCGGTCCCGGACGGTCTGGGTGGCGAGCGCGTTCCCGCTGCCGGTGACCACCAGATCCGAGGTGCCCTTGTCGAACGCGGTCAGACCGGCGTTTTCCGTCTCGCTCACGATGTTCGCCGGCTGCTCGGCCTGGGTGGGCGCGCAGAGCGCCTGGTTCCAAGCGACCGCGGTGCGGCCCAGCCGCTCCGGCATGCTGGCGCTGAGCGTGTTCTGACCGGCGCCCTTACAGCCTTCGACGCCGATCGCCTGCTGCGACGGAGTGAATTCGATCGAGCTGTCGATCCAGGTCACGAACGCGCCGTCCGCGTTCTTCGCGGTGATCGTGACCGCGACCGAACAGGGATTGTTCTCATCGCACCGGAACGAGTACTTGTTGCGGGTCTTCGCACCGGTCGCCGGATCGACGACGTCGGGATTGGCCGCCCAGGAAACCGTGGGCGGCTTGTCCGGCTGACCTTCGGCGTTCTTGTTGAAGGTGGTGTACAGCGGGTCCCAGATGATCGGTTTCGGGGTGGAGGCGCCGAGCGGGATCTGGGTGTCGATGACGATGTCGCCGGTTCTGCTGCTGCGGCGGCCCGTGGCACTGTCCATATGCGCCGCGTTCGCGATGAATTCGTCCTTCAGCTCTCCGCAGTAGGCCCGGACGCGCGCGCTGACGCTGCTGTCCCGCGCCCAAGGCGGTTTACCGGCGACCTTGATCAGATTGTCCGGCAAGGTCTTGGGACAGACTCTCAGTGACGCCTGCGCACCGCTCGCCAATCCCGACACCGTGATCCGCACCGGGTCGCCGTTCCGGGCCGCCGACAGATCGGCGGGCTCGGTTTTGAGGGTGTACGGCGGGTTCGCCGGCGCTTGCGCCTGCGCCGCGGGGACGGACACCCCCGTGACCATCAGCACCCCGCAGATCAGCAAGATCCCGGCTTGTCTTGCGCGGACGAAGAACACGGACGACTCCCAAGGTGCGCGGGCATACGGCGGAGAGCGGGACTCGATCACGAGCCGCGCCGAAACCAACGTCCCCGAGTCGCCCGTTCGGGGTCAACCGCCCACGGACCCGCCCCGGCACAGATTCACACGCGCCCCGTCGGGCGTTCCCCGCTTGGACACCTTTCGCGGTATCGGGCACCACATACTGGCCGCATCGAGGGGCGACGTGGTGTGCCCTGAACTCGTTTGCCCACCGATACGAAGGAAGGCCGCTCGTGACCGTCGCGCCACCCCGGCCCGGCCCGTCCTCACCGGGAGCCCCGGTGAGGCGGGCGATCACCGAAGTCCTTTCCCGGGCCGACCGGGCGTTCCGCCGGGTCACCACCGGCGCCGGGCTGACCATGCTGGGCATTCTCCTGGTCATCGGCTTCTTCCTGGTCTACCGGTCCGGGCCTGCCTTCGACAACAGCGGTTTCGGGTTCTTCACCACCATCCGGTTCGACCCCGCCTCCGGCGTTCTCGGCGTGCTGGGCCTGCTCTATGGGACGATCGTGGTCGCGCTCATCGCGGTCCTGGTCGCCGTGCCGCTGAGCATCCTCGCGGCGCTGTTCATCACCGAATACTCCAGCGGCCGGATCCGCGGCTTCCTCACCGGCCTCGTCGACCTGCTCGCCGCCATTCCCAGCCTGTTGTACGGCCTGTGGGGATTCAGCTTCCTCGGCCCGCAGATCGTCCCGGTTTCGACGTGGCTGACCGAGAACCTCGGCTGGTTCCCGTTGTTCGCGTCCAAGGAGAACACGCTGTACATCCAGTCCATGTTCATCGCCGGACTGGTGGTCTCCCTGATGGTCCTCCCGATCACGACCTCGGTGATCCGTGAGGTGTTCGCGCAGACTCCGCCCGGGGAAAAGGAAGCAGCGCTCGCTCTGGGCAGTACGCGGTGGGGGATGGTCAAAACGGTCATGCTGCCCTTCGGCCGGGGCGGCATCATCGGCGGTTCGATGCTCGGGCTCGGCCGCGCGCTCGGCGAGACGATCGCCGTTTCCCTGCTGCTGCCCCAGGTTCCGGAGATCACGCAGCACATACTCCAGTTCGGCGGCGCGACCATCTCCGGGTTCATCGCCAACAACTCCGGAGCCTCAGGCCTTTCGCTGTCCGGGCTGATGGCGGCGGGCCTGGTGTTGTTCGTCTTCACCCTAGCCACGAACTTCACCGCGTCGGTGATCATCTCGAAGAGCCGGTCCGGTGCGGGAGTGGATGCCTGATGACCACGACGACATCGACACTGACTCCCCCGGTCGCGTCCGGCCCGCGCAAACTCGTCAAACGGCGCCCGTCGGAGACCACGCGACAGGACCGGCTGGCGGCGCTCGGCTGCGCGGTGTCGGCCACGCTGCTCACCTGGTTCGTCATGCACCTGCTGCTGGATTCCCCCGGCTGGCCGGCGGATCTGATCGTCGCCTACCTGCTGTACCTGGCGATGCTCTACCTCGTCACCCGCGACCGCTTGGGCAAACTGGCCGCGTCGGACCGGCTCGTGTCGACGATCGTGGTCTCCGGGGCGCTCACCCTGCTCGTCCCCTTGCTGTTCCTGCTGACCTACATCGTGATCGAGGGTGCCCCGTACCTGCGCCTGGGCTTCTTCACCCACGACATGTCCGCGGTCGCGCCGACCGATCCGGTCACCGCGACCGGCGGTCTGCACGCGGTGGTCGGCACCCTTCAGCAGACCGCGCTGACCCTGGTGTTCGTCGTTCCGCTGGGTGTGCTCACCGCGATCTTCCTGAACGAGACCCGGTCGCGGTTCCGCCGCCCGGTGCGGATCATGGTCGACGCGATGAGCGGTCTCCCGTCCATCGTGGCCGGCCTGTTCATCTACGCGGCGCTGATCATCCCCGGTATCCAGGCGGGCGTGGGATTGTTCAGCTACAACGGTTTGATGGCCACCTTGGCACTGACGATGGTCATGCTGCCGACGGTGACGCGGACCGTGGACGTGGTGCTCCGGCTGGTCCCGGACGGCCTGCGCGAGGCGTCGCTGGCACTCGGCGCGAGCCGGGCGCGGACGGTGTGGTCGGTCGTGCTGCCCACCGCGCGCACCGGGGTAACCACCGCCGTGATCCTCGGGATCGCCAGGGTGGCGGGCGAAACCGCCCCGCTGCTGTTCACCTCGTTCGGCTCGCTCGCGATGAACGCCAACCCGTTCTCCGCGCCGCAGGAGAGCATCCCGCTGTTCATCTTCCGCTTCATCAAGCAGCCGCTGGAAAACGTCCAGCAGCGCGGTTACGTCGGCGCGCTCGTGCTGATCCTGCTCATCTTCGGCCTGTTCGCGATCGCCAGGATCGTCGGACGCGACCGGTCGAAGCGCAAGGCGAAAAGAACGAAGGAGAACCGGTGACCGACACCACCGAATTGTCCACTGTGGACGTCAGGCCGCCGGCCACCCTGACCGGCGGTCCCCCGCCCGGTGCGGCGGAACTCGAGTCGCGCGAGATCGGCGCCTGGTTCGGCGACCGGCTGGTCCTCGAAGGTGTGTCGTTGCGGATGCCCGCCAAAGAGGTGACCGCGCTGATCGGTCCGTCGGGCTGCGGCAAGTCGACCTTCCTGCGCATCCTCAATCGGATGCACGAGCTCGTCCCGTCCGCTTCGCTGACCGGCGAAGTCCTGCTGGACGGCCAGGACATCTACGCCGATGGAACCCGGCCGCAGCAGGTCCGGCTGCGTATCGGCATGGTGTTCCAGAAGCCGAACCCGTTCCCGGCGATGTCCATTCGCGACAACGTGCTCGCCGGGCTGAAACTCGCCGGCGTCAAATGCGACGACAAGAACGCGCTGGTGGAGCAGAGTCTCGAACGCGCCGGGCTGTGGCGTGAGGTCCGCGACCGGTTGAGCTCACCCGGCGGCGCCCTCTCCGGTGGGCAGCAGCAGCGGCTCTGCATCGCCCGTTCGCTCGCGGTCCAGCCGAACGTGCTCCTGATGGACGAGCCCTGCTCCGCCCTCGACCCGACGTCCACCCGGCGGATCGAGCAGACGATCGCCGAGATCGGGCACGAGGTCACCGTCGTGATCGTCACGCACAACATGCAGCAGGCCCAACGGGTTTCGGACCACTGCGCGTTCTTCCTCGCGGCCGAGAACGAACCCGGCCGGGTGATCGAACACGGTCCGACGGACACGATCTTCAACGCGCCGTCGGACGAGCGCACCTACGACTACGTGAACGGGCGATTCGGATGACGACCTTGCGCAGAGTGGGCGCTTTGGGCGGGATCTCGGCGCTGCTGCTCTCGATCTCCGTGGCGGGCGCGCCCGGCGCGGCGGCGCTCAGCAGGGTCACGGGCTCGGGGTCCAGCTATGTCGGTGTGGCGATGACCGACTGGCAGAACGGCGCGACGTCACGGGGTATCCCGGTCAACTACTCGGCGACCAACTCACCCGCCGGGGTCAACCAGTACGGCGACCGGACGGTCGACTTCGGCGGGACCGAAGCCGAAATCTCCTCGCTGCTCGCCGCGGGCGGTGGCGGCGTGACCGTCCAGACCCGCGGCTACCAGTACGTCCCGGACGTCGCCGGCGCGGTCGCCGTCATGTACAACGTCACCGACCAGGCCGGGAAGCGGGTCGACTACCTGCACCTCACCCGCGAGGTGATCGGCCGCATCTTCAGCCGGGACATCACCCGCTGGAGCGATCCGGCGATCACCGCGACCAACGGCGGGAAGTCGCTGCCGGACCAGCCCATCACGCTGGTCGGGCGGACCGGGCAATCCGGGACGACGGCACTGTTCTACGACTTCGTCGCGCACGCGGCACCCGACGCGTACCAGCGTTTCGTCGCCCGCAACGTCGGCAACGGGATGGGCAGCCTGCCCGCCGGGGTGCGCCCGATCCAGCTGCCCGAACGAGGACCGGACGCCGACTGGTACCGGCTGCTCGCGGACTCGGACCAGATCGCGCAGGCCATCGGCAAAGCGACCATCCCGTTCTCCATCGCCTACGACGAATTCGCCTACGCGCAGCGCCACAACGTGCCGTCGGCATGGGTGCAGAACGGCGCGGGGCAGTACACGCAGCCCTACGCGGAGAACATCGCCTCCGCGCTGAAGCACGCGGAACTCCGCCCGGACCTCAGCCAGAAACTCGACAAGGTCTACTCGAACGCGGACCCGAAGACTTACCCGATTTCGGCGTACTCCTACATCATGATGCCCTGTACGAGCGGCCGTGACACCTGCCGCGGTGGCTACGGCGACCAGGGCAAGACCGACACGATGACCGCGTTCCTCGAACACGTGGCCTGCGACGGCCAGATCAACATGGCCCGTATCGGCTACTCGCCGCTGCCGCCGAACCTGTCGCAGGAGATCATGAACTCCAACGCGCGGCTCACCGGGCAGCCGCCGAAACAGCTGAACGCGGGCAACTGCGCCAACCCGACCTTCCGCGGCAGTCTCGGCGCGGGCGCCACCAGCCCGCCCGACCCGCTGGTGACCGCCGGGATCATCGCCCCGAACGGCAAACCCGCGGCTGGGACGGGTGCTGCCGGACCGAACGCGTCGACCGGCCCGAGCACGGGTCCGGCCACCGGCGACAAGACCGCGACCGCGACGGCGAGCCCCGACGAGGAATCGGCGGGCGGCGGCTCGAAGAACTGGCGGGAAGCCGCACCGGCGGCCTACGACGAAGGCGGGTTCGGCGGCTTCGGGGGCTGGGCGGCGCTGGTGCTCTTCGTGGCGATCGTGACGCCGCTCGTGGTGCGCGGAGTGGTGAGGAAGCTGCGGGGGTCTTGGGGCTCGTGAGTGGTAAGGACGGTTCTAACCGTCCTTACCACTCACGAGGTCTCTACGGGAAGGTCAGCACGACCTTGCCCCGCCCGTGCCCGGTCTCGATCTCCCGGTGCGCCGCCGCGGCTTCGGTGAACGGATACGTCCGCCGGACGAGGAATCGCAACTCCCCCTTGACGTACGACGACGCCAGCATCCCCAGCCGCTCGGCCGACCGCGTCCCGGTGACCACTCGCGCCCCGGCCTCGGGCGCGCGCCCGTGCTCGACCAGGGTGAGCACGCGGTCCGGATTCCCGACCAGTTCCAGAGAAAGGTCGAAGGCTTCCCCGCCCGCGCCGTCCAGCGCCGCGTCGATGCCGGACGGCGCGAGGGCGCGCACCCGGTCCGCGAGGCCGTCGCCGTAAACCACCGGTTCGGCGCCGAGCGAACGGACGTAGTCCTGGTTCGCCTCGCTCGCCGTCCCGATCACCTTCGCCCCGCGCAGCCCGGCGAGCTGGACGGCGGCCGTGCCCACCGCGCCCGCCGCTCCGTGGATCAGCAGTGTCTCGCCGCGGGCGACCCGGAGGGCGTCCAGTGCCAGATACGCCGTCTGGGTCCCCGCCGTGAACCCGCCCGCGACCTCCCACGGCATCTCCGCCGGCTTCGGCGTGACGTTCTCCGCGGGCACCACGATGTACTCGGCGTATGCCCGCACGGCGGTGAAGCCGAGCACCTCGGCCCCCGAGACGAGGCCGGTAACCCCGGAACCGACCTCGTCGACGGCCCCGGCGAACTCGTTCCCCGGGACACGCGGCCAACGCAGCTCGAGCCCCGCGGGTTCCCATCCCGCCCGCACGGCCGCGTCGTACGGCTGCACCCCCGCCGCCTTCACCCGCACCCGGACTTCCCCCGCCCCGGCGTGCGGCTCCTCCAGCTCCAGCACCCGGAGCACTTCCGGGCCACCGGCTTCCGTGAACGCGGCCGCTTTCATCTTGTTCCTCCAGTTCGTCCCCTGCTGTCGGAACCCAGCCTCATACCTCCAGATAGCTGGAGGTCAAGAATTGTCGGTGTGACGTTCTAAGCTGCGCTCGTGACGAGCTACCGCATCTCCAGGGCAAGCGCTTCCGACGCCGGCAGGCTGACGGCGCTGATGCACGAATCGGCCGCCTACCAAGGGGAGTACGCGTCGATCCTCGAGAACTACCAGGTCACGGAGGACTACCTCGCCACCCATCCCGCGTTCGTCGCCCACGCGCAGCGGGATGTGGTGGGCTTCTACAGCCTGATCGAGTACCCGGCCGAGCTGGACCTGCTGTTCGTCGCCGATTCGGCTCAGGGCACGGGCATCGGCGCGTGGCTGATCGAGCACATGCTCGGGCAGGCCGCGGACCTCGGCATGACCGAGCTCCGCGTCGTCTCCCATCCGCCGGCGGCCGGGTTCTACGAGCGGATGGGCGCCCGCCGCGTCGGCGTCGTACCGCCCAGCCCGCCGAAGATCACCTGGGAGCGCCCGGAACTGGTCTTCGACGTCAAGCATCCACCGCACGACTGAACCGGCCGATCAGTTTGCGCAGGTGCCCGGCGAATTCCGGGGAGTCGACGACCTCGAAGTCGGTGTCGAGCAGGCCCAGGTAGAGCGCCAGGTACTCCAGCGTGTCCGCGCCGGCTTTGAGCAGGCAGGTCCGCTCGTCGACGGCTTCGACGACGACGGCGGGCGGCACCTTCGCCGCGGCCTCGGCGGCCGGGGCGTGCAGCCGGATCGTCGCGTGGTGCCGCCACAACGCGGCGCCGACGCCACGTTGGAGGTAGGCGACCACGCCGCCTTCGGGTGGTTCGCGTTCCTCGAACCGTCGGCCGTTGGGCATCCGCGGCCGCACCCGATCGGCGCGGAACGTGCGCCAGTCCTGCTTGTCGACGTCCCAGCCGACGAGGTACCACCGGCGGCTCATGTGCACGACGCGGTGCGGCTCGATCTGCCTTCGTGTCTCGGATCCGCTGTGCCCCACGTAGTCGAAGCGCAGGGTCTCGCGGTCACGACAGGCGGCGGCGATGGCCGCGAGCACCTCGGCGTCGACCGTGGGCCCCCCGCCCTGCACCGCGAGCGTCGCGGAATTCAGCGCCGCGACTCGGTGCCGTAGCCGCGACGGCAGCACCTGCTCCAGTTTCGCCAGCACGCGCACCGACGTCTCCTCGATCCCAGCGATCGTGCCGCCCGCGGCAGTGCGCAGGCCCATCGCCACCGCGACGGCCTCTTCGTCGTCGAGCAGCAGTGGGGGCATCGCCGCGCCGGCGCCCAGGCTGTAGCCACCGGAGACGCCGGGAGTGGCGTCGACCGGATATCCCAGGCCGCGAAGCCGCTCGATGTCGTTCCGGATGGTCCTGGTGGTGACGTCGAGCCGGTCCGCCAATTCCGGCCCCGTCCAAGTACGCCTGGCCTGCAGCAACGACAGAAGTCGCAGCAGTCTCGCCGAAGTTTCCGCCATGAATCCCACCTTGTCCGCAATCGCGGAACGAACCTTTCCGCAATCGTTCCTAATCTAGCCCCATGACCGAAATCAAGCCCTTCCGCATCGCCATCGACCAGGCCGAACTCGACGACCTCAAGGACCGCCTGCACCGCACCCGCTGGCCCCGCGAGGTCACCGGCGACTGGAGCCGAGGCGTCCCGGTCGCCTACCTCAAGGGATTGGCCGAGTACTGGGCCGACGGCTTCGACTGGCGCGCCCAGGAAGCCGAGCTGAACGAGATCCCGCAGTTCACCACCGAGATCGACGGCCAGACCATCCACTTCCTGCACATCCGCTCGACCGCCCCGGACGCGCTGCCGGTGCTCCTCACGCACGGCTGGCCCAGCTCGCCGTTCGAATTCCGGCGGGTCGTCGAGGAGCTCACCGACGAGTTCCACCTGGTCATCCCGTCCCTGCCCGGTTACGGGTTCTCGAACCCGGTGAGCGGCCCCGGCTGGGGCAACCTGTTCCGCGTCGCCCAGGCATGGACCACGCTGATGGACCGCCTCGGCTACGAGCGCTTCGGGGTCCACGGCACCGACGCCGGCGCCGGGGTCGCGGGCATCCTGTCGATGATCGCGGCGCACCGCGTGGTCGGCGTGCACCTCACCGGGACCAGCGCGGGGATGCCCTTCGGACCCGCGGTCGACCTGGACGGCCTCGACGACAAGGACCGCGAGCGCGGTGAACGCTTCAACCGGTTCCAGTCCGACGGCCTCGGCTACCTGCACTTGCAGGCCACCCGGCCGCAGACGCTGGCCTATTCGCTGAACGACTCCCCCACCGGCCAGCTCGCCTGGATCGTGGAGAAGTTCGCCGAATGGACCGATCCGGCCAAGGAACTGCCGGACGAAGCCGTTGATCGCGACCACCTGCTGACCGCGGTCAGCCTGTACTGGTTCACCGGCGCGGGCGCCTCCTCCGCGCACGCCGTGTACGAAGGCATGGAGGTCTACCGGCAGATGTCGCAAGGCGGCTGGGGCGAGGCGCCCGCCGGTCCGCCGCGTGGGATCGCCGTCTTCGCCGGGGACACCACGATCCGGAGCCTGCAGGACGGCCCGGTGGAACACTGGTCCGAGTACGACGCCGGCGGCCACTTCCCGGCGATGGAGGTCCCCGGTCTGTTCGCCGAAGACCTCCGTTCCTTCCTGCGAAAGTGCGTCTGACCATGGACCAGCTGAGCCCACGGGCCCTCAACCGCGCGACACTGGCCAGGCAGCTCCTGCTCGATCGCGACGATCTGCCCGCCGTGACCGCGATCGAGCGGCTGGCCGGCCTCCAGGCGCAGGCCCCCGACTCGTCCTATGTCGGGCTGTGGTCACGACTGCGGGATTTCCAGGTGGACGAGCTGGCGAAACCGCTGGCCGCCCGCGAGGTCGTCCGGTCGACGCTGATGCGCGGCACGGTCCACCTGGTCACGGCCGCCGACGGCCTCGCCCTGTGGCCGACCGTCAGATCAGTGGTCGAGCGCGGTTTCCTCGGCCACTACTCGCGGGAGATCGCCGGGCTCGACCTCGCCGCGATCGCCGAAGCCGGACGGGCACTGCTGGCCGAACGGCCCCGCACACGCGCCGAAATCCGGACCGCACTGGCGCCTCGATGGCCGGACGCCGACCCGCAGACTCTCGCGTATGCGGTCAACAGCCTGCTCCCGCTCGCGCACGTGACCCCGCGTGGCCTGTGGGGCCAGACCGGCCCGGCCGCGTTCGCCTTGCTCGAAGAGTGGGTCGGTGAGCCGGTCACGTCCGGGATCTCCCTCGACGACCTGGTAGTGCGTTACCTGAAGGCGTTCGGCCCGGCGACCGTCCGCGACGCGCAGGTGTGGTCGGGGCTCACCAGGCTCAAGGAGGTCTTCGAGCGACTCCGGCCACGGCTGATCACCTTCCGCGACACCGAGGGAAAGGAACTGTTCGACCTTCCCGACGCACCGCGGCCGGACCCGGAAACCCCGGCGCCGCCGCGGTTCCTGCCCGAGTACGACAACGTCCTGCTCTCCCACGCCGACCGCGCGCGGGTGATCCCCGACGGCCGCCGCGTGCCGTTGCCTCCTGGTAACGGCGGCCGCCGGGGCACTCTGCTCGTCGACGGTGAATTCCTGGCCATTTGGGCGATCAAAGGGGCGATCCTGACGATCGAATCGCGGAAGCCGTTGCGAGATCAGGATTCGATCGCCGAAGAGGGCGCACGGCTCCTGGAATTCGTAGCGCCGGGCTCGGCACACGACGTCCGTTTCGGCATCGGCGGATAACAGTCCGGCCTTTCGCCGTAACGATGGGCGCCGTTCGGGCGAAGCAGCCGCCAAAGAGCCTGAAGGGAGCGGGCCATGAGCAAGAACTACGGATTCATGACGGTGCTGGCGGGGCTGAGCGCGCTCGCGGTGATCGCGGTCGCGGCGGTCTGGCGGTACCCGAACACCTCCGACGTCACGGCGGTGATCACCGCGGCGGGAACGGTGATCGGCACCGTGGTGGGCGCCTTCTTCGGCGTGAACGCGGCCTCGGCGGGACGCGTGAAGGCCGAAGAGAGCCGGGATCAGGCGACGGCGGCGCTGGTGAAGGTCGCGGGCGAGGCGGACAGGGGAAGCGACGTCGCGAAGGCAGCGATGGAAGGCGTGAGCTGACTGTCCTTTATGGACACATTCAGTCGAGCGCCTCGAGCAGGGCGAGATCCGGCGGGACGAGGGTCGTGGACAGCACGAGCTCTCGCAACAGGTTGTCGTTCAACGCGTTGCCGACCGGCTCGCCGACTTCTTCTCGTCGCAGCCCGAAAACGCCGCCGGCGGACAGCCGCGCCCGGACGTCGATGACGACGTGCTCGACGCGGCGCGCGGTCCACGTCTCACCGGGCCGGAGTTCGGCGAGCACCTCGGCCGTCTGCTGACGGGACAACGGCTGCGGATTGAGGTCGTGCAGCAGATACCGTTGCCCGAAGACGACCAGGACCAGGCGTTCTTCCGCGCTGAGGCGCCAGCGGCGGGGCGGGACGGTGACGTCGTCGTGCCGGGTGACAGGCTGCCCTCCCTCGGGCCCCGCGACGTACAACTCGAGCAGGTGCTCCCGCCTGCCCGAACCGCGGACGAACAGCGGCGTATAGCCGTCCGACAGGGGGATCGGCTCCTCGCCGCGGGACAGCCAGCGGGAATTCGGCAAGCGGATGGGCAGCTGGCCGGTGTTCCTGACCCACCATTGCCCGTCGGTGAAGTTCAGCAGCCCGTGCCTGCGGCTGACCTGCAGGTCGTTCTCCCCCACACAGACGTCGACCTGGGGCCGATTGCGTCCGAAAGTGATCTCGCCGCCTTCGCCGGGGTCGACGGACACGCCGCCCGCGAGCGTGAGCGCGAACACCGCGCCGGGAGCCGACGGCGGCACGCCGAGCGCCAGGCTCTCGTGCGTCGTCGTGAGCCGCTTCATCGTGCCTCCTCCTGTTGCCCGGCATTATGAGGGACGCCGCCGGGGACGGGTCCCGATGTCGCGTTCGTCCGTATGTTGGACTACATGATTGACTTCTCCAAGGACACCGTCTTCAAACTCACGCCGTGCAAGCCGAAGGACATCGCGCCGACGGTACAGCCGATCATCATCCCCGGCGAGGAGATCATCTCGTCGTTCAAGGCGGTGCGCGACTTCGTGGTGTTCACGAACAAGCGGCTGATCGCGGTGAACGTCCAGGGCATGACGGGCAAGAAGAAGGACTTCACTTCGCTGCCGTACAACAGGATCCAGGCCTTCTCGATCGAAACCGCGGGCACCTTCGACCTCGATGCCGAGCTGGACCTTTGGTTCAGCGGGCTGGGGAACGTGCGGCTGGAGTTCCGGGGTTCGGACATCCGCGCCATCGGCCAACTGATCGCCACCCACACGCTCTAAGCAGTCACCTACTTGGTCGGGCCGGGCTGCGGTGGGCGCTGGGTCCGGTGGGTCGTGAGTGGCGATTCGGGTTCTAACCCTGATTGCCACTCACGACCNCCGGGCTGCGGTGGGCGCTGGGTCCGGTGGGGCGTGAGTGGCGATTCGGGTTCTAACCCTGATTGCCACTCACGACCCACCTGGCCGATCTTGGTCCCTGCTGCTCCGAGCGCTGCGAAAGCCACTTTCGCAAGGCTGGTCGCCTGCGGCTCGCGTCTCGCGAGTGCACGGGTGGCTGTTTCGCGTGATTGGACGGCCGACACACGTGATTGACGGGACGACACGCGTGTTCAGGCGGACGACTCGCGGCGAAACACCCGTCGCGCGCGTGTCGTCCATCCAGTCACGCGCGTCGTCCGTCGGATCACACGTGTCGTCCCAACAAGCACGTGAGACCGCCGGTGCGGTACAGGTGCTCGTGAGTGTTTCGGGTCGTTAGAACCGTCCTTACCACTCACGAGACCAGCTACATGTTGATCTTTTGATGCCCGGTTTCGCTGACGTGGGCATGATCGCCGCTCGTAGCCGCTGACCTGCGCGGACAGGGCTGGACACTTCTCGCGTGTTCTCACCCCCGCCCGACGTCTGACGGCCTGGAGACGGCCTGACACTCGCCCACTCCTCCCCCATCTCCCCGATACGAAGCCATCCACGCGGCCGTCTCGTCGGGTCAAGGCACGCTTTCCCGCCTTGACGCGGCGTGACGGCCGTTGTGACGATCTGGCATCGGGGCGATGGCTCCGCGTAACAGCCGTTGGTCCGTCTGCGACATCGGTGGCACGAATGTCTCAGCGAGGAGGCCGACGTGCTCATTGGCGTACCTGCGCGCCGCTGGCGGCGGCTGCACCTGTCCACGGCGGCAGCGGGCGCACCGCCCGGCCGGTGGGCGGAGCGGAGCGGCAGCCCGCCGTGTCGGGCAAGGTGCGCCCGCAGGCGAGACGCGGACGCAAGGTGACCAGCGCGCCGCCGACGGCGGCGCGCCTTGATCCCATAGAGCCAAGTTCGGCAGCGTTCGCACCCAAAATTCGGAGATTTCCATGAAAAAGAAGCCGCCAGTAGGTCGCCGAAACGCCCCCACCATCTGGGACAAAGTTGACATCGCACTCCTTATCGAAGAAGAAACTTCCAACAAAGCAAATAAGCCAAAACCGGAGAAGTCACCCGACGAGAAGAAGAGATTAAAAAGAAAGATCGTAGCTTTAGACCTGTTGGCATCTACGGCCTGGATCTACTCATTAGTAAAGGTCTTCATAGCGGACCTTGACAGGTTAGCAATTAACGCAATATCACCAAGACTGCTACCTATCCTGGATTATAGACTGTTCATATATGCCGCCTTGACTGCCGTTCTTTTAGTGATTGGCAACCGCCTCAAAGACAAGGCACTCCTTTTGGCAACCCTGTACGTCATCTTCTTTCCCGTAGTTATTCTAATATGGAAGATTCCACGCGTCGTTTACAGACGCAAAAGCTGGACGCTACTGTTTGGCATGCTTAACGTGCTAGTTTCACTATTTAGAAGCTACAAGACATTGATACCCCTATATGTTCTTTTAATTGAAGCGGCTCTCATTATTCAAATCTCTACTTACAGACCTCTCGTTGTACTCTCAGGAGCGTGTGTAGTTGCTGTGATCGGAGTGCTCATGTGGCGCACTGGCAGGAACTCATTTCAGCGCTCCAAATTTATCACGTTGCAGCGAGATGTGATCGTCAAGATAGTAAATAACCTATCCAGTTATGTCGGCCTTCAACCGGAGCTGCGCGATCCAAGAATCAAGAAGTTCAACAAGGTTCAGCTGGAGTTATTCCGAGATCGCATGGCACTGGGGTTCTGCCTAACCCGCGCGACTGGGTTCTGGATGCATCAGCTAAATAGCTATCGAAAGGCAGGCGTCACGGTACTATTTGGAATACTCTCGTTCTCTTGGTTGCTCTTAGAGGTTCTTTTAGGCGGCGCGTTCATAAACATGGCGCTCGTTAAAGTCTACCCTGAGTCCTTTACGCTCGAACGTCCGCCGTCAATCTTGACGTGCATCGACTACACCCTGAACGCTCTCGTGGTAAACGGCGTTGAATACATGCAGCCCACGGGCGGGCTCCCCTTACTTTTCAAAATTATCTTTGGACTCATTGGACCATTTCTCGCGCTAACATTGCTGGTTCATCTAACTCTTAGCTACAAGCCAAGCAGGCGAGAAGTTGAATTCGAGGAAAGCCGAAGAGATGTAAACCGCGTGGTCATCGCCTTGGAGGCAAAACTTAAACGCGACTACGACCTTGGTGGATACAATATCGTTGAACGCATTCAAGCTCTCGGCGGTAGCTTCTATGTACTAATACTTCAATTTATCGCAGAGCGCATTCCACACTGGGAAGACGAGCTTGACGTACACTCAAGTGCACCCCAATAAACTCTTTTGGTCTACCACCGAATACATACGCAACAAAGTCGACGCGTCCGCTGCTTGGCCGCAGCCAGATTGAAAGATTGATGCGGCCGCCCCGGCATGGATCGCGATAGGACGCGCCATGCGGGTCACCGGCGAGACTTACTGTCAAAACAATGATTGGAATCATACGCATCATGGCAGACGTTACCTTTTTGGACCAGGTCGCACCGGTCGACGAATATGGGCGCGCACTCTATGCAGTCGCCCGATCGGTCGTGCGGGCAATGCTCGATCAACTTTCACAAGGGGATCTTGAAGATTTTAACTGCGACCGCGTCGACGTCACGTTCCGCCAATTATCGAAGGTTGCACGCCTACATCGTGACAAAGGGCTTCGCGGAGACGGGTTTGAATGGGCAGTACACGAAGCAATCCAAGGGCAAGAACCTCGAATCACCGAGGTAATTAGCGATGCTTTGAGGAAGGTCAGCCCAAAGTCGTTTGCTTATTCAGATACACCAACATCCTTGATGTTCGGCTATGAGCGAGCTAAGTACCTAGGTTTTACCGAGGCAGTCATCAACAACGCAAGTGGTGATGCCGTCCTACTGCCGGACGGATCTGGTCGACCGTTTAAGTTCGGCCCTTGGGTCCCTGTAGCGGCAATGGGATCTCGTGGCGAGACTCGACTCAGGGAAAGAATTAAAAAGGTATGGAAAACAGATATCTTCCTCAGCGACGAGAACAAGACAAAATTCGCAGCTACTACAATCAAGAGCAATTGGCACCAGCTTGAAGACGGACCGGGCCTTCGGGTGGCAATTGTACCCCAAGCCATAGATCTCGCTCCCGGAATTCGACGCTTCCAATCCCTACACATGGCGGTCCTCCCGGACCCAGACGGCTTTATGGGGTTATTCAACGATGGCTACGAAGCCGTGGCTGAAGCAATCTTGACAGTAGGCAAGCACGACAGGGCACCCTACTACTATAAGCCAAGTGCGAAAGCGCAGAAAATTCAGAAACAACTTGAAAAGTACGAAAAGTCGAAGGTTATAGACATTCTCGATGCACTCGATGAAGCGGCGCAACAAGACCTCATCAAGGTCGAACACAAACTTGTGTCAGTGGACCCACCGGAGTGGCTCCACATCAACGAACAGCGGACGCCTGTTATTGCACCAAGACCCGTTTTTGAAAAGCTCGACTAGGGCTAGCTAAAGAAAGGCGAGTCCCGCAATTCTAGTGCATGCACTAGACGCAATCGAATAGAATTGTGAATATTCAGATTGTCGAGACTTTCTTCTTCTACCCAAAGGACCTCTCTGCTTTCTTCACTGGTATGCAGATAGCCACCCTGCCTTTGCGCACGGAAGCAGATTGAGAACTCCTGCCGCACCTCACCATCGTCATACGCGATGACGTGATTGGGGTTCGAGTACAACCCGACAACCCCCGTCACCTCGCACTCAATGCCGGTCTCCTCGCGAACCTCCCGCACGGCGGCCTGCGACAGCGTCTCGCCGAGTTCGAGCTGTCCACCTGGGATCGAGTACAGGTCGTTGTCGGTGCGCCTGATCATCAGGATGCGGCCTTCGTCGTCCTGAATGAACGCGGACACCGCGACCGCGATGCTGTTGGCCTTGGGGGCGTTCGGGTCGTTGTAGTAGTCGACGCGTGCCATGTGTGGCCTCCTAAAAGGTGGCGGGCTTGGCGAGATTCCAGACGGCTTCGAAGCTCTCCGAGTAGGTCTCGAAGAGGTCCCCGGCGGATAGCCGGCGGAGGTGCAGAGATGGGGCGTGGGCTCCCTGGAAGCCGTAGACGTGCGTGTTGATGATCATTTCGTCGTCGAAGCGGAAGATCGAGTTGTAGAGGGTCGTGTTGTGGAAGCGCATCTCCACCCCGTCTACCCCGATCAGCGGCCGGTAGAACGCCAGCGCGTTGCGGATGCGCGCCGCAAGCGTCCCGTCGCCTAGCTGCTCCTCGTCGCCGCGCAGAGCGACGCTCTCCCCTTCGGGATCTCCGAAAATCAGCCGAATCTTGGCCCCGGCCTGGGCTTTTGCTGTCAGGTCCTTGATGAACCGCGGGCGCTCCACCAGGAACAGCGCAGCGTGGACCAGCACCTCGACGGTGTCCGACGCTTCCTTGATCAGCCGGTCCCACAGCTCGACGGGGATGGCGTTGCGGTGCGGGAACACGCGCACGACCTCGGCGGCGGCCGTCTCTGCCTTGCGCTCCGGGGCCACCGAGTCCGGCCAGAGGTAGGTCTCGGACTCGCGCGCCATCGCGGCGATCTTGTGCCGGTGCTTCGGGTATGGCGTCCGCCCCTTGGTGATCCACCGTTCCACGGTCTTCTGGTCGACCCCGGTTGCGTCGGCGACCTGCTTCGGAGTGAGGCCGTTGCGCAGCAGGGCGTCCCGCAGGCGTTCGTTCGGCATCCGCCCTCCTAGGGACTTGTAGGGACGTCTTCGACCGTACCAGGGACGTCCCTAGATGTCCCGCCACGTGGTGATCACGTCCCGCGTTTTGGCGGAGATTAGGTGCCAGGTTGCCGGGGACTCGCCCCAGCACCTCGACACCAAGAGGGAGGCAGGCATGACGACTCCAACCGCCGGTCGGGCAGTGTCCGCGCGCGGCTCGGGATCGTGGACAGCTCGCCGGTTCGTGATCTGAGCGCCCGATGCGTGACACGGTCCAGATCCACGTCACGGCAGACCTGCCGATCCGCGTCCGTGCGCTCACTTATGCCAACCGGGCGGAGATCCGTTTCGGCAAGGCGTTCCCCGTGGTCCTGCTCGTCGATTCCGACGCGATAGCGGTGCTGGGGAGAGAACTCGCAGAGGTACAGGCCGCACTGAGCGCGGCTGCCGCAAGGGGCAAAGACGGCGACGAAATGCCGACAGACACAGACAAGCAAGGGAACTAACGACATGGCTATCTACAAAGGACACCGCTTCGCCATCGACTTCGACGAAGCATTTGGGCAGGGCCTCGTGATGGTCGGCGAAGTCTCGCCGGACAACGAGTACCAGTCGCGGGAAGACCGGGCTGCGGGTCGTCCGGCTCGTCAGCGGGTCGACGAGGTGACGGGCAAGCGTCAGTGGAAGGTCACCGTGACCGACCCGGACGAGGTCAAGGCCAAGCGCGCATCGTTCGAGATCACATTGCTGGCCGATGTGCAGCCGGTGCCGACCACGTCGGAGGTGCTGCCGGGTATGCGGCCGATCGAACTGGAGGGCCTGACGGCTGAGCCGAAGGTGGCCGGTCAGGGCGAGTTCAAGTACCAGTCCTACCTGTTCCGCGCGACTGGCTTCAAGGCTGCGGCGTCCGGCGGCGGAGCGAAGTCGGGCCGGGCTTCCGCCGCTGCCGAG
The DNA here is from genome assembly GCF_037997115.1 of Amycolatopsis coloradensis. Taxonomy (NCBI): domain Bacteria; kingdom Bacillati; phylum Actinomycetota; class Actinomycetes; order Pseudonocardiales; family Pseudonocardiaceae; genus Amycolatopsis; species Amycolatopsis coloradensis. Next base: position 2,030,700 of record NZ_CP150484.1, read on the forward strand.
TCAACGCCCAAGGCGGCGTGATGGCGGGCGGGGCGCTGGGGGTGGCATCCCCGCACCTGGTCCAAACCTGGGAAGCCGCGTACCGCCACTACAGCGCGATGACGCAGCGGACTGCGCAGGGCGGGGATGCCCTGGCGGCGCATGACATGGCCGTCGCTTCCTTGGCGGTGGCGTCGGCATGGCGGGGCCTAGCGGCTCAAGGCCAGTTGCCGTGGTGGGTGCTGGCTGCGGTATCGGCGGCTGCTGAGGGGTTCGAGGAGAACGCGCGGTCCTGGGAGATGCGCGCCTACAGCGAGGAAGGGCGAGTCCGTGGCGTTCAACGCGATGTGGAAGCCGGGACGGCAGGCGGTCGCGGGGATGCAGGGCAATGGTTCGGCGAACCCGGCTCTGGTGATCTACCTGGATCCGGACAGCCTGGCGATCCTGCCGCCGTCCGATCCGGCCGAGTGGCCGGAATTCATCCGGCTCCTTCGCCAAATCCGCGACAGCGCGGACGAACTGGCCGTGTTCCTCGGCAAACACGCGACGGTGCGCGATGACGACGCCCGGCCGGAATGAGCCGCAGACGCTGAAGGACGCGCACCTCGTCGCCTCCGCTCGTCGCCCCAAACCCGGGTCGAATCTGACCACGTGGCTGAAGTTCCATCAAGCGAATGCGCGCATGTACCGCGAAGTGTCCGATGTGGATCGCGCGCACCACCACGAACTCCGTTACTGGGTGGGCTACGAGGAGCGCAAGGCGGAGGAGGTGGCTGCGCAGATCCAGAAGAACAAGTCGGAAGCTAGCTGAGAACTGAACAGCCGTAGGGAAAACGTGCGTGGGGACGTGCGGCGTACAAACACGTCCTCACGCGCTTCCCTCGTCTCGTAAGGCGCAGAACCGGTAACTGGCCTAGGAAACCTCGCCGGTCCTGCGCTGTCCACAACCACTGGGAAGTGAACAATGACAACGCTAAACGATGGCAACAAGCGCCCGCTAGACGGGGTCACCCGAACGCGCTGCACGGTCTGTAAACGGTTCGCGAAGCTCCTGCCCGGCGAGACGGAATGCGCTCCGTGCCGGGGGATGCTTCCGCTGGATCTGACCGGCGGTGGTCGCCGATGAACGCGAACGGGATCGGTTTCCTTCTCGTCGGCGGCGGGGTGCTGGGTGTGGTGGTGTGGCTGCTGCACAAGCTCGGCCGCGCGCTCGCCACGATCGCGGAAGTCCTGGCTGCGGCTGCGGTGGTCTTCATCGCCCTGTGGTCGGCGGTGAAGTTGTTGGGGTGGCTGGGAAAACAGGTCTTCACGCACTGGCGAACCAGCCTCGGTGTCCTTGCGGTGGTGGCTTGGTGGCAGTGGCTCGGCTGGCCGTCACTCGCGATCACGGTGGGGTCGGTCGCGGTGGTCCTGGTGGTGTGGCGGCTGCTCGACGTGGTGTCGTTCGACCGGTGCTGTGGCCGGTTCCTGCGGGCGTGGTGGCTGCGCTGGTTCACCTACGTCCGGAAGCTGCCGGGCTGGCTACACGCCTGCGGCCTGTCGATCTCTGACGGCACCGTGCCGGTGGAAGTGACGGTGAATCTGGTTGGCCGTCGCCGGAAGGCGGTCTCTCGTACTGCGGGTGGCACGGCGGTGCAGGTGCCGAAGGTGCTGGGGGTGAAGTCGGGTCCGTCGTGGGATGAGGTTCGTGTCCGGCTCGTGCCTGGTCAGAAGCCGGAGGACTTCGACGACGCCGCCCGCGCGTTGGCTGTGGCTCGCAAGGTCACGCGGTGCCAGGTTCGGGAGCTGGAACCCAACGTCGTCTCGCTCGACTTTCAGCGCCGTGACCTCCTCACAGCCTCGGTGGATTGTGCTGAGCTGCCGGAGCTGGCGGCCGTCGACGGCGTGGATCTGCGGCGGGTGTTCGCCGGACGCACTGAGTACGGGAAGGACTGGCGGCTGCCTCTGACCGGTCCGGGCGCGCACATGCTCGTCGCCGGTGCCACTGGCGCTGGGAAGAACTCGGTGATGTGGTGCCCGCTGGTGTCGGCGGCCTCGGCGATCCGGGCTGGAACGGTGCGAGTCTCGGGGATCGACCCGAAGGGGATGGAACTGGCCTACGGGCGTGGGATCTTCGCTCGCTATGGCGTCGCCGGTAAGGAAGCGATCGAGGTCTTGGACGACCTGCTCGGCGGTCTTGAGTCTCGCAAGCGCGAGTTCGCCGGACGCACCCGTGAGGTGCCGATCTCCACCGACTACCCGTTGGAGGTCCTGGAGTTCGACGAGATCGGCGCACTCACCAAGTACACCGACCGCAAGACCCGCGAAGCGATCGTCGAGCGGGTGGCGATCCTGACGACTCAAGGTCGGGCGCTGGGCTACACGGTGCGCGGGTATGTGCAGGAGCCGACGAAGGACACGGTTCCGGTTCGGGAGCTGTTCCCCCGGCGGGTGTGCCTGCGGGTCACGTCGAAGACGCACGTCGGGATGGTTCTCGGTGACGGTGCCTATGAGCGTGGGGCGTGGGCTAACCGGATCGAGGAGTCGGCTGCGGGCGTCGGCTACATCTGGGGCGAAGGCATCCGCGAACCGCTGCGGGTCCGGGCGGGCTGGGTGCCGGACGAGACGGTCAAGGCGCTGGAGACCTACGTGACCAATGGCGGCGCTCATGTCGTCGACCTGGCTACCCGTCGCGGCCCTGAGGGGGTGGCGGCGTGAACCGGCTGATGGTCTTCCTCGACGCTATCCGCGATCACCTCGACTCGTTCGCGCTGCCTCCGGCTGCCTCGGTCCGGGTTGGGGTGGGGCCTGATCCGATCACAGTGCAGCTCGACTCTCGTCGGCTTGAGGACGTGGCGCGCGGCTTGCTCACCTGGGCTAACTCCCTGGAGGACGTGACGGCGTCGCTGTGGCGTCCTGAGGGCGGTGCCTCGGTGCACCTCGAACTCACTGGCCGCACTCCCTGCGGCATCCCCGTGGTGGTCTACGGCGGCGTCTGGTTCGACGAAGCCACCTTCCCGGACCTCCCTGCCGGGATGCGGCAGGAGATGCCGGTGTTCGTGCTGCGGCAGTGGAACGCACCTGGGGAGGTGGCTGCCTGATGAGCACGAAGGAAGCCGCGGTGACCCCGCCGGCCAACTCTCGGGCCGCTCGGATGCGGGAACCCCTGGCATCGGACGTGGTGAAAGCGACCGCAGAGAAGCACGGGGTCTGTGTCCGGCCGTTCACGATGGAGGTCGGCGACACCGACACCGGAGAACTCCGCTACGTACCCGTCCCGTGCGGCTCGACCATCGAATCGGTGTGCCTGCCCTGCGCTCGCAAGGCCAAGGCGCTCAGGCAGGTTCAGTGCCGTGAGGGCTGGCACATGGCCGAAGAACCTGACTTCACCGCAGAGCCACCGAGTGAGGTTCAGACGGAGCTTCTGGCATTTCGGGCTGACCTCGTCGCCGCTTACCGGCAAGAGACGGACCAGGCCGACGCCGAGGAGCTGCGGGAGGAGATCCAGGGCGTCGACGAGGAACTTCGGCAACTCGGGATGCGGGGCCGTCTTCCCTCGATCGACCTGCCCACGAAACGGGCGGTGAAGCGGTCGACGAAGCGGCGGCAGGACGCACCGAACCTGCCACGACGCAATGTCGCCAAGACCACGGTTGGGCGGGAGTACGCGGGACGGTTTCGTCCGTCGATGTTCGTCACGCTCACCTGCGACACCTACGGCCCCGTTCGGTCGGATGGTGCCCCGGTCGATCCGTCGACTTATGACTACCGGCGGGCAGCTCGGGACGCGGTGCACTTCTCCGCACTGGTGGACCGCTGGTGGCAGAACCTGCGGCGGGTCGTGGGCTGGGACGCGCAGTACTTCGCCACCGTCGAACCCCAACGACGCGCCGCCCCACACCTGCACGCGGCGATTCGAGGATCGGTGCCGCACGACGTTATACGCCAAGTCACCGAGGCGACCTATCACCAGGTCTGGTGGCCTGCGCACGACGAAGTGGTCTACGTCGACCGGATGCCGCTCTGGGACGGCGACGCCAGGGTGTTCGTCGACCCCGACACCCGAGAGCCGCTGACCGATTGGGACGACGCGGTGGAAGCCGTGGAGAACCCGGCGCATGTGGTGACCTTCGGCCGTCAGGTGCACTCGAAAGGCATCCTCGGCGGGACGGAAGAGGCCGGGCGGCACATCGGCTATCTGACCAAGTACCTCACCAAGTCCACCGGTGAGGTCGTGGAAGCCGACACCGCGCGGCAGAAGGACCACCACGACCGGCTGCACGCGGAACTGTCCGTGACGCCCTGCTCGCCTCGCTGCGCGGTGTGGCTGCTCTACGGCATCAACCCCAAGGGCGCCAACGGAAAGACCACGCCAGGGCACTGCAAAGGACGGGCGCATCGGCGGACCACGCTCGGCCTGCCCGGTCGTCGAGTGCTGGTGTCGCGCAAGTGGTCCGGGAAGACGCTCGTCGACCACAAGGCGGACCGGAAAGCGTTCGTGATCGAAGCGCTGGCGGCCGTCGGCATCGAGAAACCGGCACCGGACCCGGCCCGGCTGGTGTGGCGCAAGGTCGACGCCGGCGACGCGAATGTGCCACCTCGGGACCACCTGGTCATGCACGCCATCTCGGAACGCATCACCTGGAAAGCCGAGTACGACAAGGCACTACTAGCCGCGCAGAGTCCACCGGATCTTTCGGCAACTCCGCTCGCGGCTTAAGGGGGAAGGCATGGACAGCATCGATCCACTCTGGTCGGTCGAGGAAGTCTCGGACTACCTCCGCGTGCCAGTGAAGACGCTCTACCAGTGGAAATGGCTCGGCGAGGGGCCGCCGGTACGGAAGATCGGCCGTCACCTCCGCTATGACCCGACGAAGGTTCGGGCCTGGGTTGCTGAGGAGGCCGCCTGATGGGACACATCCAAGATCGCTGGTACAAACCCGCCAAAGACGCCAACGGGAACCTGCGGCTCAACGCTCGCGGAAAGCCGGTTCTGGAGAAGACCGAACTGTACGGCGTCGGGATGCGGTACAAGGTTCGCTACCTCGACCCCAACAACGAAGAGCGGTCAAAGTCCTTTCCTGATAAGCAAAAGAAGCGCGCCGAAGACTTCCTCATCGAGATGGAGTCGGACAAGCGCGAGGGCAAGTACATCGACCCTCGCGCGGGCCTGGTGCTCTTCGAGGTCGTCGCACAAAGCTGGCTTGACTCGCAGACGGTTGACTACACCAGCCGGGAGCGCTTCGCGACGCGCGTCAAGGTCCACCTGCTTCCGTACTTCGGCAAGAAGGCGGTCGGGTCGATCCGGCCGAGCCATATCCAGACGTGGTTACGGAAGCTCCAGGACGACGAAGCCTCGGAGACCTCGCGAGCGCTCTACTTCGGGCACCTTGTGTCGATCCTGAACTTCGCGATGGCGGACAAGAAGATCTCGGAGAATCCGGCGCTGTCCAAGGTGATCTCGCGTCCGAGGGCGAGCCGGAATCAGGTCGTGCCCTGGTCCCGCGAACGGGCTCGGGCGGTGCGGGACAACCTCCCGAGGCGGTACAAGCCCGCTGTCGACGTCCCGGCCGGTCTGGGCCTGCGGAAGGGTGAGCTGTTCGGGTTCTCGCTCGATGACGTCGACCGGAGCAAAGACCTGGCGTACATCACCCGACAGGTGCGAGTGGTCGCCGGGAAACCGGTGTTCGCTCCGCCCAAGGGTGGCAAGTCGCGTGAAGTGCCGATCGGGCGGAAGCTGCTCGGCCTCCTCGACGAGTATGCCGAGGAGTTCCCGGCGACCGAAGTCACGCTCCCCTGGTCGCATCCGGGCGGCGAACCCACCACGGTCCGCCTGCTCATGGTCAACGGGTACGGGCGGGTCTTCCGGGCGGAGTGGTTCCGAGTGAACTTCTGGCTGCCCGCGCTCAAGGACGCCGGGGTGGAGAAGCCGACCAGGGCGGACGGCGTGCACGCGCTGCGGCACCTCTACGCCTCGGTCCTGCTCGATGCTGGCGAGTCGATCAAGGCGCTGTCTCAGTACCTCGGTCACACCGACCCCGGCTTCACGCTCCGGGTGTACACGCATCTCCTGCCAAGCAGCCACGCCCGGACGCGGAAGGCCGTCGACGACTTCTTCGACGACGCGCTCGGCGACCCTGCCTCTGATGACCAAGCCGCATGACGGCCTGGCCACGGCCTGCCACCTGCCCTGACCCGCGAACCCGCAGGTCAGGGCAGGCTCACGCTTACATGTTGATCATGTGGCCCGCGAGTCCGTGCACGGCTTCCTTCACGGCTTCCCCCAAAGTCGGGTGAGCGTGCACGTTCCGCGAGATCTCATGCACCGTCAGGTCCCACTGCTGCGCCAAAGTCAGCTCCGGCAGCAGTTCGGTCACCTCGGGGCCGATCAGGTGCGCGCCCAAGAGCTCGCCGTGCGTAGCGTCGCTCAGGATCTTCACGAAGCCGACCGCCTCGCCGAGGCCGTGTGCCTTTCCGTTGGCGGTGAAGGGGAACTTCGCCACCTGGACGTCGAAGCCCTTTTCGCGAGCCTGTTCTTCGGTCCAGCCGAAGCTGGCGATCTGCGGCTGGCAGTAGGTCGCGCGCGGGATCATCACGAAGTCGAGCTCCATGGTCTCGGCGCCCGCGATGGTTTCGGCGGCGACGACGCCCATGGATTCGGACGCGTGCGCGAGCATCAGTTTCGCGGTGACGTCGCCGATCGCGAAGATGTGCGGGACGTTGGTGCGGCCGCGCGAGTCGACGGCGATGGCGCCGCGCTCGGTCAGTTCCACGCCGGTCTTGTCGAGGCCGTATCCCTCGACCCGCGGCTGGAAACCGATGGCCTGCAATACCTTGCCCGCTTCGAGAACGCGAGATTCACCGTTCTTCGACACGGTCACGCGCACGCCGGAGCCGGTGTCGTCGATCGACTCGACCTTGGTGGAGGTCAGCACCTCGATGCCGAGCTTCCGGTAGCGGCGCGCGAGTTCCGCGGAGACCTCGGCGTCCTCGAGCGGGACCATCCGGTCGAGGTACTCGACGATGGTCACCTTCACGCCGTAGTTGTGCAGCACATAGGCGAACTCGACGCCGATCGCGCCCGCGCCGGCGATGATGATGCTCTCCGGCAGCTCGTTTTCCATGATCTGCTGTTCGTAGGTGACCACGCGGTCGCTGCGCGTGGTGCCCGGCAGCAGGCGCGCGGTGGCGCCCGTGGCGATCACGCAGTGGTCGAAGGTGACCCGTTCGCCGTTGACCTCGATGGTGTTGGCGTCGAGGAAGGTGCCGTGCCCGTCGTATTCGGTGATCTTGTTCTTCTTCATCAGGAAGTGCACGCCCTTGACGCGCCCGTCCGCGACCTTGCGGCTGCGGTCGAAGGCGGCCTGGTAGTCGAAGCTGACCTTCCCCTCGACCTGGATCCCGAACGACTTCGCCTCTTTGGTCACGATGTGCGCGAGTTCGGCGTTGCGCAGCAGCGCCTTCGACGGGATACAGCCGACGTTGAGGCAAACGCCGCCCCAGTATTTCTCCTCCACGACCGCCGCGCTCAGCCCCAGTTGCGACGCCCGGATCGCCGCCACGTAACCGCCGACTCCGGCCCCCAGGACAACGACGTCATAGTGTGCACTCATACCCCGAAACCTACCCCTCACCGGGACGGTCCGAAGGGTGAGACTGCCTACTCGGGGCGCGAGCCGCGGATCTCGATCAGCAGGTCGGTCACCGCGGTCATGATCCGCTTCGTGGCCTCCTCCAGCACCTCACGGGACGGCGAGGGCGTCATGAGGTCCGAGAGGTCCACCGGCGGACCGGCGACCAGGTTCACCGTCTTGCGCGGGAAGGCGCGCGGAAGCACGGCGTCGGACGGCAGCAGGTGGTGCGTGCCCCAGTTCGCCAGCGGGATCACCGGGACACCGGTCTCCAGCGCGATCCGCGCGATCCCGGTCTTGCCGCGCATGGGCCACCCGTCCGGGTGATCCGTGAAGGTCGCCTCCGGGAAGATGACGACGCATTCACCCTCACGGACGGCGCTGACGGCGTCGCGGTACGCGTCGGACGCCGTGACCGCGCCGCGGTAGACGGGGATGTGCTTGCCCGAGCGCATCACCGAGCCGATGACGGGCGCGTCCCACAGGCTCGCTTTCGCCAGGTACCGCGGCACGCGCCCATGCGCCAGGCAGTACGCGGTCACCGTCGTCGGGTCGGCGAACGAGAGGTGGTTCGACGCCACCAGGAAGCCACCCGACGAGGGCAGGTGCTCCCCGCCGCGCACCCGGAACCGGGTGAACAGCACCAGGAACGGCCACACGACGTTGATCGCGAAGGCGAACCAGGCGCCCCGGCCGGCGCGGGCGAAGCGCCGGCCGAAGGCGATCATCTGGCGGAACGTCAGCAGGTCACCCGAAGCGGGGCTCAGCGCGGTCCAGCGTTCACGGGGTCTCAGCACCATGGACGTAATTCGTAGCCGAACCCGCCCGGGTTCGGCTGAAACCACGCGCGAACGCGGCGCGGATCACACGCGCTCGAGCACCACCACGGGGATCTCACGGTCGGTCTTCTTCGCGTACTCGTTGTAGTCCGGCCAGACGGCGGCGAGCTTCTCCCACAGCTTCGCGCGCTCCTCGCCCTCCAGCGTCCGGGCCCGCGCGGTGAACTTGTCCGCCTTGACCTGGGCCTTGACCTCGGGGTTGGCCTGCAGGTTCTTGTACCAGCCCGGGTCCTCCGGCGCGCCGCCCTTGGACGCCACGATCACCGGGTTGTTGTCGTCGTCGAACTGGTAGATCAGCGCGAACTTGCGGTCCTCGCCGGTCTTGCGGCCCTTGGTGGTGAGGATGAGGCAAGGGGCACCTTTCTCCCAGTCGTGGCCCACCTCGCCGTCGGTCTCTTCGTAGCGACGGACGTGCTCGTCACCGAAAAGCATGTCTGATTTCCTCTCGTCCTGGCGTATACCGGCGTCCTGCCAGTCTGACGCGAACCGGTCGGTCGCGCTGATCAACTCGTGCAGGATGCCGGGTTCGTCGAACGCGTGACCCGAGTCGCCCGCGATCTTCAGTTCCGCGGTGGGCAGCACCTGGCTGAGCTCCCACGCGGTGATGGCCGGGGTGACCACGTCGTAGCGTCCCTGGACCAGAACGCACGGGATGTCCCGGAGCTTCCCGGCGTCGCGCAGCAGCTGATCTTCGGCCAGCCAGCCGCCATGCCGGAAGTAGTGGTTCTCGATCCGCGCGATCGCGAGGGCGAACGAAGGATCGCTGAACGCGTCGATCACTTCGTCCTGAGGGCGCAGTTTGACGGTCTCCCCCTCCCAGCGGCTCCACGCGATCGCGGCGGGGGCGTGCACGGCGGGATCCGGATGGCTCAGCAGTTCGTGGTAGACCTCGATCAGGTTCTCCTGGCGGCGCGAATACGGCACCGGGGCGAGGAACCGCGACCACGCCTCGGGGAAGAGGAACGCCGCTCCCCCGCCGTAGAGCCACTGCAGTTCCTTCACCCGCAAAGTGGCGACGCCGCGGAGAACGAGTTCCGTGACCCGGCCCGGGTGGGTTTCCGCGTAGGTCAGCCCGAGCACACTCCCCCACGAGCCGCCGAAGACCATCCAGTGTTCGATGTCCAGATGCTCGCGCAAGCGCTCGATGTCGGCGACCAGATGCCACGTCGTGTTGACCGAAAGATCGGCCTCCGGGGTGGCGCAGTTCGGCGTGCTGCGCCCGCAACCGCGTTGATCGAAAAGGACGATCCGGTATCGGTCGGGGTCGAACAGTCTGCGATGTCTCGGAGTCGAACCGCCACCGGGGCCACCGTGGAGGAAGATCACCGGCTTGCCCCCGGGATCGCCGCACTCCTCCCAATAGATCTCGTTGCCGTCACCGACAGGCAACATCCCTTGGACGTAAGGTTCGATTTCCGGGTAAAGGCCGAGCATATCCGCCACTATGCCCCAAACGCCCGCTTGGAGGATCGATGAAGGCTCGCCCCCACGTGACGCTGGAGGACGTGGCGCGCACCGCGGACGTATCGCTCGCGACCGCGTCCCGCGTACTCAACGGCACCGCCACCGTCCGGGGAGATCTCCGCGAACGAGTGATCGCCGCGGCCTCCGAGCTGTCCTATACCCCCAATGCTCACGCTCAGGCATTGGCCGGTGGCTCACAGCCCACCGTCGGGGTGATCTGCCACGACGTCGGCGATCCGTATTTCGCCGCGATCGCCGGCGGGGTCATGCGCGTGGCGAGTGAAAACGATCTTCTGGTGATGCTCGCGAGCACGTTCCGCGATCCGGCCAAGGAGGTCGCCTACGTTTCGACGCTGCGCGCCCAGCGCGCGTCGGCCATTCTGCTGATCGGTTCCGCGTTCGAGGACAAGGCGTGGGAAAAGGCGATGGCCGCCGAACTCGAGCCGTACCGGCGCGGCGGCGGGCATGTCGCCGCGGTCAGCAGGCATCGCGGGCTCAAAGTGGACACCGTCCAGCCCGACAACCGAGGTGGCGGCGCCGAATTGGCGAAGGCCCTGCTGGACATGGGACACCGGCGCTTCGCCGTGCTCGCCGGGCCGAAGAGCCTGACCACCGTCGTCGACCGCCTCGACGGGTTCGCCGCGGAACTGCTGGAGCACGGTGTCGAACTGGCCGAGGACGACGTCTTCGAGGCGGCGTTCACCCGCGACGGTGGCTACGAGGCGATGGAGAAGGTCCTCGCCCGGCCGCGCAAGCAGTGGCCGACGTGTGTGTTCGCGGTGACCGACGTGATGGCGATCGGCGCGATGTCGGCCTTGCGCGACGCCGGGGTCTCCGTGCCCGGCGAGATGTCGATCGCCGGCTTCGACGACATCCCGGTAGTGCGCGATCTCACGCCCGCGCTGACCACGGTCGCGCTGCCGCTGGAGAAGCTGGGCGAACGGGCCATGGACCTGGCACTCAAGGCCTCCCCCGGCACCCGGCCACGCGTGGTGAAGATGTCCGGCGAGGTCGTCCTGCGCCGCAGCGCCGCCGCTCCCACGCGTTGAGCCTGTTGGCGGAGCTGAAGACAGACCCGCAAAGGCGACCGAGCGCGTGAACCCGCCCCTGCCGAAGGCCCCGCTATCGCGGTGGCGGGGCGCCTTGTCCACATCCGTGACGAGGACGCCCGAACAGCGCCCTGCCGACGCCGATCGCGGACGCGGGTTCACCAATAGACGCCGAAACCCTTGTGTGCGGCCCACGAGGTGACTTACCGTGGCCCGAGAAAGCGCTTTCTCGCCCCCGCGCCACGGAGACCCGATGACCTTGATCGCCCTGCCCACCGCCGACGGCGGACTGGCGGAGTGGACGCCCCGAGGGGCGGAAACGCCCGCGAAACCGGCGACGCCGCCGACCTCCCGGATCGCTTACGCGGCCGCGCACGTGGTCGCCGACCCGCTCGCCCCCGCCGACCCCGAAGAAGGCGCGGTGCTGGACTGGGACACCACGCTCGCCTTCCGCGAGCACTTGTGGTCCTGCGGTCTCGGCGTCGCCGAAGCGATGGACACCGCGCAGCGCGGGATGGGCCTGGACTGGGCCACCACCAAGGACCTCATCCGGCGCACCGGGGCACTCGCCGCCGGACGGCCGTGGGTGGCGGGCGTCGGCACCGACCAGCTTCCCGACGGCGAAGCGACCGCGGGGTCCATTGTGGACGCCTGGCGCGAGCAGCTGGACCTGGTCGGCGAGGCGGGCGCGATCCCGGTCGTGATGGCCAGCCGGGCGCTCGCCGCGTCGGCCGCCGGGCCCGCGGATTACCATGCCGCGTACGGGAAACTGCTCTCCGGCGCGGACCGCCCGGTCCTGCTGCACTGGCTGGGCGAGCAGTTCGACCCGGCGCTGGCGGGCTACTGGGGCCACGGCGACGTCCGTGCGGCCGCGAACGAGCTGGGCAGGCTCTGTGCCGAGCACGCCGGCGTGATCGCCGGGGTCAAGGTGTCGGTGCTCGACGCCTCGATCGAGACCGAGTTCCGCCGCGCGCTGCCCGACGGCGTCAAGTGCTACACCGGCGACGACTTCAACTACCCGGAGCTCATCGCCGGGGACGACCAGGGCCACAGCGAGGCGCTTCTGGGCATCTTCGACGCCGTCGCGCGGGTCGCCGGCGCCGCGCTCGCCCGGCTCGACGAAGGCGACAAAGACGGCTTCCACGGCCTGCTGGATCCGACGGTGGCGCTGAGCCGGGCCATCTTCCGGGCGCCCACCAGGAACTACAAGACCGGTGTCGTCTTCCTCGCCTATCTCAACGGGCACCAGGACCACTTCCGCATGGTCGCCGGCCGCGAGTCGGCCCGCTCCATCACGCATCTGGCCGAGCTGCTGCGCCTGGCGGACGCCGCGGGGGCGCTCACCGACCCGGATCTCGCCGTCGCGCGGATGCGGCCGCTGCTGGCCGCGGCGGGGGTGCTCTGATGGACCGGTTGAGCCTGAACCAGATCACCACCAAGGCCTGGTCGCTGCCGGAAGCCGTGGCGGGCTGCGCCGAAGCGGGCGTCCGCTGGATCGGCCTGTGGCGGGACAAGGTCGCCGAGACCGGTGTCGAGGAGACCGCCCGACTGCTCAAGGAGTACGACATCGGCGTGTCGTCGTTGTGCCGCGGTGGTTTCTTCACCGGGATCACCCCGGAAGGGTCCCCTGTGGACGGTGTCGCGCAGACCAGGGAGGCGATCGACGAAGCCGCCGCACTGGGCGCGGACGTCCTCGTCCTGGTCGTCGGCGGGGTGAACGGCGACCTGGCGTCGTCGAGGCAGCGGGTCGCGGACGCGGTCGGCGAGCTGGCGCCGTACGCCGGTGAGCGCGGGGTCCGCCTCGGCCTGGAACCGCTGCATCCCATGCAGTGCGCCGAACGCTCGGTCCTGTCCACAGTGGACCAGGCATTGGCGGTCGCGCGGGAACATCCGGCCGACCAGGTCGGCGTGATCGTCGACGAGTTCCACGTGTGGTGGGACCCGCGGATCGAGGAGTCGATCGCCGCGGCGGCGGGCCGGATCGCCGGATTCCACGTCTGCGACCAGAAGGTGCCCCTGACCGACACCCTGCTCGGCAGGGCGCTGCCCGGCGACGGCCCGATCGACCATCGGCATCTGAAGGCGTGTGTCGAGGCCGCCGGGTACACCGGGCCGATCGAGGTCGAGGTGTTCGACGCCGACCTTTGGCGCCGCCCCGGTGGCGAGGTGCTCGCGGAGACCGTCCAGGCCTACCGGGACCACGTTTCCTGACGAAAGTAAGGGTCGCTCGCTGCCCTTGGTCCGCTGTCCGGGCGGCCGTGGTTTCCTACCGTTCGCGGTATGAAACCACGGCTGCTCTGGTGGCTGGGCACAGCGTTGCTCCTGCTCGCCGTCCACACCGACTGGAACGTTCCGCTCGCGGCCTGGGTGTTCCCGGTCTTCTTGCTCCGCTACGCCCGTCTGGTCCCGCTCCGGCGCGCGATCCTGATGGTGGGCCTGTCCCTGCTGATCGGACAGCTGTTCTGGCTCGGGGTCACCGGTCTCCTGTTCGTGCTCTCCGCCCTGTTCGCCTTCACTTTGCTCGCCGTGCTTCAGACGACGGCGTTCCTGGCCGATCGGCTGCTCGCCGACCGTGCCGGGCCGGTGAGGACACTGGTTTTCCCGGTGACACTCGTCGCGGGCGAGTACCTCTTCACGGTGATCACCGGCTTCGGGGACTTCGGCGCGCTCGGCAGCACCCAGGCCACGAACCTGCCCCTGCTCCAGACGGCGTCAGTGACCGGCGTGTACGGACTCACCTTCGTTCTCGCGTGGTTCGCGTCGGTGGCGAACACCGTGTGGGCGGAAGGATGGCGGCCGGTCAAGCGCACGGTCCTCGTCCACCTTTGCCTGCTCGGCGTGGTGTTCGCCGCCGGTGGCTCACGGTTGCTGTTCGACGCTCCCACGACGGAGACCGTGCGGATCGCGGGGATCAGCCCGTCGTCCGAGGCGGACCGGTCGAGTTCCGACGCGCTGGAGCGCATCGGCGTGAAGTATTGGCGTGCCGAGGAAGTCGCCGCCGCCGACCCGGTCGCGGTAGGTACGGCGTTCGCGCCGGTCACCGACGATCTCGTGACGAGGACCGGGCAGCAGGCGTCGGCGGGGGCGAAGATCGTGCTCTGGCCGGAAACTCATGCTCGCGTCCTGGAACGGGATCAGGCGGCGCTGCTGAAGCGGGTCGGCGACCAAGCGAAACAAGCCGGTATCCACGTCGGGCTCGCGTACGCGCTCTACACGTCGCAGGCTCCCTACATCCGCAACGTGGCCGTGCTCGTCGGGCCGTCCGGCGAGGTGCTGTGGACCTACGACAAGACGCATCCGACGCCGATGGAGCCGATGACCCCCGGCCCGGGGAACGTCCCGACCTCGGATTCGCCGTACGGACGGCTCGCGGCGGTGATCTGTTACGACGCCGACTTTCCCGGCCTGATGCGCCAAGCCGCGGACAAGGGGACCTCGCTGATGCTCGTCCCCGCCAACGACTGGCCGGGTTTCGGCTCGTTGCACGCTGAGAAGGCGGGCTTCCGCGCGGTGGAAAACGGTTACTCCCTCTTCCGGCACTCCATCCACGGGAATTCCACAGCTGTGGACAGCCAGGGCCGGGTACTCGGGCACGCCGACTACTACCGCACGGATCAGCAGACGCTCGTCGCCGATCTGCCGGTGCAGCCGAGAACACAGACCGTGTACAGCCGTGTCGGTGACGTGTTCGCCTGGCTGTGCCTCGTCGCGGCCGCACTCTGTCCTTTATGGACATATCGAAGGAACCGTTAGCGCCCCGTTACGGAATGCGTGGTGTTCCTAACGTCATACCCGAAAAGAACAGTGTTCAACGGTTAAGCTCCCCCGCATGCCGAAACTGCTGGTGGTGGAAGACGACGACGCGATCGGCGGTGTCCTCGAATCGACTCTCCGCCTGCACGGCTACGAGGTTTCCTGGCAGCGGGACGGCCGCACCGCGCTCGCGGCCGCGGCCGACGGCGGCATCGACTTCGTCCTGCTCGATCTCGGCCTGCCGGATCTGGACGGGGTCGAGGTCTGCCGTCGGCTGAGGGCGGAGCTTCCCGGCGCCGTCCTGGTCATCCTGACCGCACGGCAGGAGGAGATGGACGTCGTCGTCGGCCTGGAGGCCGGCGCCGACGACTACCTCACCAAACCCATCCGGCTCGGCGAGCTGCTCGCCAGGGTCCGGGCACATCTGCGGCGCGGGACGGCTCCGCCGGAGAGCAGGCCCGCGATCGCCATCGGCCATCTGCGGGTGGACACCGCCGGACGGCGGGTCAGCGTCGGCGGACGGGAGATCTCGTTGCGGGCCAAGGAGTTCGACCTGCTCGCCCGGTTGGCCGAGCAGCCGGGCGTCGCGGTCAGCCGGGACACACTGATGTCGGAGGTGTGGGACGCGCACTGGTACGGCTCGACGAAGACCCTCGACGTCCACATCGCCGCGCTGCGCCGGAAGCTGACCGAGTCGGCGCCGACCCCCGAGCAGGCGCCGAGGATTTCGACGCTGCGCGGCCACGGCTACCGTCTCGAACAGCCCTTCGAGAGCTAGGCCGTGTCCTGCAAGTCATGTTCGCGGTCTCCGCGCCCAGGCGGCCCCTGACGGCACGGGACACGGCCTAGTAGTCGCGCAGGTCGGAGACCTCGTCCCGGGCGGCAAGCTGCGCGATCCGCGCCGACGCCGCCACACACGACACGATCACCACCACCGCCAGCAACCCGAAGTACCCGTGCGGCGAAGGTGATCTCTCCACCTGCGCCAGGAACACGAACAGCACGCCCAGCAGGTGCCCTGCGATCAGGCCGCCGCCGCCGACCACCAGCGCGTCGCCCGCGATGAACGCCGCCACCTGGCGGCGTTTCCCGCCGAGCGTGCTCACGATCAGCAGATCGCGGCGACGTTCGTTGAGCGCCGCCCCGAACGAGGGGCCCGCCGCGGCGGCCGCGAGGATCAGGGACGCGATCAGATCCACCTCGGCCTCGCCGCAGCCGTCCTTGGTGAGGGCGGTCGAGATGGCGAACGCCACCGCCAGCGCGACCAGCACCACCGATCGCGCCAGGAGCGCGCTCCGCCACGAAATGGACAGCGCGATCACGCCCGCGAGCCCCGAAACGAGCGGCCGGAGTATCCCGCCGATCACCCGCTTCCCCTTGCGCAGCCCCAGCTCCACCAACCGCCACAACAGCATCGTGCCGCCCGCCCAGCCGAACAGCGGCCAGACGAAGGCGAGCGCGAGCAGGATGAGGTCGATGCCGTAGGGCGACCACCAGGGCGGCCCGCCGTCGGCCGGGACGAAGTACCACTCGCGCAGCACCGGGGGCAGGATGGCGAGTGCCGCGACGAGCAGCCCGGCGACCAGCAAGAGAACGATTTCCCGGACGACCGCTACGCCGGTGCCGGTCGAGAAGCCACAGGCCAGGGACAGGGTCACCCCGGTCACGCCGCCGGCGAGCCCCGCCGCCGCGGCTTCGGCGGCGGCCAGTCCGAATACCTGCCCGCCGGTGGCGCCGCGGGCGCGCAGCAGGTCCTGATCCGCCCGCAGCACCCGCGCCGAGGGGGTGGCCAGCAGCACCACGAGCACCATCGCGGGTATCCAGCGCGGTGCCGGGCTCCAGGTCCAGTCGTGCACCGCGAGCAGTGTGGTCACGATCGCGACCCCGGCCGCGGGGACACCGAGCCTGGCGGGGCGCACGCGCGCGATCCCGCCGACCCACAACGCCATCGCCGCGATCACCGGTCCCGCACCAGCTTCCCGTCGACCATCCCCCAGCGCTCGCCGAACAGCCCGGCCGGGGCCTCTTCGGCCGTGGCCACCAGCAGTCCGGCGCCCAGCTGGTCCGCGGCCCCCAGGAGCCTGCCGAGGAGCCGCTCCCCCTCGCGCTGGTCGAGCCAGCCCGCCGGGTCGTCGGCGAGGATCAGTTTCGGCGCGGGCGCGAGCGCCCTGGCCAGGACGGCCAGCCGGATCTGCTCACCGGTCAGGTCGCGGGGCGCCTTCTTGGCGAAGCCCGCCAGGCCCACCAGCTCCAGCGCGCCGTCGACGGCGTCGCGGACCGCGGTGCCGGTCCGGCCGGCGAGCACCAGCGGCAGGGCGACGTTGAGCCGGACGTCGAGATCGCGCAGCAGCCCGCCGTCCTGCAGCATCAGCCCGACCAGGTCGGGGCCTGGCGGCGACGGCTCGAAGGCTGGCCAGT
Source organism: Amycolatopsis coloradensis (assembly GCF_037997115.1). Lineage (NCBI taxonomy): Bacteria > Bacillati > Actinomycetota > Actinomycetes > Pseudonocardiales > Pseudonocardiaceae > Amycolatopsis > Amycolatopsis coloradensis. The sequence continues at coordinate 2,047,812 of NZ_CP150484.1, forward strand.
CGACGGTGCCCGCCGTCGGTTTCTTCATCCCGGCGAGCAGATGCAGCAGCGTGGTCTTCCCGGCACCGGCCCTGCCGGTCACCACCGCGCGGGTCTCCGCGCAGATCTCGCAGGTGACGCCGTGCACGGCGACCACGGCGGTCAGCCCGGAACCATAGGTGTGCGCCAGCTCGTCGGTGCGGACCAGTGGTGCCGTCACGCCACTCTCACGATCCGGTGCGCGGCCGCCGCGATCTCGGGGTCGCGGGTCGCCACGACGACGGCCGTCCCGCGGGCCGCGACGGCGCACAGCAGATCCATCAGTTCGAGTGCGGCGAGACCGTCGAGTTCACCGGCAGGCTCGTCGGCGAGGAACGTCTCTGGGGCTCCGGCCAGCACGACGGCGACTCCGGCACGCGCGCTTTCCAGCGCGGACAGCGTGCCAGGGTAGTCGTCACCGCGTCCGGCCAGGCCGACCAGTTCGAGCAGGTCGTCCGCGGCGCGGAGGGAGCGGCCGGCCAGCCGTCCCGCCAGCACGACGTTCCGCGCGACCGTGAGGTGATCGAAGAGGTTGCCGCGTCTGAGCAGCATGCCGACACCAGGAGTTCCGCCGGGGGTGTCGCCGCTTCCGGCGGGCAGCACGGCCACACACTCGCCCGGGACGGCGAACCGGACGAGGGGGACGGATCCGGGCCCCGGGCCTGCCATGACGGCGGCACGTCGGCGCATGGCCCCAAGGTAAGGCGAACGGGGTCAACACCGCCTTGATCTCAGGTCAACGGACGGCAAAATATCGCGTCGGGTGGGTGATCCTCACGCTCGTCGGCCACACTCTGTCCGTGCGCCGCCGGATCGTCACTCTCACCGTGCTGGCCGCGGTGCTGGCGATCACCCTGTTCGGGGCACCGCTGGCCGTCGCGGTCGCCAGGTTCCACGAGGGCAACTCGACCCACGATCTCGAACGGGTCGCCGACACGGTCGTGCTCGACGTGACCGGCGATCTCGCCAACGGCCGGGTCCCGGAACTCCGACCGATCAAACCCGACAAGGACCGCATCCGCGGGATCAGGGTCGCGGTCTACACCCCGACCGGCAGGCTCCTGGCAGGCAACGGCCCGGCCAGCGAAGACCGATACGTCCGCGAAGCGCACTACACCGACATGGCGACCGGGACCCGCGAAGACGAGATCGTCCTGGCCGTCCCGGTGCTCAGCGGACAGTCGCTGGTCGGCGTGGTCCGCGCCGCCCACCCCCGGTCCGAACTGGACGCCCAGATCCGGCTGACCTGGATCAAGATGATCGTGCTCGCCGGGCTCGCGATCGGGGCCAGCTGGCTGATCGGGCGCCGGATCGCCACCCGGCTGGCGCGCCCGCTGGAGGAACTGGCCGCCACCGCCGAACGCCTCGGCGAGGGCGACTTCACCGTCCGCGCCCGCCGGACGGGGGTCCGCGAGATCGATCAGGTCGCCGAAGCGCTCGACGTCACGTCCGAGCGGATCGGCGAGACGCTGGAACGCGAGCGGACCTTCTCCTCCGACGCCTCCCACCAGCTGCGGACGCCGCTGACCGGACTGCGCCTGCAGCTCGAGGCGGCCTTGGAGAGCCCCGATCGCGACCCCTACGCGACGATCCGCGACGGCATCGCCTCGGCCGACCGCCTGGAGCGCACCATCGACGACCTGCTGGCGCTGGCCAAGCAGACCAGGGCCCCGCGAGCGCGGCTCGACCTGGGCAAACTCTTCGAAGAGGTCCGGCAGACCTGGCACGGTCTGCTCGCCGGACGTGGCAGGGCGCTGCGCATCAGCGGACGAGAGGCCCTCCCGGCGCGGGCGGCGGACGCGGCGGTGCGGCAGGTGCTCGCCGTGCTTCTGGACAACGCGGCGACCCACGGGCGCGGCACGGTCTCCGTCCTCGCGCGCGACGCCGGGGACGCGCTGGCCATCGACGTGAGCGACGAGGGCGCCATCCCGGACGGTCGCGATCCGTTCGCGACCGCCGACCGGACCGAGGAACACGAAGGCAACGGGATCGGGCTGCGGCTGGCGCGGAGCCTGGCCGAGGCGGAGGGCGGGCGGCTGCGGCTGACCAGCCCGTCGCCGACGACGTTCACGCTGCTTCTGCCCGCCGAACGTCCCTCACCGCAAGAAGAAGGCCCGGGCCTGGCGAGCTAGGGGGGGTTACTCGCCAGGCCGGGCCGGTAGGAGGCAAACGCGCCCCGACAGCGCGCACGGCATGCCACCTGAATGAAGACGGTAAAGACCAGCGGGCCAACAGACGGTACACGCCGGATTAACTGACACTTTGCCTTTTGATGTCACAGGAATTCGGCCGCTTGCCCGGCCCCGCTGAATCGATCGTGGGAAGATTGACCACATGACCACCGAGCCGGCGCCGAGATGGCGGAGACTGGAACCGGACGAACGCAAGGAGCAGATCTTCGCCTGCGCGGCCCGCCTTTTCTCCGACCGCCCGTACTCGGAAGTGTCCACTTCGGACATCGCGGCGGAGGCCGGGGTCGCCAGGGGGCTGATCAACCACTACTTCGGCACCAAACGCGAGCTCTATCTGGAGATCATCCGGCGGGCGCTGACCGTGCCGCGGCTCGCCGTCGAGATCCTGCCGGAAGGGCCGCTCGAACTGCGGGCCGACGTCGCGATCGACTGGTTCCTGGACATGGTCACCAGCCAGGAGAGGATGTGGCTGGCCGCGATCGCGCCGGAGGGCATCGGCCGCGACCTCGAAGTCGAACGGATCCTGGAGGAGGCCGATCGCGAATCGGCGGACCGGGTGCTCGAAGCGGTCGGGCTCTCCCGCGAGAGCGAACACGGGCAGGAGCTGAACGCGCTGGTCCGCGCGTTCGGCGGGATGGTCAAGGCGGCGGGCCGCGAATGGCTCGTACGCGGCTCGCTCGATCGCGCGCAGGTGCACACGTTGCTCAGTAAGTCACTGGTCACGCTGGTCGGCGAGGTCTTCCCCGAGATCCAGCGCGGCTGAGGCGGTCTCGACCCACCACGCCACCGCCGCCGTCGCTCGCCCCGCAGTCCGTGAAGGCCTCCTTCCCTACCTTCAGGGTAGGCAAGGAGGCCTTCACGGACCT
>NZ_CP150484.1:2050892-2081528 GCF_037997115.1 Amycolatopsis coloradensis
CCTACCTTCAGGGTAGGCAAGGAGGCCTTCACCGACCTGCAACCAGCCACCGGTGCCATCGCTGAAAAGAGAAGCCCCCGGCACCTCGAGGGGGAGGTGGGTGCCAGGGGCTTCAGGACCGGTGACGAGCACCGGTATTCCTCCACACTACGCCGATTCCCTGTCACGGCTCTGTCAAACTTCCCAGAGCGTTCAACTGGGTGAGCCTGATTTCCAATCCGTCGAGACAGCGCTGCACGGCGTAGTCGTAAAGACGCTCGTAGTAACCAGCGGCGAGGTCAGGATCCGCGACCAGCGCCGAAACCGACTCGCCCAGCGCCGCCATCCCCGGCAGGTCCTCGCGCGTGCGGTACGACGCGTAGCCCTCGCAGCGGTCGAGCTGGAGCGCCATCGCGCTCTCGCGGTCGTCCTCCATCGCGACGAACTGGCACGCGGTGGCGAGCAGCAGGTTGTATGCGAACGGCGACTCGGTGCCGAAGCCCGCCGCGAGCAGACGGCCGATGCCGGCGTTCATGGTCGGCACGGCGGCGGCGACCGACGGCCCGAACAGGGCCAGCCGCCGCGCCGAACCGGGATAGCGGCGCAGCACCCTCCGCACCGTCGGCAGGAACTCGTCGAACCACTCCCGCCACGGCAGGGTCTCGTCGGGCAGGGTCAGCTCGCCGACCACCCGGTCCAGCACCGCGACGACGACGGTGTCCCGGTCGCCCACGTGGTGGTAGACGACCGCGGGGTAGGCGTCGACGGCGGCCGCGAGCTGCCGCAGCGTCCAGTTCTCCAGGCCCGACTCGGCCGACAGCTCCAGCGCGGCGTCGACGATCCGGTCCCTGGTGACGGCCGGCCGTCCGGAAGCCGCGCGGGACCTGGGGCGCGAACCCGCGTCTTCGGGGAAAGTCGGCATGCGGGCTACCGTATCCGCATTCGGCTGGTCGTACGGCGGGGGCTTCCGGCAGGATCGTGCCATGCCCCGCGCGCGTGTGAACGGCCTCGAACTCGAGTACGACACCTTCGGCTCCCCCGCGGATCCGCCGCTGGTACTGGTGATGGGCCTCGGGGCCCAGATGGTGACGTGGGAGGTCGGCTTCTGCGAGCTACTCGCCGCCGGCGGGTTCCACGTCGTCCGGTTCGACAACCGCGACGTCGGCCTTTCGTCCTATCTGGACGATCTTCCCGCGCCGGATCTGGCCGCGCTCGCCGCGGGCGACCAGACCTCCGCGCCGTACCTGCTGTCGGATCTCGCCGCCGACGTCACCGGGCTGTTCGACGCGCTCGGGTTCGGCCGCGCGCACGTCGTCGGCGCGTCGATGGGCGGGATGATCGTGCAGCAGCTCGCGATCGACTCGCCGGAGCGACTGCTCAGCCTCACGTCGATCATGTCGACCACCGGGGATCCCTCGGTCGGGCATCCCGAGCCCGCCGCGCTCGCCGGGCTGACGCGGCCGCCGGCGGCCACCCGGGAGCGGGCGATCGAAGACGGTGTCGAGTGGTTCAAGCTCGTCGGTTCGCCCGGTCACCCGTCCGACGAGGAATTCCTGCGGATGAAGGCCACCCGGAATTACGACCGGGCGAATCACCCCGCGGGCGCGTTACGGCAGGCCGCCGCCATCGTCGCTTCGGGTGACCGCACGGCGGAGCTGCGCGAGGTCCGGGTCCCGACGCTCGTCATCCACGGCGAGAGCGATCCGCTGATCAACGTCAGCGGCGGGAAGGCGACCGCGGAAGCGATCCCGGACGCCGAACTGCTGCTGTTCCCCGGGATGGGGCACGAACTGCCGCGGCAGTTGTGGCCCGCGATCGCCGACGCGATCGTCGCGCACGCGCGTAAGGCCTGAGGGTCAGGATCCCGTCAAGAATCCCGGCGGAGGCGTAGGGAAGCCGTTCACGCCCGCGACCCGTCCGGTGACGCGGTGTTCCCTGGACGGATGAGGAAAACCGAGTGTTTCGGCTTCCCGTTCGGATGTGTCGCCGTCGTCGCCGCGGCGTCGGCGGCCGGGCTCCTCGGTTCGGCGCGACATCACGTCTTTTCCTTGCTGGCTTTGGGTTTGGTCATACTCGTCACCGGAATCGCGACGAGCGCGACCGCGACCGCCGGGACGGCGGTGATCGCCTGGAGTGTCCATTCGGGATTCACCGCCGGAACGCTGGGCGCGCTCCAGTTCACCGCCGAGACCGGCGTCGCCGCGGTCGTCTTCGCCGCCGCGACCGCGATCGGCTCACTCGCCGGAGTGGTACGGCGTCGCCTGGCGGCCGCCGCGTCCGAGTCGCCCAACCCCCTGGAAGGGGCGACTCGGACGCGGCTTTCCGACCCTGCGCCTGCCCACACCCCTCCGGTGGGCGGGCACGAAGGGGATCATCGGGTACGGGAAGGTTCCAGCTGGTCCGCCCGGACCCAGGTCGCGTGAAAACCGAGCGGGACACGCTGGGGCAACAGGACCCTGGCCACGGGTCCGGCAGCGAGATCGGCGGCGTCGAAGACGTCCAGCTCCGAGCGCCCCTCACGCTCGTCCTGGACGAAGGTCACCAGATAGCCGTCGTCGGAATCGGCGGCCGCGCCGTCGCGGGGTGCGAACGGCGCCTCACCGCCCCACCGGCCAGGACCGAAACGGTGTTCCGTCTTGACGCCGGCACGATTGTCGTAGCACACCAGGCCGTCGAACTTGAGCGTCGAATCCGGCGAGATGTGCACCGCGTAGGAGAAGCGATTCCGGCCGCCGACCACCCTCGAGTCGACGGACGGAAATTCGGTGTTGTCGTCGTCGAGCTGGTTCTCCAGGCACTGCCCGGTCCGCAGGTTGAACCGGTAGCGGTGCAGCGAAGCGTCCAGCCGCAGGTACGACAGCATCTTGGCGAGCGGGGTGTGCGCGTCGGCACGCGGTTGCGGCCGCTGCACGCGGCAGACGTCGAGGACGATTTCCTCGCCCTGCTCCCAGGAATTGACGACGTGGTAGATGTAGCAGGGGCTGGCTTCGAACCAGCGGATCTGGCTACCGTTACCGTAGCGAGGAAGCACCCCGAACCGGCTCGGCAGTGAACGGTCGAAGAGCAGCTTGTGCCGTCCGTTACGAGCCGCCTCCATGTCCTGGACCAGCGGCAAGTCCATCAGGATCGCGTAGTTCTCGGTGATCGCCATGTCGTGCGGCAGGCGAGGGCCGGGGAGTTCGATCTCGGTCGTGCTCGCGACCTTGCCGTCCGCGCCGATCACGCCGTAACGCAGGTACGGCGGCCGTGGCCCGTAGTCGAACCAGAACAGCTCGCCGGTGCGCTCGTCGGCCTTCGGATGGGCCATCATGTCGCCGACCAGCGTGCCGAGGAAGTCCTCCGCGCCCAGCGTCTCCAGCGACAGCGGGTCGACCGAGTACGGCGTGCCGCACAGGTACCAGGTGGAGAGCACCTTGCCGCGATGGAAGATCAGGTCGGTATTGGCGCTGTCCTTGACGTTCAGGCCGTGCGTGTTGCCGAACGGGTTGCCCTTGGGCGATTCCATGACGCCCTTCCAGAGCGCCTTGCCCGCCGCGGATTCGGCCTCGAAGGCCTTGGTGCGGATCCAGCGGTTGCGGTAGCGGGCCTTGCCGTTCTCCAGGTGGACGGCGTGGATCATGCCGTCGCCGTCGAACCAGTGGTAGCGCCCTTCCGGCTCGAACCGGGGGTTGGGCCCGTTGCGCAGGTACACGCCGTTCAGATCCGCGGGGATCTCGCCGATGACCTCGAGATCGCTCGCGTCGATCTCTTCCCCGACCGGGGCGTAGACGCCCATCAGATACGGGTTGACCTCGGATTCGCCGGTGGCGGCCGCCACCAGCACCGGCTGTTCGGAGGTACTGGCCATGGCCGTGACACTACGATTGCTGTAGTCAGGTGTCAATAGGCTTCTACTGCTGTAGTCAGTAGTACGCTGCAGCGACACAACCCTAGGAAGGAATCACGTGACAGAGGCAACGGCGCAGCGCGTCCGGCTTGCGGGCGATCCACTGCGCCGAGCACTCGAGCTGCTCGGGGACCAGTGGACCCTGCTGATCCTGCAGAGCCTCTTCCTGCGGTTCCGCCGCTACGAGGAACTCCGGCTGCGGCTTGGTATCTCCCCGACCGCGTTGTCCGGGCGGCTGCGCGCGATGGTCGAGGCGGGCGTGCTCGTCCGCACGCCGTACCGGGACGCGCGCCGCACGCGGCACGAGTACCGGCTCACCGAACGCGGCCTCGACCTGTGGCCGCTGCTGATCTCGATCTGGGCCTGGGAACGGGAATGGGTCGATGGACGGCGCGCCGTGCTGCCGACGCTGATCCACCTCGACTGCGAGCTGGCCACTTCGGCGCCGCTCGGCTGCGCCTCCTGCGAACGGCGGGTCGACGCCCGCGACGTCCGCGCGCGACGGCTCGACGACACCGGCGTCGTCGAAGCGACGGCGTCGAAACGCTTTCGCCGCAAGGACGCCGAATCCCTCGCGGGCGATCCGCTGATGTTCTTCCCCGACACCATGGAGCTCCTCGGAGACCGGTGGTCGACCGGGCTCGTGGTGAGCGCGCTGCTCGGGGCACGGCACTTCTCGGAGTTCGAACGCGAACTCGGCATCGGACCGAGCGTGCTTTCGGGACGGCTGTCGAAGCTCGTGGACGTCGGCGTACTGCGGACCGGGACCGCGAAGACCCGCACCGACGCGCACGACTACCGGCTGACGGCGAAAGGGCTCGCGTTCTTCCCCGCGCTGGCCTTCATCGCCGAGTGGTCGCGGGGTTTCGAGGTCCCGGGTCAGGAGCCGGACATCACGCTCGACCACGTGGACTGCGGTAACCGGCTGAAGCCGATCCTGCTGTGCGACCACTGCTGGCGGCCGCTGCTGCGCAACCGGGTCCGTTTCGGCGGCCCGGTCCAGCTGCCCACGCCGCCCAGGTGACGTAAATCGACTCGCCAAGCCGGTCGGTTCCTGACAGGGTGAGGACGTCACATGTCGTCACCTCGGAGGTAGCAATGACTGAACCGGCACCGTCCCCAGCGGATGGCGAAGAGGACGACACCAAGCGCAAGTTCCGCGAGGCCCTTGAGCGCAAGCAGGCCCAGGCCCGTTCGGGCTCGGCGCACGAGAACGGCGGCGGGAAGAACCTGCACGCGCACGGTCCGGCCGCGAACAAGCGCACCTTCCGTCGCAAGAGCGGCTGAGGTCTCCGCGCCCTGCCGATGCAATGAAGGGGCCTTTCATCGCAAATTTTGCGAAATCCTCACGNAAGGGGCCCTTCATCGCAAATTTTGCGATGAAAGGCCCCTTCATTGCGCTTGAGAGCTACACCGTCAGGATCGACCGCAGTCCGCCGACCTCGGCCATCCGGCGCTCGGCCAGCCGGTCGGCCGCCGTCGCCGGCGGGACACCGTCGGCCTTCGCCAGCGCGAAGACCGCCTTGGTGGTGTCGAAGATGGCCGTCGTCTTGCGCTTGGCGCGCGCGAAGTCGAAGCCGTGCCGCTCGTCGTCGACCTGGATCACGCCACCCGCGTTGACCAGGTAGTCCGGCGCGAAGAGGATGCCGCGGTCGTCGAGCTGCTTGCCGACGCCCGGGTGTGCGAGCTGGTTGTTGGCCGCGCCGCAGACGATCTTGGACCGCAGCACGCCGACGGTCGCGTCGGTGAGCACCCCGCCCAGCGCGCACGGCGCGAAGACGTCGAGCTCGGTGCGGATCAGCGTGTCGATGTCGGCGACGACCTCGACGCCGGGGTACGCCGCGCGGGTGCGCTCGATCGCCGCGGGCGAGACGTCGGTGATGACCACCTGCGCACCTGCCTCGATCAGGTGCCCGACGAGAATGTGCCCGACCTTGCCGACCCCGGCGACGCCGACCTTGCGGCCCGCGAGGTCCGGGACTCCCCAGACGGCGTCCGCGGAGGCACGCATTCCCTGGTAGGTACCGAAAGCGGTGAGCACCGAGGAGTCGCCGGCGCCGCCGTTCTCCGGCGAGCGGCCCGTGACGAACTCCGATTCGCGGGCGACGATGTCCATGTCCTGCACGTAGGTGCCCACGTCGCAGGCGGTGATGTAGCGGCCGCCCAGCGACTGGACGAACCGGCCGAAGGCGCGAAGCAGCGCTTCGGTCTTGTGCTTCTGGGGGTCGCCGATGATGACGGCTTTGCCGCCGCCGAGGTCGAGCCCGGCGAGCGCGTTCTTGTAGGCCATCCCTTTCGACAGCGCGAGGACGTCCGCGAGCGCGGCGTCTTCGGACTCGTAGGGGTAGAACCGGGTCCCGCCCAGCGACGGCCCGAGCGCCGTCGAGTAGATCCCGATGATGGCCTTCAGGCCGGTGGCCTGGTCTTGACAGAAGACGACCTGTTCATGGCCGGTACCTTGGCCGAACACTTCGGTCACTGTGGTGACTCCTTGTCCTGGAGTGCACGCTGCTTGTGGCTCACGTGCGAAGTTCCTGCAACAAGGCACAGTCCCCGACGAAGGTCGTCCGGCGGCGACGGTGCCACATCGCAAACCTAGATCGCCCCGGTCCGTTCGCCAAGCCGGGGGCGAGGTGTCTCAGCCGTTGACGACCTCTCGAAGGACGTGGAGCGCGGAATCGAGCTGCCGGTCGGACAGATACGGCGCCGGCCCGAACCTCAGGTACGCGCCGCGGCTGTCGGTCCGGACGCCGCGTTCTGCGAGCGCGGTCTGCAGCGCGCCGGCGTCGGCGCATTTCAGCGACAGGAAGCCGCCGATACGGTCCAGCGGCGTTTCCCGGTCGCGAGTGATGACGTCCTCGGGCAGCCCGAGCTGGTCGAAGCCCTCGGCGAGGAAGCCCACCTGGTGCCGCGATACCTCCCGCAGGAACTCCGGTGTGAGCCCGTGCTCGGCGAAGAAGCGGAAGACGCGAGCGCCGCGGTAGTGGCTCGTCGGGTCGTAGGTCGCTCCGGCGAACCTGTCCGATCCGGAGGCGTAGGCGATCTGGCCGGGCCGGCGCTCGTCCGCGAGCGCGCCGAATTCGGCGTACCAGCCGGTGACGACCGGCCGCAGTTCCTGCGCGTGCGCGGGCATCCGCAGGAAGCAGTTGCCCTCGCCGAGCTGGAGGTACTTGTAGCCGCCACCGAGGACCCAGGCGTTGGTGAGCCCGAGGTCGTGCAGCGAGAACGGGACGACGCCGAGCGCGTGGTAGGCGTCGACGACGAGGTTCACCGACTTCGAAAGGCAGACGTCGGCGAGATGCGCGAGACCCGGCACGAGGCGGGAGGTCTCGAACAGCACCGCCGAGACGAGCACGGCGGCGGTGTCTTCGGTGACCTCGGCCGCGACGCGTTCGGCCAGCGTGGCGACCGGCGCCGCGGGGACGCGGACCACCTCGACCCCTTCCTCGGCCAGCCTGCCCAGCTGACGGCGAAGCGTGTGGAACTCGCCGTCGGTGGTGACCAGCCGCGGACGGCGCGGCAGGTCCATCGCCGAGAGGAACCGGATCACCAGATCGTGGGTGCTGGCGCCGAGCGCGATGTCGCCGTGCGGGTCACCGAGCAGCGCCCGGAACCCGGCCCGCATCTCGTCCGCCTTGGCGAAGGCCCGCGCCCACTTGGTGTCGACCTCTTCGGCGGCGTCGGCGAAGGCTTCGAGAAGGCCTTCGCGCGCGACGTCCGGCCAGGCCTGGTGCGAGTGCCCGGTCAACAGCATCCGGCCCGCCACACCGAATTCCGTGTAGTGCGCCGCGAGCGCGTTGGGGTCGCGGCGGAGTTCGTCGAGGTTCGTCAAAGCCTGCTCCGCACAGCCCAGAGATCCGGGAACATCGGGGAGAAAAGCGTCGTACGCAGATAGTGCGCTCCCGACGAACCCCCCGTCCCGGTCTTGTCTCCAATGGTCCGCTCGACCATCTTCACGTGCCGATACCGCCACTCCTGCATCCCTTCGTCCAGATCGACCAGGTGCTCCGCCACGACGGACGGCCCGGTGTCGTCGCGGTAGACCCGCAACAGAATTTCTTGGAGCGCCGGAGAGGGTTCGAGTGGCTTGGTGACATCGCGCCCGGTCGGGACGTCGTACCCCTTCACCGCGAGGTAGGTGACGAAGGAGTCGAAGAGCGACGGCCGTGACATCGCGTCCGCGATCTGGGCACGCTGGTCACCGCCTTCGGGGTAGTGCGCGAACACCCGCTCGTCCCGGCGGCCGAGGACGGCCTCCAGAACACGGAACTGAGCCGATTGGAACCCGCTCGAAGCGTCGAGTCGCGCACGGAAACTGGTGAACTGGCTCGGAGTCATCGTCTCGAGCACATCGATCTGCGCGACCACCACCTTGAAGATAGTCAGGATTCGCCTCAGTGTGCGGACGGCGTGAGCGGTGTTACCCGCTTCGAGTTGCTCCTGCAGGTAAAGCGCCTCGTGGAGAACTTGTTTGAACCAAAGTTCATACACTTGGTGGATCACGATGAAGAGCAATTCGTCGTGTTCGTCGGACCGCGGACGCTGTGCGTCCAGCAATTCGTCCAGCGAAAGGTAGGATGTGTAACTCAATGCGGCCTGAGTGTCGTTCATTTTCCTGTCACTCCATCGATATCGCGCCGACCTTGATCGCGCTGCCTGGGCGCCCGCTCCCGGTCACCTGTCATTTTTCCGTCACCTCGTCGAAATGGCGTTGCGCCGCCGGGGCCAGCGCGTGATAGAGATCGTGGAACAGGTCGACCGCGGCCGCCCGGCTCGGCGGAGCGGGCACCAGCCCGACCGGGAGCTCCGGATCGAGTGACGGGAAGGCGCGGAACGTGTGCGTCAGCCAGGTTCGGACCCGGAACGCCTCGGCGTCGGGCAGGTCACCCGAGTATCCGCCGAAATCCCGGACGAACGCGTCGTACCGCGCGGCGAGGCCGTCGAGGTTCCAGGCCCTCGCGGCGAAGCGCCGGACGTCGAGGCTCGCCGACGGTTTCCCGAGCATCAGCCCGGCGTGTTCGGAGACGTCCAGCTCGCCCAGCAGGGCGAGCACCTCGGCCTCACGGTCGTGCGGGGCGATCCAGGTGCCGTCCTGGACCGGCCCGAATCCGAGGAAGCGCAGGCGGCGCACCAAACGTTCCCTGGCCTGGCGGCGGCTCTCCGGGATGCTCTGCCACAGCACGGTCCACTCCCCGACCTCGCGTTCGCGCCTGCCGAGCGAGAAGATCCGGCGGTCGCCGTCCTCCAGGAGCGCGATCGTGCGGCGGGTCAGCGAGTAGTGGACGAGCCTGCCCGCCTTGTGTCTCGCGAGCAGATCACGGCGGGCGAGCCTGGCCAGGGCGATCCGCGCGGCGCCGTCGGAGAAGCCGAGCCCGGCGAGCACGCCGACCAGGCCGCCGGACCAGACACGGCGGCTCTCGCGCGGCGACACGTAGGTGCCGAGCAGCGTCATCACCAGTTCCTGGGGACCTGGGTCGCCGTGGGGCGCGGCCGATTCGGGCATACGAGCAACTCTATACACCTCAGGCCGCTGCCATGTAGCTTGACTCGGGTGACGTACTTCGCGGAGTTGAGCTCACCTCAGGTCGCCGCGCTCGCGTCCGACGAGCGCGTTCCCGTGCTACTGCTGCCGGTGGGCGCCGTCGAGCCGCATGGACCACACGCGCCGCTGGGCACGGATCCCCTGATCTCACGCGGGATGTGCGAGCGCGCCGCCGCGCGGCTGGCGGGTGATCCCGGGGTCCGGGTGCTGATCCTGCCCGAGGTGCCGTACGGGGTGACGCGATTCGCCGCCGGGTTCGCGGGTGGCATCTCGATCGGCGAGGAGACCCTGTACGCGCTGCTGACCGAGATCTGCGGCGCGCTCACCGAGCAGGGGCTCACCCGGATCCTGCTGGTCAACAACCATTTCGAACCGGCGCATCTGGTGGTGCTGCGGCGCGTGGCCGAGGCGGCGGGCGTCGGCTTCGTCGATCTGGTCCGCCGCCGGTACTCCGCTCGGCTCACCACGGAGTTCCGCTCCGGCGAATGTCATGCCGGGCAGTACGAGACCTCTCTGATGCTCGCCGACCGGCCGGACCTCGTCGACGCCGCCGTCCAGCGCGACCTGCCCCCGGTCCACGTCGACCTGGCACGCACCGGCGTCACGGACTTCGTCTCGGCCGGGATGACCGAGGCCTACTGCGGCACTCCCGCCCAGGCGACCGCCGAAGAGGGCGAGAAGACCTTCTCGGTGCTCACCGACATCCTGGTCGAAGCGATCCGGGAACTGGTATGACCTTCAATCTGGCGACCCATTTCGTCGACCGCCTTCCCGGCGAGCGGACGGCGTTGCTGTGCGGCGACGAGGAAGTCACTTACGCGGATCTGGCGGCGCGGGTGAACCGGGCCGGGAACGTGCTGCGGGACCTCGGTGTCCGAAGTGGACAGCGGGTTCTGCTGGCGCTGAACGACGGCGTGGAGTTCGTGGCCGTCTGGTACGCGGCGCAGAAGATCGGCGCGGTCACCGCCGAGGTCTATTCCTTCCTCCAGCCCAAGGATTACGCGTACTACCTGGACTACACCGAGGCCGCCGTCGTCATCGCGGACGGCTCGACGTTGCCCGCGCTGCGTGAAGCCGGGGCGCGGAACCTGCTGGTCGTCGGCGATGTCGCACTGGAGCCCGGCGAGCACTCGTTCGACGCGCTGGCCGCATCCGCGTCGGCCGAACTGGAGGCCGCGCCGACCACGCTGGACGACGTCGCGATCTGGAAGTTCACCACCGGGAGCACCGGCTCCCCCAAGGCATGCGTGCACCCGGCGCGTAGCGCGCTGGAGAGCTTCGACCGGTACGCGCTCGGCGTGCTCGGCCTCCGGGAGGACGACCGCGTGCTGGCCGTGCCGAAGCTGTTCTTCGGCTACGCGCGCGATCTGACCGCGTTGTTCCCGTTCGGTGTCGGCGCGTCCGGGATCGTGTTCCCGCAGCGCAGCACCGCCGACCTGCTGTTCTCGCTGATCGAGCGCTACCGGCCCACGATCCTGGTCAACGTGCCGACCATGATGAGCGCGATGATCGCTCACCCTGCGGCGTCTACTGTGGACATGAGCTCGCTACGGCTCGCGACGTCCGCGGGCGAGGCGCTGCCTTCGGAGCTGCATCGCAAGTGGGACGGCCTGTTCGGTGTCCCGGTGATCGACGGGATCGGCTCCTCGGAGGCGTACCACATCTATCTGTCCAACGTTCCCGGCGCGCAGCGGGTCGGCAGCCTCGGCCGCGAGGTACCCGGCTACACCGCTCGCGTCCTCGACGAGAGCGGCGATCCCCTACCGGATGGGGAGATCGGCACCTTGGAGGTGACCGGCCCGACCATCGCGCGCGAGTACTACGGCGACGCGGAGAAGACCGCGCGGACGTTCCGCGGCGACACCCTGCGCACGGGCGACCTGTTCAGCCGCGACGGCGACGGGTACTTCCACCACCACGGCCGCGCCGACGACCTGCTGAAGGTGTCGGGTGTGTTCGTCGCGCCGAGCGAGATCGAAGACTGTCTCATCGGTCATCCCGCGGTCGTCGACTGCGCGGTACTGGGTGTCACGGTCGACGGCCTGGTCGTCCCGCGGGCGTGCGTCGTCCTGGCGGAGGGCGCTTCCGCCACGGCCGAGGAACTGAAAGACCACGCTCGGGCACACCTGGCGAAGCACAAGTACCCGCGCGAGGTGGTGTTCGTGACCGAACTCCCCCGCACCGCCAACGGAAAACTCGATCGGCGCGCGTTGCGCCGGGTGGAGGCAGAGTGAGCAGGATCGTCGTCGTCACCGGCGGGACCCGCGGGATCGGCGCGGCCATCGCCGCCCGGTTCCGGGCTGCCGGGGACAAGGTGCACGCCCCCGGCCGGGCCGAGTGCGACGTCACCGACGAAGACGCCGTCGCGCGGTACTTCGACGGCCTCGGCCCGGTGGACGTGCTGGTGAACAACGCCGGCATCTCGGCGAGCGCCCCGCTGGCGAAGACGTCGCTGGAGCAGTGGCGCACCCAGATCGAGGTCAACGCGACCGGTGCTTTCCTGTGCACACGCGCGGTTCTGCCCGGTATGCGGTCGCGCGACACCGGCCGGATCGTCACCGTCGCCTCGACGGCGTCGCATATCGGCTACCGCTACACGGCCGGGTACACCGCGTCGAAGCACGCCGCCGTCGGCCTGATGCGGGCCACCGCCGCGGAACTGGCGGGCACCGGCGTCACCGCGAACGCCGTCTGCCCGGCCTTCGTGCGCACGGACATGACGGCCGCGTCGGTCGCCAGGATCCAGGAACGGACCGGCCGCGACGAAGCCGACGCGGAAGCCGCCCTGGCCGCCGCGTCGCCCCTTGGTCGCCTGCTCGAACCCGACGAGGTCGCCCACGCGGTGACCTTCTTCGCGGCGCCCGAAGCCGCCGCGATCAACGGACAGACACTCGTCCTCGATGGAGGTGGGATCCAGTCATGAGCCCGTTCCGCGCCACGCCGCCGATCACGGCGGACTGGGAGCACTTCGAGTTCACTGTGGACGATGGCGTCGCCACGGTCACCTTGGACCGCCCCGAAAAACTGAACGCACTCACCTTCGACGTCTACGCGGACCTGCGCGATCTGCTGGCCGAGTTGCCGCACCGCGGCGACGTCCGGGTGCTGGTCGTCACCGGCCGGGGCCGCGGCTTCTGCTCCGGCGGCGACGTCGAAGAGATCATCGGCGAGCTGCAGAAGATGGAGTCCGCGGAGCTGCTGGAGTTCACGCGGATGACCGGCGCGGTGGTGAAGGCGCTGCGGGAGTGCCCCATCCCGGTGATCGCCGCGGTGAACGGCATCGCGGCGGGCGCGGGTTCGGTGATCGCGCTGGCGAGCGACTTCCGGCTGCTGGCGTCCTCGGCGAAGTTCGCCTTCCTGTTCACGAAGGTCGGCCTGGCCGGCGCGGACATGGGCTCGGCGTACCTGCTGCCGCGGCTGGTGGGCCTGGGCCGGGCGACCGAATTGCTGATGCTGGGCGACAAGATCGACGCGACCCGCGCGGAGGCGATCGGCCTGGCCTCGAAGGTGGTGCCCGACGCCGAGCTTGCTTCCGAGGCTTCCGCGTTGGCTCGACGTTTGGCCGATGGACCTGCTCTGGCGTATGGGACGACGAAGGTCCTGTTGACGCGGGAGCTGGATATGGACCTGGGGAGTTCCATCGAGCTGGAGGCGATCACGCAGGCTTTGCTGATGACGGCGAAGGACCACGGGGAGTTCTACGCGGCGTGGACGGCCGGGCGTTCGCCCCAGTGGACCGGGCGATGAGCGCTTTTCGCTGACCGTCGCTTTGCCGAGCGTCGGCCTTTCGGCCGTGATCGGTCCGCCGGCGATGCACTGTGTGGATTTTGGGGCGTTGGATGACCAGAAATCCACACGGTCACCGGGCTTGGCCGGCGCCAGGCATGACGAGGGGCCCGCCGGGTGGCTGGCGGGCTCCTCGGGGTTCAGCGGTGGTGCAGGGTGTTACGCCGGGGTTGTCGGAGCGGATCCCGGTATTGGGGTGGGATGAACTCCGGTAACCCATCGGCCGCCATCCGTACTTCCCAGTCACCGTGATGAATCAACCGATGATGAAAACCGCAGAGCAGCACCATATTCCGAAGATCCGTTGGCCCGCCGTCTGCCCAGTGCTCAATATGATGAGCGTGGCAATTCTTCGGCTTCCGATGACACCCCGGGAACGCACAGCCACCGTCGCGGATGTTCAACGCGCGTCTCTGGCCGGGCGTGACGAATCTGCGCAGCCGCCCCATATCCAGAGGCTCACCCGAGGCACCCATCACCATCGGCAACATCAGACAGTCGCAGGCGGCTAGTCGGGCTTCACGGGCGGTCATCGTGCCGACGAAGTCGAGGCAGGCGGCGCCGAGACCGGACTTCAACTCCTCAAGCCCGACCGTGACATGCACCAAGGTGCGGTAACCGCCGGTTCCCGGCTGATCCGGACAGGCGATGGCCAGGTCCAGCAGCTCAGCCCAGGCATCCCCCATGCGCTCGCACTTCATCCGCAAGTCCGCCTGACCGAACTCGTCCACCGGCCGCGGCTGGGCATGCGCCTCCAAAGCAGCGGCCGTGCGGGCACCGGTCTCATCGTCGAGGAGACCAGTCAGCTTCCAGAAGCCGTCTTTGCGGCGCTCCAGGGTGATTTCCCGGCGCGGCTCCTTCGACTCAGGATCCTTCGGCTCGTCGCCGTCCGGATTCAGCAAGCCCAGCAGGTTCGCCTCAGCCTCAGCGAGCTGCCGCGGACCAGCGCTCGGGGCAAGGTTCGCCAGGATCCTCTCCGCACCCGCCCGATCCTCCGCCGAAATCTCGGCCGGGAGGTTTTTCAAGATCTCCAGGATCTGATCGATCCTTTCGTCCCCGACCAATCCCTGAGCGGCGACAGCGGCAGTGGCGGGAGCGACAGGCGGAACCTCCGTGCCATCCAGAGCGCGGGTGGGGTTCAGGGCGATCGCCCGCTTCACTATCGGACCCGCCTCGCCGCGCGACAATCCCGCCAGATCCGCGAGCCAGCTCGCCGTACTGCCATACCCATACAAGTCTTTGACGCCACGAGACTCGATCTCTGCCAGGAACCGCCCCAAACAGGCGGTCGCCATCCGAATCACCCGCAACGACTGCTCCACGCCATGCGCAAGCTCCAGCTTGCCAGCGCGCCACAACTCCTGCGGCAACTCGGGAAGAAGGGTCTCGGACACCCCTCAAATGCCGCAACTCCATCGAACACGTGTTCGTAATTCTGAGCAACAGGCCAACTCGCATCGACAACACTGAAGGGTGAAACAGTCGCCAACGCCAAATCACCCTGAGCGACTCGCAATTAGCCGACTGAATGCGAAGCCCTCACGCAGTTAGTCGGCTGAATGCGGAGAAACAGAACCGGCAGCGGACAGCAACCGATCGGCCAGCACCCGGCACCGCTCCCCCAGCTCCACCGGCTCGATCACCTCGAACGCGTGCCCCAGCACCACCACGTGCATCAGCAGGAAGTCGAGATCCCCGGCCCCGCTCACCACCTCGCACCGCGAACGGCCCCGTTCCCGTACCACGGCCGCCGAAGCCGGGATCTGCGCCCGCACGACCGGAGCGGGGGCGTGCACCAGGAATCGCGCCTGGTGCCGGTAGACGCGGCTGGCGATGTTCTCCTGCACGTAGGCCGCCGCGTCGGGAGCCGGGCGCGGGCGGAAACGCCACGATCGCGCGGAAACCTCGGTCATCTTGTCGACACGGAAGGTGCGCCAGTCGTCCCGGTCGAGGTCGTAGGCGAGCAGGTACCAGCGCCGCCCGGAAGCCACCAGCCGATACGGCTCGACCCGCCGCACCGCGAAACCCGAGGAGGACGGGTACGCGAAGCCCGCCTCGACCTCGTCGCGGCAAGCACGGGCCAGGGTCATGAGTACGTCGGGGTCGATCGGCGCGCGGCTTCCGTCGAAGGCGACCACCGAACCGGACAGCGCGCTCACCTCGTGGCGCAGTCTGGTCGGCAGCACCCGGTCGAGTTTCGTCAGCGCCCGGAGCGCGGCCTCACCGCTGCCCGCGCCGGCGAGCAGTGAGACCGCGGTGGCGATCGCCTCCTCGTCGTCCAGCAGCAGCGGCGGCATGTCGTGGCCGGGCCCGAGCTGGTATCCACCGCCGACGCCGTTGCTGGCCTGCACCGGATACCCGAGCGCGCGCAGGCGTTCGACGTCGCGCCGGATCGTTCGCGGCGTGACGCCGAGCCGTTCGCCCAGTTCCGGGCCGGTCCACACCGCGCGCTGCTGCAGCAGGCCGAGCAGGGTGAGCACCCGTTCGGTCGTCCCGCGCTCGTCCTCCATGTCACCCACTGTGCCAGAGATAGCGGACCGATTCTGTCCGCTAGGCATGTCAGAGTGGTCCCATGAACCGCAAGAGCCGCGAATTCCAGGTCAGCTTCGACGCCCTCGACCCCAAAGCTCTATCGACCTTCTGGCGTGACGCCCTGGGTTACGTCCACCCCGGCCCTCCTGGGGTGGAGGTGCCCGAAGGCACCGACCCGCTGGACGCGTGGGCCGATTTCCTCGAGCGGGTCGGCGTGCCCGAGGATCAGCGCAACACCAGGTCGGCCCTCGAAGACCCCGACGGTGAAGGGCCGCGGATCTTCTTCCAGCAGGTCCCGGAGGACAAGATCGCGAAGAACCGCGTCCACCTCGACATCCGCGCCGCACCCGGGCTCGTGGGAGACGAGCGCATGGCGGCGCTCGAAGCCGAGTGCGACAGGCTTGTCGCATTGGGGGCGAAGCGGATTCAGCGCTTCGAGCCCGAGCAGCCGTTGAGCCTCGGCTTCATCGTGATGAACGATCCGGAGGGCAACGAGTTCTGTCTCGACTGAGTCAGACCGTCGTCACGGCGATCGCGTTGTCCTCCAGCGAGCCGAAGTAAAGCGTCCCGGCCCGCTCGCGGACGCCGACGAGCACATGGAATCCGTCGATCTCCCCGCGTAGTTCGTGGACCTGCTTCCCGTCCGGAGTCACGCCGCGCACCCCGCATTCCCGCGCGGGTGCGGGCTGCAGGGCCGTCGGCAGCGCCCGGACCCCGGCCCGCAGCGGCGCGGGGAGCTTCTGCACCAAGGAAAGCGCGGGGACCTTCGGGCTGGCCACGGTGATCCAGATCAGCCCGTCGCTGCCGGTCGAGATGTTGTCGGGATAGCCCCACAGATCGTCGACGAGGTAGTCCCGCGTGCCCGCCTTGTCGCCCGTGAGCCACACGCGCGCGACCCGGTAGGCGCCGGTCTCCGCGACGGCCACATAGGACTCGTCGGGCGGCAGCGCGACACCGTTGGCGAACTGGAAACCGTCGGCGAGCTGCTCGATCTTCCCGTCCGGCGTGCGCCGCAGGAGCCTGCCGCCGCCGGTCTGCTCGATCAGATCGTCGCGCCATTTCTCGATGCCGAAGCGGCGCGACGAATCGGTGAAGTACACCGTGCCGTCGGAGGCGACGGCGGCGTTGTTGCAGAACACGAAGTCGAGCCCCACCGCCGAAGTCGCCAACGTGGTGACGGGGCCGCCCGCGAGCGGCATGGTGAGCAGACCGGCCTTGGCGTCGCAGATCAGGAGGTCTTCGCCGTAGAACTCCAGCCCCAGCGGACGCCCGCCGGTGTCGCCGAGGACGTCGATCCGCCCGCCGTCCGGCGTGACGCGCAGGATCCGCCCGTCGTCGACGCCGGTGTAGATCCGCCCCTGGTCGTCGACCACGACGTCCTCGGGACCGTGCCCGTTGACCGGGATGACCGTGACCTCGCCGAACGCCATCGCGTTTCTCCTAGCGATAAGTGAGTAGTTCCGCGGTTTCCGCCTCGAAATGCGGATGTTCGTTGAACGACAACAAGGTCACCCCACCGCGGCCGGACACCAGTTTGGTGATGCCCGCGTTCACGGTGACCCGGTTCAGTTTCAGCAGCCCAGCCTCCGGCGTGCCCATGAGCGCGCCGCAGACTGTCGCGATCACGCCACCGGAGCTGAAGACGACGGCGTGCTCACCCTTCCCCAGCGACGCCACGACATCCGCCAGCGCACCCTTGACCCGATCCAGGAACCGGGGCCAGGTCTCGGCGCACGGACCGGAAGCTCCCGCTGAGACCCAGGCGTTCAGCGCACCGTCCAAAGCGGCCTGATACGCCCGCGAGTCGGTCTGCTGAACCCCGGCGGCGTGGTGCTTCGCGATGTCGACGTGGTCGTACTCGTTCCAGCGTTCGTCCTCGACCACGGCGATCCCGGAACCGAGCACCTTCAACGCCGTCGCGGCCGTGTCCCGTTGGCGAGCGAGTGAACCCGCTCGCGCCTGGGTGAATTCGACACCCCGCCGCAGCAGTTCCTCACCGACCACAGTGGACTGTTCGAAGCCGCGCGGCGAGAGCTGGTCGTAGTTCTCCGCGCCGAACGACGCCTGCCCGTGCCGGACCAGGTAGATAGCGCCCATCTACGCGTGTCCTCCTCCGATGATCCGGCGGCAGCGGCCGTCGAGGTAGCCGACGAACTGCCAGAGATCCTTCAGCGCCGGGTTGGTCGTATGCCCTTCGTGGAACCGGTAGTAGATCTGCTGGATCACCACCGCGAGCCGGAACAGGCCGTACACCTCGTAAAACGTCCAGTCGCCGATTGCGAGGCCGGAGCGCTCCGCGTACCGCCGCACGAACTCCTCGCGCGTGTACATCCCCGGCACGTGCGTCGGCTGACGGCGGCTGAGCTTCATGACGTCGTCATCGTCGTCCTGCACCCAGTACGCCAGGGTGCTGCCCAGTTCCATCAGCGGATCGCCGAGGGTGGCCATCTCCCAGTCGAGTACGCCGACGATGTCGAGGTCGTCGTCGAGCACCAGGTTGTCGAGCCGGTAGTCGTTGTGGATCAGGCAGATCTTGACCTCGGACGGCTGATTGTCCTTCAGCCACGCCATCACCTCGGCGCAGTCCGGGACGTTCTCCGTGCGCGCCTTGAGGAAACGGTCCGACCAGCCGCGCACCTGGCGCTCGACATACCCGGCGCCCTTGCCGAGGTCGGCCAGGCAGGCTGCCTCGACGTCGACGGCGTGCAGCTCGACCAGCCTGTCGACGACCTTGCCGCACAGCTCGCGCGCACCGTCCGGCGGCAGTTCGAGACCGGCGGGCAGATCTCCGCGCAGGATCAGGCCTTCGAGGCGTTCCATCACGTAGAAGTCGCCGCCGAGCACGGTTTCGTCGTCGCAGAAGGCGAGCACCTCGGGCACGTACGGGAAGACGGGCCGCAACCCCTGCTGGACCCGGAATTCACGGCGCATGTCATGCGCGGACGCGGCCTTGTGCCCGAGGGGTGGCCGCCGCAGGATCAGCTCGCGATCCGGATAGGCCAGCAGGTACGTCAGATTCGAGGCGCCGCCGGGGAACTGGCGGACCTCGGGCGGCGTGTCACCGAGCCCGGACACCCGTCCGGCCAGCCAGGTGTGCACCGCGGCCGGATCGAACGAGTCCTCTCCGCGTACCTCGACGGTCTTGTCCGCTGCCACCGTCATCCGAACTTCTTCAGCAAAGGCGCCGGGACGAACGGGAAGAGCTTCGAGAGCACGCTCCACGGCCACGTCGGCACGAACGCCTTCGCCGTCTCGGATTCGATCGCCTTCACCAGCGCCTGCGCGCCGGGCTCCGCCCTCACGGCGCCCGGGAGCTTCGAGATGTCTTCGTTCATCTCCGATTCGATGAACCCGGGATGCAGCGTGGTGACCTTGATCGGCGTCTTCAGCAGCTCGATCCGGGTGCCCTCGGCGAAGGCCGAGATACCCGCTTTCGAGGCGGCGTACGCGGTGGCGTTGCCGGGCACACCGCGAAGCGCGAGGAAGGAGGACACGACCACCAGGTGGCCGTTCTTCTGCTTGCGGAAAATGCCGACGGCGGCCTCGATCTGGGCGGCCGCGGCGAGGAAGTTCGTCTGGAGGGTTTCGCGGTTGGCGTCGAACCGACCGGTGCCGATCCGCTGCCCCTTGCCGAGCCCCGCGTTCACGATCACGCGGTCGAGGGAGCCGAGCTCCTCGCGGAACTCCTCGAAGACGGCGAAGACCTGGTCGTGGTCGTTCACGTCCAGCTTCCGGGTGACCACGGTGATGCCGGGGTACGCCTTCTTGAGTTCCGCGGCGAGCGCTTCGAGCCGGTCGACCCGGCGGGCGGCCAGCGCCAGGTTGCGGCCTCTGGCGGCGTACTGCCTGGCCATTCCCTCGCCGAGTCCGGAGCTCGCCCCGGTGATCAGGATGTTCTTCCGCAGGACCATGGACTGGAGCTTACCCGTTGGTAACAAGTCTGGGAGCCCCTCGGACAGGGCTGCCCCCGGCGCCACGAGCGGCGACGCGGGCCTCGGCCGTTGTCGCGGTCCTTGTCGGTGCTGATGGTGCGCGGAGTACGCGCGACGTGCTGTTCGCCTCGCTGGAGCCGGACCCGCTGAGCGGCGCCGGCCACCACCCGGCGCAGCGGCGGGCGCAGGCCAAGACGGCGGCGGCTCGAACGCCGCCGGATCGCGCGCCGTTCCCGCGGCGGCGCCATCCACGCCTCGGGATGGTTCGCCAGCCACCGTTGCCGGTACACCGAGTACGGGATGTGCGCCAGGTACAGCACCAGCGCGATCGCCAGCGCCACCAGCGGGAACTGGATGATCGCGGCGGCCAGCAGGCCCACCCCGACCAGCAGCGGCGCGATCGCCTTGGGCGGCGCCTTCACCGTCTTCAGCGACAGCGTCGGGATCCGGCTGATCAGCAACGCGGCGACGGCGATCGTCCAGACCCACACCACGTACTGGTGCGACCACCAGCCCTGCCCGAACTGCAGTTCCAGGATCAGCGGCAGCATCGCCAGCAGACCACCGGCGGGCGCGGGCACCCCGACGAAGAACTCGCCCGCGTACGGCGGCTGCTCGGTATCCTCGATCAGCGTGTTGAACCGCGCCAGCCGCAGGATCATGCAGACCGCGAAGATCAGCGACGCCACCCAGCCGATCCGCTCGCCCTCCGCATGCCAGACGTACAGCACCAGCGCGGGCGCGACACCGAACGAGATCCCGTCGGACAGCGAGTCGAGCTCCTGCCCCATCTTCGACGTCGCGTCCAGCAGCCGCGCGATCCGGCCGTCGAGACTGTCGAGCACCGCGGCGATCCCGATCGACGCGATCGCCATCGGATAGTTGCCGATCAGCGCGAACTGCACCGACGACAGGCCGGCGCACAGGGCGAGCACCGTGATGGCGTTCGGCAGCAGCCGCACGCCGGGAGTGGTCACGCGGACCATGGATCAGCCTTCCGGGTGCGGCGCCGTGGGCAGCTCGGCGATCGGCGTCTCGCCGCCGATCGTGCGCTGGCCCTTCGAGACGAGAACCTTGCTGCCCGGCGGCAGGTACAGGTCGACTCGCGAGCCGAAGCGGATGATGCCGTACGTCGCGCCGACGCCGACCTTGTCACCCTCGCGGATCTCACAGAGGATGCGCCGGGCCACCAGCCCGGCGATCTGCACCACGACGAGCTCGTGGCCGTCTTCGGTGCGCATGAGCACGGAGTTGCGCTCGTTGTCCTCGCTCGCCTTGTCCAGGTCCGCGGACAGGAACTTCCCTGGCCGGTACGCGACCCGCTCGATCACGCCCGACGCCGGGACCCGCTGGACGTGCACGTCGAACACCGACAGGAACACGCTCACCCGCATCCGCGGTTCGGCGGGCAGGCCCAGCTCGGGCGGCGGCACGGCCTCCTCGATCAACGAGACCAGACCGTCCGCCGACGCGACCGCGAGGCCGGACTGGGCGGGCGGGACGCGCTTCGGCTCACGGAAGAACGCGGCCGTGGCGGCCGTCGCGAGCGCGCCGACGACGCCCAGGCGCTTGGAGAACCTCCGCAGCACCAGTGTCGCGGCGAGGCCGCCGAACACGAACGGCCTGCCGGCCGGGTGCATCGGCGGGACGGTCTCGCGGGCGAGCTTCACGGCGTGCGCGAGGGGGTTACCAGTGGCTTCCGGCCGGTTGCCGCTCATTGGTCGGGTTCACCGCAGTTCGTGTCGGGGGGTCGGGACAGGAAGAGCCACCACGCTACCGCCCTGTCCGGAGACAGGCCGTGGCCTCCCCCGGAAGGGTTTCCCCGGGCCGGGTGGGAGGGGCCACATCCCGGTAACGGAAGGTGGAAATACGCGATAACTCTAGGTAGTTGATGCCGATAGCCGACCTGGAGGACCCGCGAATGCCCGCCAGCCCGGACCCCGCAGGCGAGCGACTCGCCGAGCTGTTCCGCGCCTGGAAGAGGGACATTTCGGCGGCGCCGATGCCTCCGCTCATCGATCCCGTCCGCGCCGCGTCGGTCATCGCCGAGGCACGCGCGTCCGGTCGCATATGCCCCCCGACGGCACATGCGACCGGACGCGGCCACTGGAACTGAGCGAAACTCCCACTTTAGTTCGCCGGACGCCCGTGATCACCGGTCGCGAGAAAACCGTTACCAACGGTTACTCCATCGGTCATCGGCGAGAGGAATCGCTCCGCCCGGAACCGCGCACCAGCCGCAGCAGGGCGAGCAGCACGATCGAACCGAGGATGGCGACGCCGAAGCTGGGGAAGTCGAACTCGAAGGTCCGCTCGGTGCCGGTGGCGAGGCGGTAGACGAAGCCGCCGAGCGCCGCGCCCAGGACGCCGATCAGGATGCTGAACAGGCAGCCGCCCCGCCGGTCCGGGCCGCCGACCACGACATTGGCCAGCCATCCGGCGATGGCGCCGAACACGATCCACGAGAAGAAACCCATGCCATCGAGGTTACGTGGACTGCCCGAGGTGGCCCCGGTGGCGCCGCCCGCTCGCGGTGGTCGTGAGTGGCGATTCGTGTTCTGACCCGAAACGCCACTCACGACCACCCTGACCCGGGCCCACTGAACCCGCAATTACTCTTGTACAAGGGGTCTTGTGCAACTACTGTTGTGCGTCATGGCCGACCGTGAGGTTCATGAAGTCCACGATTCGAAGGTGCTCGCCGCGATGTCGCATCCGCTGCGGCGCCGCCTGCTCGACGTCCTCCGCCTCGACGGCCCGTGCACGGCGTCCGTGCTCGCCGAGCGGACCGGGCAGGCGGTCGGGAACGTCAGCCACCACCTGAAGGTGCTGGCCGCAAGCGATCTCGTCGAGGAAGCACCGGAACTCGCCCGCGACCGTCGTGAGCGCTGGTGGCGCCGCGTGAGTTACGCGGTTTCCTGGTCGCCCTCGGACTTCCCCGACGACCCGGTCGCGGCCGCCGCCGAATCCCTCGCCCTCGAACGCCAGGTTTCCATGGCGCGCCAATGGTTCGCCGAACGCGAGAGCTATCCGGAGGAGTGGCATCGCGCCGCCTTCGCCACCGACAGCTGGGCGAAGATGTCGGTCGCCGAGCTGGCCGAGCTCGAACAGAAGGTCCACGAGCTGATCAAGTCCTACAGCGACCGCGAGATCCCGGACGACGGCCAGGAACGCCGTCCCGTCTTCATCTCCACCCGCGTCGTCCCGGCCCGCCCGTGACCACCCGCGAACGCGGCGGATTGCTGCGCTCCAGAGACTTCCGGCTGCTGTGGACCGGCGAGACGACCAGCGTGCTCGGCAGTTCCATCGCCGTCGTCGCGCTGCCGCTCGTCGCGGTGGTCACCCTGCAGGCGAGCACGTTCGCGGTCGGGCTGCTGACCGCGGCCGCCTGGTTGCCGTGGCTGCTGATCGGCCTGCCCGCCGGCGCCTGGGTCGACAGACGGCCGAAACGCCCCGTCATGCTGGTGTGCAACGGCATCTCGATGCTGGTGTTCCTGAGCGTCCCGGTCGCCGCCTGGTTCGGCCTGCTCACGATGACCCAGCTGATCGTCGTCGCCTTGGCGGGCGGCGTCGCGAAGGTGTTCTTCAACGTCGCGTACCGCGCGTACTTGCCTTCGCTGGTCGAGAAGGAGCAACTGCAGGAGGCCAACGAAAAGCTGCAGGGCAGCGAATCCGCCGCGCAGATCGGCGGACCCGGGCTCGCCGGTCTCTTGGCGCATTGGTTCGGTGCCGTCGCCGGGGTGTTCGCCGACGCCGTCAGCTTCGGGGTTTCCGTGCTGTGCCTGCGATCCATCCGGCACCGCGAGCCCGAGCGCCCGGCGAAGACGCGTTCACGGCTGCGTGACGAGATCCGCGACGGCCTCGTTTTCGTCGTCCACGACCCGTATTTGCGCGTCCTGGCGGTCTTCGGCGCGATCTCGAACGTCGCGCTCATGGGCTACCAGTCGATCGAGGTCGTGTTCCTCGTCCGCGATCTCGGCGTGGGAGCGGGCGCCGCCGGGCTCGTGCTCGCGCTCGTCGGCGCGGGCGGCGTTTTCGGTGCCGCGCTGTCGGGCAAACTCGCCGCGCGGATCGGCACCGCCCGTGCCTTCGTGCTCTGCGAGGCCTTCGGGGCGCTGATGATGCTGCTCGGTCCGCTCGCGAACGGCGGCTGGGGGCTCGCCTTCTTCGTCGCCGCAGGGTTCTCGCTCAGCGCCGGGGTCGTCGGCTCGAACGTCCTCAACGCCACCTTCAAACAGCGATATGTCCCGGCGGCGATGTTCGGCCGGGTCACCGCGAGCATGTCCGTGCTCAGCTTCGGGGCGATCGCGCTCGGCGGCCTGCTCGGCGGCGTCCTCGGCGAGGCCGCCGGCGTCCGGCAGACGCTGGGCCTGATGGCCGGGCTCGAGGTCGTCGCCGTCTTCGCCCTGCTCTTCACGCCGATCGGCCGATGCCGCGACTTCCCGGCGGATCGCGTTTAGCCCGCTAAAGGCGACGTCAGAGCAGCAGGACGTCCACCTCGTCGCCCAGCTCGACCGAGTCCACGTCCTCCGGCAGCACGATCAGGCAGTTCGCCTGCGTGAACGACGCCAGCAGATGCGAGCCAGGCCCGCCGCGCGGGCCGACGATCCCGGTGACCTCGCCTTCGGAATGCGTGTAGAAGCCCCGCCGGAACTGGCGCCGTCCGGCGGGGGAGGTCATCGCCTCGGTCAGCCGGGCCCGCACCTGCTGCCGGTCGACGCCCGCGTGCCCCATCGCCGCGAGCAGCGCCGGCCGCAGGAACGCTTCGAAGGAGACCAGCACGCTCACCGGATTGCCCGGCAGCGTCACCACCGGCACGCCGTTCCAGCGCCCGCAGCCCTGCGGCCCGCCCGGCTGCATCGCGACCTTCCGGAACTCCACGCCCTGCCCGGTCAGCGCGTCCTTCACCACTTCGTACGCGCCCGCGCTGACCCCGCCCGAGGTCACCAGCAGATCCGCGTCCGCCAGCCGCGGCTCGATCGCCGAACGGAACTCGTCCACGTCGTCGGCCACACTGCGCACGACCTCGGCCTCGCAGCCGAGCGCGCGGATCGCCGACGCCAGCATGATGCTGTTCGACTCGTAAATCTGCCCGTGCCGCAAGGGTTCCGGCGCGTCGACGAGTTCGGTCCCGGTGGACACGACGAGCACCTTCAACGGCCTGAACACGGGAACCTCGGCGAGCCCGACGGCCGCCGCGAGGCCCAGTTGCGCCGGGCCGAGCACGGTCCCGGCCGGAAGCGCCACCGTGCCCTCGACGACGTCTTCGCCCCGGCGCCTGATATGCGCGCCCGGGACGGCTGTCCGGAGAATCCGGACGTCCGTCACACCGCCGTCCGTGTGCTCCACCATCACGACCGTGTCGGCGCCGGGCGGCAACGGGGCGCCGGTCATGATCCGGTGCGCGGTGCCCGGCTCCAGCTTCGCGATGTCGACCCGGCCGGCGGGGATGTCCTCGGCGACCGGCAGCGTCACCGGCGCTTCCGCTACGTCTTCGGCGCGGACGGCGTAACCGTCCATCGCCGAGTTGTCGAAAGGCGGCAGCGAAACCCCCGCGCGCACGTCCTCGGCGAGGACGAGCCCCGCGGCGGCGGCGAGCGGAAGGCGGATGACAGGGGCGTTTCCGAGCAGGCCGGTGACGGTCTCACGGTGGGCGTCGACGGAGATCACCGGACCATCCTCCTCGGTCGGGGGCCGCATGCAAGACTCTGCGCGTCACAACCACCACCGGGGAGAAGAAGACATGCAGGTTCAGATCCGTCACCAGCCCTCGTTCGCGGTGGCGAGGCTCATGCTCGCCCCGGGTGAGCCGGCGCAGGTCGAGTCGGGCGCGATGATGGCGACGAGCTATGGCGTGCAGGTCCAGTCCCAGGCGCAGGGCGGCATCATGAAGGGCCTCGGCCGCGCCTTCCTCTCCGGCGAGTCGTTCTTCATCTCCACCTACACCGCCCCGCAGAACGGCGGCTGGGTCGACGTCGCCGCGAACCTGCCGGGCGACATGCAGATCATCAACCTCGACGGCCGCACCGGCTGGTGCGTCACCCGCGGCTCGTGGCTCGCGTCGTCGCACGGCGTGCAGACCGAGACCAAATGGGGCGGGCTCAAGAACCTCGTCGGCGGCGAGGGCGGGTTCCTCACGCACGCGACCGGGCAGGGCCCGCTGGTCGTGGCCTGCTACGGCGCACTGGAGACGGTGACCCTGCAGCAGGGCGAGGTGATCACCATCGACACCGGGCACGTCGTCGCGTTCGCCGACACCCTGCAGTACCAGATCCGCAAGGTCGCCACCGGCGTCATCCAGTCGATGAAGAGCGGTGAAGGCCTCGTCTTCGACTTCGCCGGGCCCGGCCAGCTGCTCACCCAGACCCGCAACCCGTCGGCGCTGTCCGCCTGGGTGATCGCCCAGGTCCCCGCCCGCTGAGCGCATGCGGGTCCAGACGAGGCACACCCCGAACTTCGGGGTCGCACGAGTGCTGCTGTCCTCCGGCGAGGCCGTCCAGGCCGCCGGGGACACCATGCTGGCCAGCAGTTTCGGCATCACCGAAACCGTTCCCTCCCGCGGCGGTTCGCGAGCGGGCAAGGGCGCGCCGTCGGTGTTCAACGCGCCGGAGGGCGGCGGTTGGATCGACTTCGCGCCGCTGGCCGCAGGTGACGTCTACCCGCTGGAATTCACCGGCGGGGCGGGCTGGTGCGTGAGCCGGGACGCGATTCTCGCCCGGCCGGCGACCGTCCGGCACGATCCGGGCTGGGCGCCGCTGCAGACGCTCTTCGGGGCCGACTCCGGCTTCCTGGAGCACTACAGCGGAACCGGGCCGCTCGTTCTGGCCGCGCAGGGCCCGGTCGACGCCTTCGAACTCGCGGCGGGCGAACTGGTCACCGTCCGGCCGGACTTCCTGCTGGCCTACCCGGACACCGTGCAGTGCCGTCTCCGCGCGGTCGACCAGTCCGGCCCGCAGTCGGTCCGCACCGGCGAAGGGCTCGCACTGGACTTCGCGGGACCAGGACGCGTCCTCGTGCAAGCGCGCAATAGGCGGCTTTCCCGCGGATGACCTTCGGACGAATTGAGCATTGCCGACGCCGGTAATTCGGGTAGCGTGAACTGCACTCGAAACCGCCGGCCGGGGCAGAGAAGGCCGACGGATCCAGTGCTGAGGGAGTGCGCCGTGGCAGTCGGCACCGTCAAGTGGTTCAACTCGGAAAAGGGCTACGGATTCATCGAATCCACCGAAGGGCCCGATGTCTTCGTCCACTACTCGGCCATTCAGGCCGACGGATTCCGGACGCTCGACGAGGGTGATCGCGTGGAATTCGAAGTCCAGTCCGGCCGTGACGGGCGGAGTCAGGCGGCGGACGTCCGCAAGGTCTCTTAAGGAGACTTCGGCCGACCCCCGGCGGCCTCGGGAACTGGCGCGTTAGGCTGCGCTGCGTGACAGGCGATGAGTCGGGGGACCTGACCGGTCGCCGGCTGGGCAACTACCGCATCGACGGGGTGCTCGGCAAGGGCGGCATGAGCGTGACCTACAAGGCCACGGACGTGCGGCTCGGACGCAAGGTGGCACTGAAGGTCATCGGTGATCACCTCGGGGCCGACGCCGAGTTCCGCGAACGCTTCGTTGACGAGGCGCGGAACACGTCCGCGATCGACCATGCCAACGTCGTGCCCTTGTACGACTTCGGCGAGCTCGAAGGCATGCTCTACATCGCCATGCGGATGGTCGACGGCGGCGACCTCGCCGGCCTGATCTCCGGCGGCCCGATCGCGCCCGCCCGCACGCTGAACATGCTCGACCAGGTCGCCGACGCGCTCGACACCCTGCACAACCGGGGTCTCGTGCACCTCGACGTCAAACCGGCGAACGTCCTGGTCACCAGCAAGGAGACCTCGCGCGAGCACGTCTACGTCGCCGACTTCGGCCTGACCCGCCGCGGCGCCACCGGGCACCGGACCCGCGGCGGCGACTTCCTCGGCTCGCCGACGTACGCGGCCCCCGAGCACCTGCGCGGCGAGCCGCTCGACGGCCGCACCGACCAGTACGCGCTCACCTGCGTCCTCTACGCCTGCCTGACCGGCAGCCCGCCGTTCAAGGGCGATGTGCAGACGGTCATCAAGGGGCACCTGAACGGCGAGCCCCCGGCCATCTCGCGGATCGTCGGCCTGCCCGCCGGGATCGACGAGGTCGTCCGGAAGGGAATGGCGAAGAATCCCGCCGAGCGCTACCCCAACTGTGTTGAGATGATCGCGGCCGCCAGGCGCGCGCTCGGCCCGCTCGCGACTTCGAACGAGCCCCCCGGCCCGCCCGGGGCCGCGGCGCCGGTCCAGCAGACCGCGCCGCAGCAGGCGCCACGGCAGAACACGCCGCCACAGGGAGAGGGGGGCCCCGTGCACCCGTACGGAGGACAGCAGCCCGGCTACGGCCAGCAGGGACCGGGACCGCAGGGTCCCCCGCCGCAAGGCCCGCCGCCCGGCTATGGCCCGCCGCCGCAGCAGGGTGGTTTCCAGCAGGGCGGTTTCCAGCAGGGGCCGCCGCCGGGTTACGGCCCGCCGCCGCAGCAAGGCGGTTTCCAGCAGGGTGGCTTCCAGCAGGGGCCACCGCCGGGTTACGGCCCGCCGCCGCAGCAGCAGGGCGGTTTCCAGCAGCAGCCCAAGAAGAGCGGCGGCGCCAAGTGGATCTGGATCATCGTCGGCGCCCTCGTGGTCGCGGGCGCGATCGTCGCCGCGATCTTCATCTTCGGTGATTCGAGCAGCGGCAACGGCCCGCAGACCACCGCGCCGAACATCCCGGTCGGCCCCGGCGGCTCGCAGTCGCAGGCTCCCGGATCGTCGCTCAAGCCGCCGCCGTCGTCGATCTCCATCAAGCCGAGCAGCTGACGAGCCGAGCCGAAGGACGCTTTCACCGCATGCGATGAGGTGAAAGCGTCCTTCGCCGCGTCTTATGAGGGCATGGTCCCCTTCAGCCACGCCACCGCGCTGACCTGCGGTTCTTGCACTCTCCCCTGGAGAGTGCTAAACACGACATTGGCACTCGACGCCGTCGAGTGCCAGGCAGGGCGGTCACCAGACCGTTCGCCTGAAGGTCGGGACGGTGAGGCCGCACCCTTGATCGGGTGGGTCGTCCGTCGCGGGCACCGAGCCTGGCCGAGGAAGAGTCCTGCCGCCGCGCTGTAGTAGGCGTGCGGCGGCGCCCAATACCGGAGGACCACACCGCAATGGCCAAACTGATCGCGTTCGACGAGGACGCCCGCCGCGGTCTTGAGCGCGGCTTGAACACCCTCGCCGAAGCCGTCAAGGTGACCCTCGGCCCGCGGGGCCGGAACGTCGTGCTCGAAAAGAAGTGGGGCGCGCCGACGATCACCAACGACGGTGTCTCCATCGCCAAGGAGATCGAGCTCGAGGACCCGTGGGAGAAGATCGGGGCCGAGCTCGTCAAGGAAGTTGCCAAGAAGACCGACGACGTCGCGGGTGACGGCACCACCACCGCCACCGTGCTCGCCCAGGCTCTCGTCCGCGAGGGTCTGCGCAACGTCGCCGCCGGGGCCGACCCCATCAGCCTGAAGCGCGGCATCGAGGCGGCCGTCGAGGCCATCACCGAGCAGCTGCACAAGGCCGCCGTCCAGATCGAGACCAAGGAGCAGATCGCCGCCACCGCGTCGATCTCCGCCGCGGACCGCACCATCGGTGAGCTCATCGCCGAGGCGCTGGACAAGGTCGGCAAGGAAGGCGTCGTCACCGTCGAGGAGAGCAACACCTTCGGGCTCGAGCTCGAGCTCACCGAGGGTATGCGCTTCGACAAGGGCTACATCTCCGGTTACTTCGTGACCGACCCGGAGCGTCAGGAAGCCGAGCTCGAGGACCCGTACGTCCTCCTCTTCGGCTCCAAGATCTCCACCGTCAAGGACGTCCTGCCGCTGCTGGAGAAGGTCATCCAGTCCGGCAAGCCGCTGCTGATCATCGCCGAGGACGTCGAGGGCGAGGCCCTGGCCACCCTCATCGTCAACAAGATGCGCGGCACCTTCAAGTCCGTCGCCGTCAAGGCCCCGGGCTTCGGTGACCGCCGCAAGGCGATCCTGCAGGACATCGCGATCCTGACCGGTGGCCAGGTCATCTCCGAGGACGTCGGCCTCAAGCTGGAGAACGCGGACCTTTCCCTGCTGGGCAAGGCGCGCAAGGCCGTCATCACCAAGGACGAGACCACCATCGTCGAGGGTGCGGGCGACGCCGACCAGATCCAGGGTCGCGTCAACCAGATCCGCGCCGAGATCGACAACTCGGACTCGGACTACGACCGCGAGAAGCTCCAGGAGCGTCTGGCGAAGCTGGCCGGCGGCGTGGCCGTCATCAAGGCCGGTGCCGCCACCGAGGTCGAGCTGAAGGAGCGCAAGCACCGCATCGAGGACGCGGTGCGCAACGCCAAGGCCGCTGTCGAAGAGGGCATCGTCGCCGGTGGTGGCGTCGCTCTCATCCAGGCCGCCGAGGCCGCCTTCGCCGGTCTGAAGCTCGAGGGCGACGAGGCCACTGGTGCCAACATCGTCAAGGTCGCCGTCGAGGCGCCGCTCAAGCAGATCGCGATCAACGCCGGCCTCGAGGGCGGCGTCGTGGCGGAGAAGGTCAAGTCCCTCCCGCAGGGTCACGGCCTCAACGCCGCCACCGGTGTCTACGAGGACCTGCTCGCCGCCGGCGTGCCGGACCCCACGAAGGTCACCCGCTCCGCGCTGCAGAACGCCGCTTCCATCGCGGCGCTGTTCCTGACCACCGAAGCCGTCGTGGCGGACAAGCCGGAGAAGGCCTCGGCCGCTCCCGCCGACCCGTCCGGTGGCATGGGCGGCATGGACTTCTGAGTTCGAGCCTGTAGCACCACAGGAAAGCCCGGACGCGCCTCGCGTGTCCGGGCTTTTCCGTGTCCGGAGCCGGGACACGCGTGATTGGAACCGGAACTCGCGTGATCCGGCGAAATGGGGAAGGCCCGGGCATCCCCATGCCC
>NZ_CP150484.1:2081775-2216515 GCF_037997115.1 Amycolatopsis coloradensis
TTCCTTGCAAGTTTCGCAAGGAAGGGGCCTTTCATGGCATCGGGAGGTGGGCGCGGACGCGGGTGAGGCGGGCTTCCCAGGCCGCCCGGACATCCGAGGCGGCGGCGTGGGCAGCGAACAGGTCGGGAGCGGGAGCCTGAAGCGGCACCGGCAGCCGACCGTCCACAGGGGACAGTGAGTCGCCGCAGACGTCTCCCGTCAGCAAGGACATCGTGCCCAGTCCGCAGGCGAAGTCCAAAGTGGGCAGTGCGCCCGCGAGCGCCAGCCCGGCGGCGAGACCGACGCTCGTCTCGACGGCGGACGACACCACGCAGGGCAGCCCGCACGCTTCGGCGACCTCCAGCGCGCGCCGGACCCCGCCCAGCGGCGCGACCTTCAGCACGGCGATGTCGGCCGCTCCCGCCACGGCCACCTTGAGCGGGTCCTCGGCCCGGCGGATGGATTCGTCCGCGGCGATCCGCACGCCGACCCGGCGCCGGACGTCCGCGAGCTCCTCGATCGACGGGCACGGCTGCTCGACGTATTCGAGTCCGCCCGCCGCGCGGTCGAGTTCGCCGATGGCCTTGACCGCGGTGTCCACGTCCCAGGCCATGTTCGCGTCGACGCGGACCGCGCCCCGCGGGCCCAGCGCGGACCGTACCGCCTCCACCCGGGCGCAGTCCTCGGCGAGGCTCACCCGCGGGTCGGCGACCTTCACCTTCGCCGTGCGGCAGCCCGACGCGGACACGAGTTCGTACGCCTTGTCCGGGGACACCACCGGGACGGTCGCGTTCACCTCGACGCTCTCCCGCACCGGCGACGGCCAGCCGCGGGCACTCGCCTCCAGCGCGGACGCCAGCCACGGCGCGCTCTCGACGTCGGAGTAGTCGGAGAACGGGCAGAATTCGCCCCAGCCGGCTTCGCCGCGGATCAGCAGTCCTTCACGGACGGTGATGCCGCGGAACCGCGTGCGCAGGGGGATCGCGTAGACGTCCATCGGCACCGATCATGCCACCGCGGGAATCACGTGCCGTTTGTCCCGGTTCCGGACAGAATGAGCGACGTGGCACTCGACTTTCGCGTGCTGGGGCCCACGGAGGTCACGGCGGACGGGCTGCCGGTGCCCTTGGGCGGCAGCAGGCCGCTCATCGTGCTGGCAGGCCTGTTGCTGCGCGCGAACACGGTGGTGCCGGTCGAGGAACTGGGCCGCTGGCTGTGGCCGGACGACCGGCGGCGGTCCAAAGGAGCACTGCAGACCTACATCCTGCGGGTCCGGCGCGCGCTCGGCGACGACGTCACCATCCGCACCGAACGCGGCGGCTACCTGCTCGAACTCGACGAGAAGCTGCTCGACCTCGCCCGGTTCCGGTCACTCGCCGCGGCCGGAACCGAGGCCGCGCGGAACGGTGACCTGCGCGGCGCCGCGGATCGTTTCGCCGCCGCGCTGGCCGAATGGCGTGGCCCGGCGCTGCAGAACGTCCACTCCGAAGCGCTGCTTCGGGACGAAGCCGACCAGTTGGGTGAAGAGCGGTTGCGCGTGCGCGAGCAGTGGGCCGAC
This sequence comes from Amycolatopsis coloradensis, assembly GCF_037997115.1. NCBI lineage: Bacteria > Bacillati > Actinomycetota > Actinomycetes > Pseudonocardiales > Pseudonocardiaceae > Amycolatopsis > Amycolatopsis coloradensis. The sequence continues at coordinate 2,083,313 of NZ_CP150484.1, forward strand.
GCGCTCATCGCCCTCGGCGATCACGCCACCGCCGTTCCCGAGCTGACCAGGTTGTGCCGCGAGAACCCGCTGCGGGAGCGGTTGCACGAACAGCTGATGATCGCGCTCTACCGCTCCGGCAGGCAGGCCGAGGCGCTGAACGTCTACCGCCGGATCGGTGCGGTACTGGCCGAAGAACTCGGCCTGGACCCCGGTGCGTCGCTGCAGCGGGCGCACCAGGCCATCCTGACCGGCGAAGAGTCCGTCGAGACCACATTGGACTCCGAACTGACGCGGTACCGGCTCGGCGCCGAACCGTTGATCCCGCGGCAGCTCCCCGCCGATCTCCGGGTGTTCTCCGGCCGCCAACGCGACCTCAAGGCGCTGCACGGCCTCGTCCCGGAGGCGCTGGACACCGAACGCTCGACGTCCATCGCGTCGATCGAGGGGATGGGCGGTATCGGCAAGACGACGCTCGCCGTCCATTTCGCGCACGAGGTCGGAGACCGCTTCCCCGGCGGGCAGGTGTACCTCAACCTGCGCGGCTACGGTCCCGGTGAGCCGGTCGAAGCCGCCGCCGCGCTCGAAACCATGCTCGTTTCCGTCGGTGTCCCCGCCGACCGGATCCCCTCCGACGTGGACGGGCGCGCGGCCACCTGGCGTACCTACAGCGCCGGCCGCCGGATGCTGATCCTGCTCGACAACGCGGGGAGCACCGAGCAGATCAGGCCGTTGCTGCCCGGCCCCGGCTGCCTGGTGCTGGTGACCAGCCGATGGCAGTTGCAGGCGCTCGTGGCGACCCACGGCGCGCGGCGCGTCGCGCTGGAGGAACTGCCGGACGAGGACGCGATCGCCCTCCTCGCGTCGACGATCGGGCTGGACCGGGTCGCCGAAGACCCCGAGGCCACCGAACGGTTCGTCCGGTACTGCGGCGGGCTGCCGCTGGCCATCCGGATCCTCGCGGTGCGGGCGGCGCAGTTCCCGGACCTCGGGTTGCGGGAGTTCGTCCGGCTGCTGGAAGCCGAACAGGACCGGCTGGGCTCGTTCGACCTCGCCGACGGCGACGAGACGAACATCCGGGCCGTCTTCTCGTACTCGTACCGCGCGCTCGACGAACGGGCCGCGCGGCTGCTGCGGTTGCTCGGCCTGCCCACCGGCGGCGACTTCAGCGTGCCCGCGGCCGCGGCGGTGGCCGGGGTCGACATCGCCGAAGCGCACGAGGATCTGGCGAAACTCGCGTCCGCGCACCTGATCGCGCGGTCCAGGCCCGGCCGGTACCAGTTCCACGACCTGATCCGCGCGTACGCGGCCGAGCTCTCGGCGAAGATCGACGGGCCCGAAGCGCGGACGGCGGTGCTGGACAGGCTGCTCCACGCGTCCCTCGCTTCGGCGTTGAACGCTTCGAGGCTCCTGCGGCCGGAACGGCATTACCGGCTCGTCGAACCGGAGCGGTTCGACGGCGCCGGGCTGAGGTTCGGGCACTACGAGCAGGCGCTCGACTGGTTCGACGAGGAGGCGGGGAACCTCATCGCCGCGGTGAACGTCGCCTACCGGGAGCGGCGGTACCGGGAGTGCTGGCAGCTGGCGTGGTTGCTGCAGTCGTACTTCATCGTGCGGGCGCGGCTGGAGGACTGGCGTTCGGTGTTCGGCGTGGCGCTCCGCGCCGCCCGCGACCTGGGGGACCGCTCCGGCGAGGCCGCCATCCTCAGCGGGCTCGGCGTGGCCTGCGGGGTCGCCCGCCAATACGACGACAGCATCGCCTACCTGAAGCAGGTCGTCGAACTGCAACGGCAGGTCGGGGACCGGCAAGGTGAGGCGCGGGCCCTCTACAACCTCACGCTGGCCAGCCAAGACCCGGAGACCGGGTGGGAATACGGGACGCGCGCGTTGCGGCTCATCCGGGAGAGCAACGTCGGTGCCGGCATGGAGGCCAGCGCGCTGCAGGCGCTCGGCGACATCTGTACCCAGGCCGGCCGCTTCGAACAGGCACTCGACTTCGCCGATCAGGCCTTGGCGCTGGAGGCGCACGCGCTCCCCGACGAAGCCCGCTTCACCCTGCACACCAAGGGGACCGCCCTGGTCGGGCTCGGCCGCGGCGACGAGGGCATCGCCTGCATGCGGCGCGCCGTCGAGATGTTCTTCGCCCACGGCGAGCTCTACGAGGCGGCCGACGTGCTGGCCCAGCTCGGCGGAATCCATCTGCGGCTCGGTGATCCCTCGTCGGCGCGGGAGTGCTGGCTGCGTTCGGTCCGGGTGCTGACCGAGCTCGCGCATCCCGACGCCGAGGACGTCCGGACGAAGCTGGCCTCGCTCGTGGGCGAAACGGCCAAGGCGGAGTGAGGCACGGGCGTCCGGCGTGCCGACCCCCAGCCGCAGCACGCGAGTACGCCCGTGCCCGCACACGTCACCTAACAGGACACCGCTCACTGCGCGCTGACTGTGCAGCGTGCGCGGGTCAAGCCAGCAGTTTCGCGAGGGTGATCGCGTTCTTCGGCGCCTCGACCTTGACGTCGTTGTCGAAGTAGACGTACGTGTCGCGGTCCCAGCCCTTGATCTTCCGGGCCCACTTCTCCAAGGCCTTGTCGCTGTACCCGCTGACGTACAGTTCCTCGTCGCCGTGCAGGCGGACGTACGCGAACTCGTCGCTCGTCATCTCGTCGACGAACGGGAACTTGCCCGCGGTGTCGGCGACCACGAGTGCGATGCCGTGTTTCCGGAACAGTGCGAGGCTTTTGGGCTCGGCGAAGCTCGGATGCCGTACTTCGACGGCGTGCCGGAGCTTCCGGCGAGGCTTCGGATCGGTGTGCGGCTCGGCCTTCAGCTTGTCGTCGTGCTCGCTCGCGAGTTCGGCGGCGGCGTGGCTGGTGCGCGGCAACAGCTTGAAGAACGCCTCGACGCGCTCGGCGTCGAACGCCAGCCGCGGCGGCAGCTGCCAGAGGATCGGTCCCAGCTTCCGGCCGAGCGCCAGCACGCCGGACGCGAAGAAGTTCGCCAGCGGCGTCTCGACGTCACGCAGTTGCTTCATATGCGTGATGAAGCGGCCACCTTTGACGGCGAAGACGAAGTCCTCCGGTGTCTCCTCGGCCCACGCCCGATACCGCTCGGGACGCTGCAGTGAGTAAAACGAGCCGTTGATCTCGGCCGAGTTCATCCGGGACGACAGGTATTCCAGCTCGCGCCGCTGCACCAGACCACGGGGGTAGAAGTCCCCGCGCCACGGTGGGTAGCGCCAGCCCGAAGTGCCGATCCTCAGCTCCGCGACGTCGATCACCGCCTTCCCGTGCCGCCCAGATTCCCCCTCTCCGGCCGATGCAAACGCCCGCTCACGCCCACGAGAACCGCCAGCGGCGGGTCTGGACCAGGCTGGAGGCGAACTCGCGCAGGTTGCCCGGCTGACCGGCGAACGAGGGCAGGCAGAACGCCCGGTGCTCGGCGGCGACGGTGAGCGCGCGGCCCTGGGTGCGCGGCGGCGCGGCCACCGACAGCTCCAGCGAATCGAAGCCCAGGACCGTGAGCGTCGCGCCGAAACGGTCTTCCCAGCTGCGCAGGACCGCGGACAACTCGTGGACCTGATCGGTCGCCTTGATCATGCCCGTCCAGCCGAGGATCGCCGGGACGTCGGCGGGCCGCTCCGTCTGCACCAGCGCCAGCCGGTGCGGCCCGCGCGCGGCCAGGATCGACCCGGTGTTGCCCGCCTCGGCCAGCGGATCCGCCCGGCGCGCCGGACGACGGGCGAGCCCGGGGAACTTCGCGCCGAACGGACGCAGGCAGGCGCCGTCGCAGCACGAAGTGTCCCACCAGCGGGCCAGCACCTCGGCCGGGTCCACGGAGGAGATCCGGTGATCGGCGGGGGCGAGCCTGCCGCGGTCGTCGATCCAGTCCTCGCCGTTGGCGGCGAAGCGCTGGTCGTGCGGGATCAGCACCGGCCACAGACCGGAGCGGTCGAACTCGGCGACGCAGCCGGTGTAGCGCTCCGGCCTGGCCAACGGCAGATCCGAAACCCAGATCCGGCCGTGCCACCGGCCGGGCGGCAGGGTCTGGACGGGCGGCGTACCCGGACGGAACGGTGCGATCGTCATCGGCTTCCCCTCGAACTGGTGTTCGGTCAACTCTACCCGAACACTAGTTCGAAGCACCGACAGTTTTCGATACCCCGTTTGCGGTATCTCGCGACGAGTGCCTCAGGTGCCCCTGATGTCACAGTGGCCACAGGGCTTGTCCACAGTGGACTTTCCGGGGTGGCGAAGGTGCTGTTGCGAAAGCGGCTTTCGCAACGCGTTCCTCGAAGTTCGCTTCACTGGCGCTCGAAACGCCCCTTGAGCCCCAGCGGCACCCGTGTGTGGCGGTCGACCGCGGAGGCCGTTCCGTGAAGGCCTCCTTACCTACCCTGAAGGTAGTGAAGGAGGCCTTCGCTACCTCCAGAGGAACCACGGCCTACAAGAGAGAGCCCGGCGGTGGCGTGGTGGGCCCGGGTGGTCGTGAGTGGCGATTCGGGTTAGAACCCGAATCGCCACTCACGACCACCCGGACAAGAGCGCGGACTGTCCCTACATGGGGCGCAGCAGGTCGTCCGCGTCCACGATCCGGTACGCGTACCCCTGTTCCGCCAGGAACCGCTGCCGGTGCGCCGCGTACTCCGTGTCGACGGTGTCCCGCGAGACGACCGAGTAGAAATGTGCCTGCCGCCCGTCGCCCTTGGGCCGCAGCAGCCGTCCGAGCCGCTGCGCCTCTTCCTGCCGCGAGCCGAACGTCCCGGAGATCTGGATCGCGACCGACGCCTCCGGCAGGTCGATCGAGAAGTTCGCGACCTTCGAAACGACCAGCGTGCTGATCTCGCCGCGACGGAACGCGTCGAACAGTTCCTCGCGTTCCTTGTTCTTCGTCGCGCCCTGGATCACCGGCGCGTCGAGTTCGTCGCCGATCATCTCCAGCTGGTCGAGGTAGGCCCCGATGACCAGCGTCGGCTCGCCGGGATGCCGGTCGATCAGCGATTTGATCACCTTGGTCTTGGTGTCCGCGGTCGCCGCCAGCTTGTACCGCTCCTCGGCTTCGGCCGTGGCGTACGCGAGCCTCTCGGCGTCGGTCAGCGTCACCCGGACCTCGGTGCATTCCGCCGGCGCGATCCAGCCCTGCGCCTCGATGTCGCGCCACGGGACGTCGTACCGCTTCGGGCCGATCAGGGAGAACACGTCGCCCTCGCGCCCGTCCTCGCGCACCAGGGTCGCGGTGAGTCCCAGCCGCCGCCGCGACTGCAGGTCCGCGGTCATCCGGAACACCGGCGCGGGCAGCAGGTGGACCTCGTCGTAGACCACCAGGCCCCAGTCCCGCGAGTCGAACAGGTCCAGGTGCTTGTACTCGCCCTTGGTCTTGCGCGTGACCACCTGGTACGTCGCGATGGTGACCGGCCGGATCTCCTTCTTCTCCCCGGAGTATTCGCCGATCTCCTCCTCGGTGAGCGAGGTCCGCGCGACCAGCTCCCGCTTCCACTGCCGTCCGGCGACGGTGTTCGTCACCAGGATCAGCGTGGTCGCCTTCGCGTGCGCCATGGCCGCGGCGCCGACCAGCGTCTTGCCCGCGCCGCACGGCAGCACGACGACACCGGACCCGCCGGCCCAGAACGCCTCGGCGGCCTTGCGCTGGTAGTCCCGCAGTTCCCAGTCGACCTCGGCGAGGTCGATCGGGTGCGCCTCGCCGTCGACGTAGCCGGCGAGGTCTTCCGCGGGCCAGCCGACCTTCAGCAGCGCTTGCTTGAGCCGCCCGCGCTCGGAGGGGTGCACGACGACGGTGTCCTCGTCGATCCGCGCGCCCAGCATCGGGCTGATCTTCTTGTGCCGGAGGATCTCCTCCAGCACCGCGCGGTCGATGGTCGACATCACCAGGCCGTGCGCCGGGTGGTTCGCGATCTGCAACCGCCCGAACCGCCCCATCGTGTCCACGATGTCGATGAGCAGCGGCTGGGGGACGGGGAAGCGCGAGTACGTCGTCAGCGCGTCGACGACCTGTTCGGCGTCGTGGCCCGCCGCGCGGGCGTTCCACAACGCCAGTGGCGTGATCCGGTAGGTGTGGACGTGCTCGGGCGCGCGTTCCAGTTCGGCGAACGGCGCGATGGCGATCCGCGCGTCGTCGGCCTGGCTGTTGTCGACCTCGAGGAGCACGGTCTTGTCGGACTGGACGATCAGCGGGCCATCGGTCACATCCTCCTTTATACGTTCCGGCCACACCGGCTCCCGCCGCGGCACTGCTGGTGGAAGGATATGCGGCAGGTGACTGGAGGGGACCTTGACGACTACACCGACCGGCGGGACACCCGAGTACGACCCGTTCAACGCGTCCGCGCCGCTGCCCCCGATGCCGGAGGCGGCACCGCCGACGCCGTTCCCCAAGCCGCCGCCGCTGAGCGTGCTGGCCAAGGCCTCGATCGTGCTGGGCGTCGTCGTCGCGCTGGGCCTCGGAAGCCTGTTCGCCTTCGCTGTCTCGCAGTCGAGCAGGTTCACCAAAATCGAGGCGGGCAAGTGCCTGTACCTGACCGACGAGCCGGGTGGCGATCAGAGCTACACGACGGCCAGCTGCACGTCGAATCGTGCGACCTTCCGTATCGATGAGGTGCGGACGGGCTCGTCGGACTGCCGTAGTGCCGACTACATCCAGTTCGAGCTGTACGGGGGTTCGTCGAGCAAGAGGGCGGAAAAGACGCTCTGCCTCGCGCTGAACGTCGAGAGCGGGGACTGCCTCCGCGACGTCGTGCACGAGACGCGGATCGCGAAGGTCCGCTGCAGCGACATCAGCGCGGAGGCGCGCGCGGTCGTCACGCGGGGATCGTCGGAGTACGCCTGTTCGTCGGAAGACACCGCCCTGCACTACACCGGGCCGCCCGAGCGCACGGTGTGTCTCAGGCCGACCGGCGAAAATATCTAGCAGCCAGGCAAAGCCTGTCCGTTGAGGGTGGCGGCGGGGCGGGCTCCGGGTTAGGGGCGCGCCACCATCGACTGCACGTCGAGCCGCGCGCCGAGCAGGCCGGAGTTGTGCATCAGGTCGGCGACGCGTTGCAGCCGGATGCCGTTGAGGGAGACCGGGTACGTCCCGAGCGAGATCAGCGACGCCGTGGTCCGGTCGATGTCGGAGAACGACGGCAGCGCGTCGCGGACGACGGCCGGGTCGGCCGCCCGCACCTGCGCTTCGCCGAGCACCTTCCGGAACGCCGCGAGCGTGCGGGCGTTGGCCTGGCCGAAGGCTCCCATCGAAACGTAGGACGACATCGGGAAGTCCAGTGTCGCGCCGCGGGCGCCGTCGGCGAGGATGCTCGCCCCCAGCTCCTTCTCGGCCCTGGTGATGTACGGCTCGACCATCCACGCGGCATCGACCTCGCCCGCCTGCAACGCCTGGGGCATCCGGTCGAACGGGTGCTGCTTGAACTGGATCCGGTTCACGTCGACGCCCGCGGTCCCCAGTACCGAGCGGGCCGCCAGCACGCCGACGTCGTCGAGCATGTTCACCGCGATCTTCGGTGACTTCTTGAGCGTCGGCTCGGTGTAGTCGGAGCCGGGGAGTGTGACGAGCGCCATGGTGTTGCGGCCGGCGGTGTACGCCTCGCCCTGCAGCTGGAGCGCGGTCCCGGCCGCGGAGGCGCGGAAGATCGACACGTCGCTCGCGAACGCCAGGTCGATCTCGCCCGCGGCGAGCTTGCCGATCGCCTGGTCGGCGGGAACCTCGACGAGGGTCACGGAAAGGCCGGCCGCGGTGAATTTCCCGTCCGCGACGGCGACCCGCAAGGGTGCCGTGTCGATGGGGTTCCCGACGCCGATGCGCAGTTCCGTCCGTTCGAGTGGCGCGTCGGTGCTTGCGTCACCACGGGAAAACACTCCGCAACCGGCGGTCACCAGCAGTGCCGCTACCAGCGGAATCGCCAAGACGCGCATCTTCGTCACCGCTCACCTACCGAGAGAATGTGCTCCTGCTTCTGGATCGTATGGTCCGCGCCCCATACGATCGCCTGGGGGAGGCGCCCCGATGGCGCGGCTTTCGATCGTTCCCGAACCTTGTTACTCTACAGTAGGTTCGGGCTCTCGTCCCCGGATGTCAGCCATGGGAAAGGGTCCCGTGGTGGGAAAAGGAAACCAGGTGGCCCGTCGCGACAAACGTCCCCGTGGGGGCGACGCGGCGGAACGGCATCCTCGTGTCGGCGGACGCTGGCGGCTGCGGAACTGGCACCTGCGTACCAAACTCTTCGTGGTACTCCTGATTCCCGCCCTCGCGGTGGTCGCCCTCGTCGGGCTCCGGGTCAACTCCGACCTGCGGGACGCGAGGCAGCTGGCCGAGTTCGCCACCCGCGGCCGCGTCGACAGCACCGTCGCCGAGGCCGTGCACCAGCTCCAGCGCGAACGAGACCTCACCGTCCGGTTCGTCGCCGGCGATCGCAAGGGCGACCTTTCCGAACTGACCGAGCAGCGCAAGCGCGTCGACGAGGCCATCGGCACGTTCGACCGGACGCTCGGCGAGAGCAAGAGCAGGCTCGGCGGCAAGACCGCGACCAGCCTGCAGCAGACCAGCGACCGGCTGCGCGTGCTGACCGGGCTCCGCTTTTCCGCGGAACACTCCGCTTTTCCCGCCGACGCGGTGCTCCGCTCCTACAGCGACCTGATCTCCGGTCTGCTCGACATCAGCGATTCCACCGCCGCCGACGTGTCCGACCCGGATCTGGGGAAGCTCCGCCTCGCGGGCAACGCGCTCGCGCGGGTCAAGGACCAGATGTCGGTCAAACGCGCGATCATGGCGGCCGCGCTGGCGCAGGGCGGTCTCAACCGGGACAGGACCCGCGCGCTGCTCGGCGCGGAGGCCGAACTCGCCGCCGCCCGCAACGACTACCGCACGTTCGCGACCCCCGAACAGCAGCGGATGTACGACGACACGGTCATCGGCCTGATCGTCGACATCGGCAACGACATGGTCGAATCGGCGCTCATCCGCGCGGAGAACGATCAGGGGCTCGGCGGGCTGGATCCGAACCAGTGGGACACCTCGGCCACCTATACGGTGAATCTGGCCCACCAGGTGCAGCAGGCGCTGCTCGTCCAGCTTCAGGAACGCACCGACTCCCTCGCGGCGCAGGCGAGGACGTCCGCGATCTGGGACGGCGGCATCGTGCTCGCCGTGCTGGTCATCGCCGGGGTGCTCTCGGTGATCATCGCGCGTTCGCTGCTGCGGCCGCTGCGGATCCTGCGCCGCAGCGCGCTGCATGTCGCCGAACACCAGCTGCCGGCGGCCGTCGAAGGACTGCTGAGCGACCCCGAACCGCAGCCGGAGAACCTGCGGCGGCGGCTGGCCGTCGCTCCGGTGCCGGTGTTCAGCCGCGAGGAACTCGGCCAGGTGGCGCGCGCGTTCGACGCGGTGCACGGCGAGGCCGTCCGGCTCGCCGGGGAACAGGCCATGCTGCGGGAGAACATCAACGCGATGTTCGTGAACCTGTCGCAGCGGAGCCAGGATCTCGTCGAACGGCAGTTGTCCGTGCTGGACCGGATGGAAGCCGACGAACAGGATCCCGACACGCTCGCCGGGCTTTTCGAACTCGACCATCTCGCGACCCGGATGCGCCGCAACAGTGAGAACCTGCTGGTGCTGTCCGGAACCGACGTCGTCCGTGAGGACGGTGGCGCCGTCGTCGCCGACGAGATCATCGGCGCCGCGCTCTCGGAGGTCGAGCACTACCAGCGGATCGAACTCGGCCCGGCGCCGCGGATCGCGGTACGCGGCGAGGCCGTCAACGATCTCGTGCACGTGGTCTCCGAGTTGCTGGAGAACGCGACCCGCTATTCGGATCAGAGCACGATGGTGCAGGTCGAGGGGCACGAGACCGACCGCGGGGAATGGCAGATCGAGATCACCGACCACGGTGCCGGGATGCCGCAGGCGGAGATCGACCGCACCAACGCGCGGCTGGCGAACCCGCCGGACGTCGACGTCGAGGTCTCCCGGCGGATGGGCCTGTTCGTGGTCGCGACGCTGGCGATCCGGCACCGTATCGACGTCCGTCTCCGGTCCGCCGACGGCGGCGGGATCACCGCGGTGGTCGTCGTACCCGCCGAGCTCATCGTCGAAGCGCCCCGGCCCGCCCCGATGCCGGAACCCGTGCCCGTCACCGTCGTCGTCCCGGAGCCGGAACCCGAGCCGCCGCTGGAAGTCCCGCCGCTGCCCGAGCCGGAGGAGAGCGTCGACGAGTCGCGGTTCGCGCCCGTGCTGGACCCCGGCCCGCTGCGGCGCGCTCCCGTCGTCGAGCGCGAGACCCAGCCGGAATGGCCGTCTTCGGACGACGACGCCGTCACCCATCTCGAACTGGATTCGCCGACCGAACGGATGCCCAAGTACCAGAGCGTGCTTTCGCAGTGGTTCGACCACGGCGGCCCGCGCGAAGGGCCTTCGCCCGCGGAACCCGGCCCGCCTTCCTTGCCTTCGTTCGAGCCGGTCAAGAACGCCGTGCCCGAGGAACCCGCGCAGGATCCGGACGAGCCGACCGAACCGACGCTGAAGCCGCTGGAGCCGAAGGAAAAGGAGCCGGAACCGGCTTGGCCGACGCCCGCCGAGCTGGAACAGGAGGACGGGGCGGAGGAGACCTGGCCGGTGCTGCCCGCCGTCGTTCCCGAGGCCCGGTCGCAGGACGACAGGCCGGAGAAGCCGCGAGGGGAGAGGCCGATACTCTCACTTTCCCCCGAAGCGGTCCGTGAACGGATGACCAGCCTGCAAGGCGGATTCCGGCGCGGTCGCCACGCCAGGGGTGACGACAACCCCTCGGATTGAGCGAATGTGCGGAGCTGCGATGTACCCGGAAGGCGACCCTGAGCTTGAACCCGCCTCCGCCGAAGGCTCCGCTATCGCGGCCGCGGGTTCACCGACAGACACTGAGCGAATTGGAAGGTCCATGACCCCGAAAACCGGCCTGCTGGAAGTGATCGCGCTGACCGCGGTGGACGCGGAGCGCGCGCAGGAGGGCGGGGCCGATCGCCTCGAACTGGTCAGCGACATGGCCAGCGACGGTCTCACCCCGTCGGTCGAGACGGTGCGCGACGTGCTCGGCGCCACCGATCTCCCGGTGCGGGTCATGCTGCGCGACAACATGTCCTTCGCCGCCGGTGACCTCGACGGGCTGCGTGCGGACGCGGTGCGCCTGATCGACGCGGGCGCGCGGGAGTTCGTCTTCGGTTTCCTGGACCTGGAAAGCGAAATCGACGTCGAAGCCTGCGAGACCCTGGTCAAGGAGCTCGACGGGCTGCCGTGGACCTTTCACCGCGCCATCGACCGCGCGCGGGATCCGTTGCGCGCCTACGACCAGTTGACCGGCCTCGGCTGCGACACGGTGCTCGCGGCCGGGCATCCGCACGGCGTCGCGCACGGGCTTTCGGTGCTGCAGCGGCTCGCCCGGCGTGAGGACGGGCCTCGGCTGCTGGTCGGCGGCGGCCTGCGGGCGCAGCAGGTGCATCTGCTGCGAGCGGGCGGGGTCGGCGCGTTCCACGTCGGCGGCGCGGTCCGTCCAGGCGGCTGGGAGTCCGATGTGGACGTCGCCGCCGTTCGCGAGTGGGCGGCGCTGGTCAAGGAGTAGGTCCCGAACGCCGGTACCGCGCGGCGCCGTCTCGCTCCGCATGCCGTGAAGGCCTCTTTCCCTGCCCTCAAGGTCAGGGCCCGGCGAAGTCGCCTAAACGCTGGCCGGTGCCGTTCTTGGTGATTCGAGGTGGACCTCCCGAACGGGCCGATGACAGAGGCCCTGAACGGACGGTGTCCACAAGGGACGCCAGAGGACAGATGAATGTCCGTTTGATGCTCATCTGTACGGTTTTGACCGGGGTCGTGAGTGATAAGGACGGTTCTAACCCTCTGTCCTGTTTCAGGACCTCACGGACAGATGTGTTTCAGTACTTGTCGGACAGTTTTGGGTTGGTCAGTGGTTGGTAGCGTATTGCTCTGTTGAGGGTGAGCTGGCGGGCGAGTGTGTCGCCGATCATGATGACGACGCGGTCGCCCTGCCAGAACACGGTGGCGCTCTGGCCGGCCCAGTGTCGGCCTAGCACGATGGAGCAGCCGGAGAAGGCGATGACCCCGGTGCTGGAGACGGGGCGTTGGGTGGTTCCGCTGGGAGCTGTGGAGCCTTCGGGTGGAGTGGCTTTGGGACTGGCGTCGTAGCGTTGCTGCGGGGTCTGGCCGTCGAGGCTCTGGTGTCTTCGGTTGTTGTAGATTGTGCGGTAGTCGTCGAGCAGCTGTTGCAGGGCGGCAAGATTCTCGGCCGGGGGCCGGGCGGCGAGCCATTTCTGCAGAGTCTGATGGACGCGTTCGTTCTTGCCGCAGGTTTGCGGGTGATAGACCGACGAGGCGATCGTGGTGACGCCGTGTTCGGCGAGGTGACGTTCCAGATCGGCCATCCAGCCGCGGTGTTTGCCGGAGAAAGCCAGCCCGTTGTCGGACAACAGTTTCACCGGCGCCCCGTAGCAGGCGATGGCCAGTTGCACTGCGGTCCAGGTGTCAGCACCGTTCTCGCTGACCGCGGCATAGGAGCCGACATCGAGGCGGGAATGGTCATCCAGGATCTGGATGATGCAGACCTTGGTGCCGTCGGCCAGGTAGTGCTCCGTCCCATCGATCTGCCAGCAGCCGTTCGGGTCCGGGTACTGGAACCGGCGCCGCGTGCGGGGCTTCTTGCGTGGCTCGGGTTCGATCTGGCCGCGATCACGCAGGATCCGGTAGATCGACGACTGCGAGGGCGGCGGGAGCATCCCGGCGTCCTCCAGACGCCAGCGAATCGAGATCGGCCCGTTGTCCAGGCCTTCCTCCTCGAGCTCTTTACGGGCCCGCAGCACCGCCTCGGCCACCTCCTCACCCAGCGCGGACGGATGGCTCAGCGGAGCGGTGCTGCGGCAGGCGAACCCGACGGTCCCCTCGCTCCGGAACCGAGCCACATACCGATAGAAGGTGTCACGGGAAACCCCGTGCTCGCGACAGAACCGCGCCACGTTGATCTTCTCGCCCGCAGCCGACCTGACGATCGCGGCGACGAACTCAGGATCCATCGGAAAACCTGCTCTGCCCATCGCCGCATGATCACCACACAAGCCCTGGTCACCACGCCGACAAGCCGGTCAGTGTCCGTGAGGTCCTGAAACATCAACTGTCCGACATGTCCTGAACTCAGACAGACGGTTCTAACCCTCCTTATCGCTCACGACCCCTTCGCAAAATGCTCGAATCGGGCACGGTCACCCCGAAGCGTCCCCTGTGGACAGTCGAGAAGTGTCAGGCCATCGTGAGGGGTCCTCCGCCACCCACTTGGGCAGCGTGAACACGACTCTGCCGGAACCCTGGCCCTCAAGGTAGGCAAGGAGGCCTTCATTCCACTCGCGACCCCGTACCGAGGCCATGAACACGGGGTCAGGTCCAGACCACACACGGTGATACGAGGTTGCATCTTCAACTATCCGGTACCGACCAGATAGCGTGTGGCCATGGCTACCCGCACCGTACGTGACGCGACCAGGGAACTGCTGCGCGATCTGGGCCTGACCACCGTTTTCGGCAATCCCGGTACGACCGAGATCGCCTTCCTGACGGAATGGCCCGACGACTTCACCTACGTGCTCGCGCTCCACGAGGCGTCCGTCGTCGCGATGGCCGACGGGTACGCCCGCGCGAGCAGGCGGGCGGCGCTGGTGAACCTGCATTCCGCCGGCGGGGTCGGCCACGCGCTCGGGCATATCTTCACCGCGTACCGCAACAACGCCCCGCTGATCATCCTGGCGGGCCAGCAGACCAGGTCGCTGCTGCCGGACGATCCGTTCCTCGGCGCCGTCGAGGCGGCGAACTTCCCCAAGCCGTACGTGAAGTGGAGTTGCGAGCCCGCCAGGGCCGAGGACGTCCCGGCGGCGCTGGCGCGGGCGTACCACATCGCGACGCAGGCGCCCATGGGTCCGGTGTTCGTCTCGGTGCCGGTGGACGACTGGGACGTCGAGACCTCGAAGCCGGTCGTCTCCCGGCCGCGGATCCCCGGCTTCGCGCCCGATCCGTCCGCTTTGGACGAACTGGTGTCCGCCTTGGACGCCGCCGAACGCCCGGCGATCGTGGTCGGCCCCGGTATCGACGGGGAAGGCGCCGTGCCGGACGTCGTCGAACTGGCCGAGAAGGTGGGCGCCGGGGTCTGGGCGCCGCCGATGGGAGCGCGCTGCTCGTTCCCCGAGGACCACCCGCAGTTCTTCGGATTCCTGCAGCCGGAACGGAAAGCGCTCGCGAGCGCGCTGACCGAGCACGATCTCGTGGTCGTCATCGGCGCCCCGGCGTTCACCTACCACGTGTACCGGGGCGAGTCGGAAACCGCGCTGCCGGCGCTGTTCCTGGTCAGCGACGACGAGCAGATCCTCGCCAGGGCCGCGGAAGGCACCGGCATCCGCGCGACGCCGAAGCTCGCGATCCGCGCGCTGCTGGATCGCGCCGCGCCGCGGGAAGCGCCGAAACCCCGTACCAGGCTGGAAAAGCCCGCCGCGGTCACGCCGATCACCCCGGCCTTCGCCTACTCCGTGATCTCGGAGGTCCTGCCGGACGACGCGATCGTCGTCGAAGAGACCCCGAGTCACCGCAACGAACTGCACGACCACCTGCCGATCAAGTCCACCGACACCGGTTTCCTCACGGTCGCCAGCGGCACCCTCGGCTACGGCCTCCCCGCCGCCGTCGGTGCCGCGCTGGCCCGACCGGACCGCAAGGTCGTCGCGATCCTCGGCGACGGGTCGAGCATGTACTGCGTCCAGGCACTGTGGACGGCGGCGCAGCACAACCTGCCGGTGACGTTCGTGATCTTCGACAATGCGCAGTACGCCGCCGTGCGCATCCTCGGCGAGGCCGCGGGCGGCGAGAAGGTGCCGGGTGTCGACCTCGGCGGTATCGATTTCCCCGCGCTGGCGAAGAGCCTGGGGCTGCGGACGTCGGTCGTCGAGAAGGCCGAGGACCTCAAGCCGGCGCTGGAGGCCGCGCTGCCGGACGAGCGGCCGCATCTGGTGCACGTCCGCATCGACGCGAACCCGCGCACGCTGTACTGAGCGAGCTGAAGGGCGCTTTCCTCGCGTCACATGCGGGGAAAGCGCCCTTCATCGCGTCAGATGCGGGGAAAGTCCCCTTCAGCTGCTCTTGGCGCGTGCGTCAGAGGCGGAAGCCTCCTGCTGCGCCAGCTCGTACTCGGCCGCGTCGGAAGCCGCGGCGACGGCTTCGGGGGCACCGCCGTGCAGCAGCCGCGCCACCTCACCGCGCAGCGTCACGAACTCCGCGGACTCGCGCGTGGTGATCTGGTCCCGTTCCGCGGGCAGCCCGACCGGCAGGTCCGCGACGATCTTCGCCGGCGACTTCGACAGCACCAGCACCCGGTCCGACAGGTAGACGCTTTCGTCGATGTCGTGCGTGACGACGAGGACCGTGCTCCCGTTCTCGCGCTGAACGCGCCGAGTCAGGTCTTCGAGCTCGAACCGCGTCTGCGCGTCGACCGACGCGAACGGCTCGTCCATCAGCAGCAGGGCGGGACGGCTGGCCAGCGCCCGCGCGATCGACACACGCTGCTGCATACCGCCCGAGAGCTGCCACGGGAACTTCGAGCCGACCCCGGACAGACCGACCGACTCCAGCGCCTCCTGCGCCCGCGTGCGGCGTTCCGAGCGGCTCAAGTCGCGCCACCGCAAGGGGAACTCGACGTTCTTCGCGACCGAGAGCCAGGGGAACAGCGAGCGGCTGTAGTCCTGGAACACGACGGCCAGATCCTCCGGCACCCCGGAGACGTCGTCGCCGTGCAGGCTGACGCGGCCGGACGTCGGCTTGATCAGCCCGGCGATGCAGCGCAGGAGCGTCGACTTGCCGCAGCCCGACGGGCCGACGATGCTCGCGAGCTGTCCCGCTTCGACGGTGAACGACAGGTCGTTGACCGCGACGTGCGCCTTTTCTCCCGCGCCGTACCGGTGGTTGAGCCCGGAGACTTCGAGCATGGTTGACATCTTGCTGACCCTTCGAAAGAACTAGAGACGGCCGTTGCGGGTGGGCTGCCAGCGAAGCACTCTCTGCTCCACCGCGAGGAAGGCCGCGTTGAACCCGAAGCCGAGGAGCCCGAGCAGGACCAGCCACGACCACATGAGCGGGAAGTCGAACGCCTGCTGGGCGTCCATCAGGGACCGGCCGATGCCGTTGTAGGAGCCGACCAGTTCCGAGATCACCATCAGCAGCAAGGAGATGGACAGGCTCAGCCGCAGGCCCGCGAAGATCTTCGGCCCGGCGGCGGGCAGCACGATCGAGCGGACCCAGTACGACCGGGGAGTCCGGAACGACTTCGCGGTGTCGATCTTCACCTGGTCCACCGAACGGACGCCGTCCACGGTGTTGAGCAGCACCGGCCAGATCGCGCCGAAGATGATCGACCCGGTCTGCATCCCCGGCCCGAGTCCGAAAAGGACGATGAACACCGGGATCAGCGCGGGCGGCGGCACCGAGCGGAAGAACGCGAACAGCGGCCCGACGTAGTCCATCCCGTGCTTGGACCGTCCCAAGAGGACACCGAGCGCGACGCCGAGGGCGCCGGCCAGCAGCCAGCCGCCGAGCGTCCGGCCGAGGCTCGGCAGGACGTTGTCGAACACGGTGTCGGTGAGGAACAGCTGGGAGGCCGGACCGGTGAACCACAGTTTCACCGAGGCGGACAGGATCTCGGTCGGTGGCGGGAAGAACGGGCTTTCCGCGAGCCGGGTCGTGAGCTCCCAGATCCCGAGCAGGGCGAAGAACAGCAGCCAGTTGCGGACCAGGATGCCGATGCCCCGGCCCACGCGCCTGCCGACGCGGCTGGTCAGCGTGAGGGTCGTCACGAGACCGCCTCCCGGTCGACCGTGCTCCAGCGGAACGCCCGCCTGCCGATCATCTCGAGCCCGCCGTTGATGAGGAAGCCGAGCGCGCCGACCACCACGGTGCCGGCGAGCACGAGGTCGAACCTGGTGGAACCGGTGCTGGCCTGCATGATGAAGTTGCCGATGCCGAGTTTGGCACCGGCGAGGAACTCGGTACTGACCACCGCGATCAGCGCGATGTTGGCGGACAGCCGTACCCCGGTGAACACGAACGGCGCGGTATGCGGCAGCGCCACCGACGTCAGCGTCCGGAACTTGCCGGTGCCACAAGCCTTCGCGGTCTCCAGCAGGACGGGGTCGATCTCGCCGAGCGCGTAGATCGTGTTGAACATGATGGGCCACAACGACGCGTACACGGCCAGCGTGATCTTCGCTTCGGGCCCGCCGCCGATCAGCAGGAGCACCAGCGGGATCAGCGCGACGGCGGGGATCGGCCGCAGGAACTCGATGACCACCGCGGTCGCGGTGCGCAGGCCGGGGATGCTGCCCAGCAGCAGACCGGCGGGCACGGCGATGGCGACCGCGATCAGCAGGGCGATCGCCCACGCGAGGAACGTGGCGACCAGGTCCCGGATGAACTGGGTCTCGCCGAACTGTTCGAAGATCGTCACGAGGACGACGGACGGCGGGGGGAGGAACTCTTTACGGACCAGGCCGGCCTGGACGATCACTTCCCAGACGAGGAAGAAACCGGCCAGACCGGCCAGGGCACGGAGAAGTCGTGGCACCTTGACCTTTATCCAGCTTGAGGGGCGAGCATCGGAGCGGCGTCGAGCTTGGCCGTGATCACACCGGTCTGCAGCAGCAGATCCGGCACTCGCTGCAGGCGACGGGCGTCCAAGGTGGACCCGAACGTCGGCAGCGTGAGCAGTGAAGCGGTTTCGGCGTCGACCTTGGCGTACTTGACGATCATCGGTTCGATCTTGGAACGGTCGGCCGAATCGCGCACGGCCTTGGCCAGTGCGCGCTGGAACGCGGCCAGCGTCTTGGGGTTCTTGTCCACGAAGGAGCCGAGCGCGCCGAAGCCCGCCAGGGGGAAGTCCTGGGTGGCGCCGGTCGAGATGTCGACGACCGGGGTCGCGCCGACGACCTTGGAGGCCTGGGTCAGGAACGGTTCGGGCAGGTAGCCCGCGTCGACCTGGCCCGAGGAGAGCGCCGCGGCGATGTTCGGCAGCTGCATGGGCACCCACTGGACCTTGCTGGTGTCCACGCCGTGGTCCTTCATCACCGAGACGGTGAGCAGGTGCGAGGCGGTGTTCTTGTCGGTGATCGCGATCTTCTTGCCCGCGAGGTCGTTGATCGTCTTGACCGGCGAGGTCGGCACGGTGACGACCGCGTTGCTCTTGGGGCTGGCCGAAACGGAGTCGGCGACGAGCCGGATGTCGGCCGCGCCCTTGCTCTTCGCGACGAAGAACGGCATGTAGGTGGAGAATGCGATGTCGACCTCGCCACCGATCATCTTGGTCATCGCCTGCTGGCCACTGGGGGCGTCGACCGCTTCGACCTCGAGACCTTCGGCCTTGAAGTAGCCGCCTTCCTGCGCCAGCCGCAGCGGCGCGAGGTCGACGACGGGCAGCAGGGCCACCTTGATCTTCGGCTTCTCGAGCCCGCCTTCGCCGCCGCCCGACGCCTTCGACGTGTCCTCGCCGCCGAGTGCCCCGCAGGCGCCCAACGTGGCCAGCATGAGCGCGCTCAGGGCGACGCCGACGGCACCCCGTCCTCTACGTGCACCGTTCCTGCTCATGGCGTTTCGAAACAAAGCCAGCTCCTCGGAAACAATGAATCACCGTTGGGTTTTTTCATCCGTGTCGTGGCTTCATTCCGCCAGGCACGCGGTCACCTTAGAGATTTGCCCACCTGCTCACAATGGGTGTCGTGAGCGGGTGATCATTTTAGGCCATTCGACCGATCGCTTGATCACCCGCTTGGACAACATTACTTTCAGTGATCGAATTCCGCGTGGATGGGCAATTCGGAGTAACCGCGAGTCATCAACTCGTGGCCTGTGCCGCGATCATCGGGCCGACGTCGATCTTGCTCTGGATCGCGCCCATCTGCAGCAGCAGGTCCGGGACCCGCTGGATGCGGCGGGGGTCCAGGGTGGACTGGAACGTCAGCAGCGTGGTCAGCGCGGCGGTGTCCTGGTCGATCTTGGCGTACTTGACCAGCAGAGGCTCGATCTTGGAGCGGTCCGCCGCGTCCCGGGTGGCCTTCTGCATGGCGCGCTGGAAGGCGGCCACGGTCTTCGGGTTCTCCGAGACGAACTTGCCGAGCGAGCCGTAGCCCGCGGTCGGGAAGTCCTGGGTGGCGCCGGTGGCCGTGTCCACGACCGGAACGGTGCCCGCCTGCTTCGCGGTCTGGGTGATGAACGGCTCGGTCAGGAAGCCGGCGTCGATGTCACCGTTCTTCAGCGCGGTCCCGACGTTCGGCAGCGGGATCGGCACCCACTGCACCTTGCTGGCGTCGACGCCGTGGTCCTTCATGACCGATTTGGACAGCGTGTCGGACACGGTGTTCGGCGCGGTGATGCCGATCTTCTTGCCGGCCAGGTCACTGACGCTCTTCACCGAAGACGTCGGCAGGGTGACCAGCATCGTGCTCTTCGGGCCCGCGGAGGAGGCGTCCGCCACCAGCTTGATGTCGGCGGTGTTCTTGCTCATCGCGATGAAGAACGGCGTGTAGCTCGCGTACGCGATGTCGACCTCGCCGCCGATCAGCTTGGTCAGCGAGACCTGACCGGTCGCGGCTTCGATGGCCTCGACCTCGAGACCCTCGTTCTTGAAGTAGCCGCCGTCCTGGGCGAGGCGCAGCGGGGCCAGGTCGATGGTCGACATCACGGCGACCTTGATCTTGGACTTCTCGAGGTTGCCCGAGCCGCCGGAGGAGGACGAATCGTCTCCGCCGAGAAGGCCGCAGCCGCTGACCGATACCGAAACCGCGGCCGCCATCGCGAATGCGAGGGCTCCACGCCGACCCAGGCTGACGCTCAAGGCCTTCTTCGAGCTTGCAGAGCCAAGCAAGTGGTGCTCCTGATCAAGGGAGGGACACGTGATGACGTGGCCTGATGTGGAATTCGGAAGTGACTCTTTGTCTCAAGTCAGGGCTCACTGTAGAGAAGACACACTGTGCTCACAATGGGTGGTCATCCCATGATCCCAAGTGGTAACGATCACCCGAACAGGTTGTTTGTCAGAAGTGAACACAACTGGGCGTGTTCGCGCCGGGGACTTGTTGACAACTGAGCGCCCGCGGGTCAAGACCCGTCCGGGGCTTTCTCGGAGGTCTTGACCGAAGGGTTACATCTGGGCCGCCCGTTCGCTACCCTCATGCACCGGTAGTGAGGTGTGGACCACTGATGTAGTGAAAGAGAGTGCCTTGGATGGCCGAACGCTCTGGACCTTTCCCGAGGTGCAAGGCACTCTGTGTTGAACACGGTGAACACGTCCGTGCTTCACTGGTGCGCGCCCGCGCACTGGCGGGTTAGGCCGAACAGACCAATGGCACCGAGCAGGGTTTCGGTCAAGTGCACTTGAGAGATCGCTTCAAAGAAGACTTCCTCATTCGGATGAGTGGATACTCACGCCGTGCGTGTTCCTCCCGGGTGACGGGAGCGTGCGGGTAGTGGTCTCCGACAACCGGCCCAGACAGCAGCAGTACGGCCAGCTCGAGAACGGCATGTCCAAAATGGGCTTTCCCGGCCCGGATGAAGATGATGGTGGTGCGGCGGTGCCGAACGAAGACACCGCGGGGGTGGGAGGGGCCCCTGCGCGGGAAACCGGAGACGGTCCTGGCGGGAAGGCCGGGTCGTTCCTGGGCCTGCGTAACTGGCGTCTGCGATCGAAGCTCGCGGCCGTCCTGATCATTCCGACGCTGACCGCGCTCGCGCTCGGCACGCTCCGCGTGATCGACGACAGCAGCGAAGCGGCCCGGTTCCAGGACACGGCCGACCAGGTCGCGTTCGCCGACAAGATCACCCTCGTGGTGCACGAGCTGCAGAGCGAACGCGCGCTCGCCGTCGCCAAGATCGCCTCCGGTGACCCGTCGCGCCAGAACGGTCTCGACGCGCAGATCGCCAAGGTCGACCGCGCCGTCGACGACCTGCGTGCCTCGGCGAACCAGATCAACCCGGACGATCAGGACACGAGGGACCGCTACGCGCGTGGTCTGCAGCGGCTCGACGCCCTGCGCCCGCTGCGCGGCGCGATGAACACCTCGCTGCTGGGCGACACCCCGATCCTCATCGCCTACTCCGGCATCCTCGACTCGCTGGTCCAGCTCGGCCGCGAGGTGACCACCGCGGTGGCCAACCGCGACGTGCTCCGGCTCGGCGTCACCGTGCAGGCCATCAGTGAGAGCAAGGAGTTCATCGCCCGCGGTGACGCGGCGCTGCTGATCGCCTCCTTCCGCTCCGGCTTCCCCGGCGACCTGTTCGACCAAGCGCGTTCGGCGGTCGCGAGCGGTGACGCCTCGACGGCGGCGTTCCTCAACAACGCCAGCCCCGAACAGCGGCAGCTTTATTCGGACACCTTCTCCGGTCCCGAGGTCGACGACCGCCGCCGGATCACCACGATGGCGTTCTCGCTGCACCAGCAGAACGAGCCGCCGGCGATCGACAACGTCGCCCTCGGCAACGACAGCCGCGTCGCGCTGGACAAGCTGCGCGCGGTCGAGACCAATCTGCTCGGCCAGCTGCGGGCACAGGCCGACGGCCTGGCCACCGACGCGATCAACTCGGCCTGGATCGGCGGCGCGATCGTGCTGCTGGCGCTGCTCGCGGCGCTGTTCCTGATGCTCGTCATCGCCCGCCTGATGCTGCGCCCGCTGCGGGTGCTGCGGAAGACGGCGCTCGACGTGGCCTACACACGACTGCCGGAAACCGTGCAAGCGATCCTCGACGACCCGGACCCGGTCAACGCCTCGAAGCGGTCGGTCGAGCCGGTGCCCGTCACTTCGCGTGACGAAATCGGTGAAGTGGCGCGGTCGTTCGACGTCGTCCACGAACAGGCCGTCAAGATGGCCGCCGAGCAGGCCCTCCTGCGCGAGAACGTCAACGGCATCTTCGTGAACCTGTCCCGCCGGTCGCAGCGGCTGGTGGAACGCCAGCTGGGCGTCATCGACCGGCTCGAGGCCGACGAGCAGGACCCGGACCACTTGGCCAGCCTGTTCGAGCTCGACCACCTCGCCACGCGGCTGCGCCGAAACGGCGAAAGCCTGCTGGTGCTCTCGGGCGCCGGTCTCGCGAAGTCGGTGCCCAAGCCGGTGCCCGCCGCCGACGTCATCGGCGCCGCGGTCTCGGAGATCGAGCAGTACGCCCGGATCGAGATCGGGATCGTCCCCGAGGTCGCCGTCCAGGGCCTGACGATCCACGACCTCGTGCACGTGCTCGCGGAACTGCTGGACAACGCCACCTACTTCTCCGAGCCGGAGACGAAGGTGACCGTCCGCGCGGTGATCACCCGCAAGAAGGCGCTCGCCATCCAGGTCACCGACCACGGTGTCGGCATGACCGAGGAGCGGCTCGCCGAGGTCAACCAGCGGCTCGCCGACCCGCCGGACCTGGACGTCTCGGTGACCCGGCGGATGGGCCTGTACGTGGTCGCGCGCCTGGCGCGCCGCCACGGCATCGAGGTCCGGCTGCGGGAGAACGAGGACATCGAGGGCGGCGTGATCGCGCGGGTCGTCGTGCCCGCCGAGCTGCTCACGCAGATGCGGCCCGGCGTGCGCAACACCCCGCCGCCGGCGAACCGCTCGGAAACGTCGATGCCTTCGATGCCGTCGGTGTCCGAGATGTCGACCTCGCTGCCGAACATCCCCGCTTCGGACCGCGGCCTGGAGATGACCCCGCCGCCGCCGTCGAAGCCCCCGGCTTCGCAACCGGTCGCGCAGCAGGGCGGGCTCGTCCCGCTCGACCAGCCGATCAGCCTCGACGACCTGGTCGCGGGCAAGAACGCGGCCGGGCCGTTCCTCAGCCCCGCGACGCCCGCCGAGGAGACCCCGGCGTGGCCGACGGCCGAAGACATCTCGCCCGCCAACGGCGACGGTGCCTCCAGTGGCACCGAGACGCAGTTCGCGTCGCTGGTGCTGCCGAAGCGGGAACCGAAGTACACCCCTGTCGAGCCGCAGAACAAGCCGGAGGACTCTTCGGACGCCGGCAAGTCGGCGCTCGAAGACGACGTGCCCACCCGGCGGCTGCCGATCTACCAGTCGGTGCTCTCGCGCTGGTTCAGCGAAGGCGACGAGGCCGGGGGTGACAGCCCGACCACCTACACCGAGCCGGTCGAGTCCGACACCGCCGCGCGGACCCGTAACGGTGACGCCGAAGTGGAGGAACCCGCCGTCGGGGACACTGGAGACACTTCCGGAGAGGCATTGCCCACTCGGACACCGCGGAGTGTTCCGCCGGAGACGGTGCTCCAGGACAATGGCTGGCGCAGCGCGTCGGACGACGGCTGGCAGGCGGCGCAGGTCCTGTACGAAGACCGGAACGACGAGATCACCCCGGCGGGCCTGCCCAAACGGGTGCCGAACCAGTACCTCGTCCCCGGCTCGATCGGCGGGAACGAGCCGAAGAAGGAAGACTCGTTCGCCGACAAGACCTCCGGAATGCCGGGAACGGGTGCGATCGCCCGCTCGGCGACGGCGGCGCGGAGTCGGATGGCAAGCTTCCAGAAGGGCTACACGTCGGGACGGCACGCGTTGAAGGAACGCCCGCTCGATGCGCTGGATGACAACGGCGTTCCGGTGACTGGCAGGGGTGCGGGTTCCCCTGCCGATGACAGCAGTAAGGAGTGACAGTGACACGGGCGGGTGCGATGCAGCCGGGTAATCCGGCGCAGCCTGGCGGCCAGGCGCAGGGTAAAGGACACACGAGCAGCTTTGCCTGGCTGATCACGGATTTCGTGCACCGGGTCCCGGGCGCGGCGCATGCCGTGGTGGTGTCGGCGGACGGGTTGCTGCTGGCCTCCTCGAAGGGACTTCCCAAGGACAGGGCCGATCAGCTGGCCGCCGTCGCGTCGGGGCTCACGAGCCTCGCCCGCGGTGCGGCGAAGGTGTTCGAAGGTGGCACGGTCGCGCAGACGGTGGTCGAGATGGCCAACGGCTTCCTCTTCCTGATGTCGGTGTCCGACGGGTCGTGCCTGGCGGTCCTCGGCTCGCCGGAGAGCGACATCGGCCTGGTCGTCTACGAGATGACCCTGCTGGTGGAACGGGTGGGGCAACAGCTGACACCGGAGATGCGCGCGCAGCTGCAGGGCGCGTCGGTCCGCCGCTGAGCGACCGGGAACCGAGGAGAATGCCGTGGACGACGGGCGCTTGAGGGGCGATGGCCGGCTCGGTGACGACTTCTCCGGCGGGTGGTCGGAACGTGACGACGGCCGGGAGGACTGGACGTCCTTCCGGGACCGGGTCGACCGCGAATGGCGATCGCGGCGGGCACAGGGGTCGGACAACGACCCTGTCTCCCCGGACGAGGCCTCCCGCTGGCTGACCGATTCGAACGCGGGTCAGGGACCCGCCGATTTCAGCGTTTCGGACTACCGGGAACGCCTCCTCGGCGGCCCCGGGGCGGAACTGTTCGGTGGTGGCAGCGGTCCGCTGTACGACTCGGGCGAGTTCGCCAAGTTCTCCTTCGACAAAGAGGAGGAGCGCCGGGCGGCGGCGGCCGCCGCCGACCCGCTCGCCGCGGCACTGCCGCAGCAGGCGCAGAACGAGTACGTCGACGAGCAGTACACCACCGACGTCGAATCCTCCGGCCTGGTCCGGCCGTACTTCCGCACGCGGGGCCGGACCAAGCCGACGTACGACCTTGCCATCGAGGCGTTGATCTCGACCAGCGAACAGGGACGTGTGCTCGACCGGGTACGCGTCCCCGAACACCGGTCGATCTGCGACCTTTGCCTGGACACCCGGTCCGTCGCCGAAGTCGCGGCGCTGCTGCGCCTGCCGCTCGGCGTGGTCCGGGTGCTGATCGGAGACGTGGCCGGCCTCGGTCTGGTCCTGGTGCACACCGCCAGCCAGAACGTGGGTGACCGGCCGAGTATCGAGTTCATGGAGAGGGTGCTCAGTGGGCTTCGGAGAATTTGACTCCGACGCGAATGCGCCGCAGGTGACCGGACCGACTTCGTCGGCCAAGATCGTGGTCGCTGGCGGATTCGGCTCGGGGAAGACCACGCTGGTCGGAGCGGTTTCGGAGATCGATCCGCTGACCACCGAGGCCATGATGACCGAGGCCAGTACCGGCGTCGACGACAATTCGGCCACCCCGAACAAGTCGACGACGACCGTGGCCATGGACTTCGGGCGGATTTCGCTGGACTCGGACCTGGTGCTGTACGTGTTCGGTACGCCGGGCCAGCACCGGTTCTGGTTCATGTGGGACGACCTCGCGGTCGGTGCCATCGGGGCCGTCGTGCTGGTCGACACGCGGCGGCTCGCCGACGCGTTCCCGTCGATCGACTTCTTCGAGAACCGGAAGCTGCCGTACGTCGTGGCGATCAACTGCTTCGACCGGCTGCTGCACCACCAGATCGAGGACGTCCGGCACGCGCTGACGATCTCCCCGTCCGTGCCGATCATGGCCTGTGACGCCCGGGAACGTGAGTCCGCCAAGCAGGTGTTGATCTCGGTCGTGCAGCACGCCATCGCACACGATTCGGCGTTGCGCGCGGGGTAAAAGGGACGAAAGCCCGGAGCGGATGCGGCCGTTGGAGTGAACTCGGCAGGCTTCACCCGCTTCGGGGAGTGGCGTCACCAGCCGGATCGACCGCAGGGCGACCCCTTTCACGCGATCCGGCGCCGGCGCCACCCGTTCGAGCGGCCGTAACGCCGATGACCTGCGCGGACACCGGTTCACCCCTGGTCGCACCCGGCCACCACGGGGTGACCCACGAATGCGTGGTTCGTGATGGGTCGACGCGGTGAGCGGCTGGACGTTTACATTCGGTTAACTCCGGTGGCCGGGTGGCGGACTCGACACGATCGACGGGACGAATACGCTGGGTGGAGGCGTCTTTCGGCTCGACGGTACCGGGATCGGTGCAGGTCGGCGGGAGACGCCCGGACCACGCCGCCCAGGTGGTCTTGAGCAGCGAGGAGGGACTTGTGACGGCATCCGGGCAGCAAAGCTCGTTCGGCTGGCTCATCACGGATTTCGCGCGCCGGGTTCCCGGTGCGGCGCACGCCGTGCTGGTCTCCGCGGACGGGCTTCTCCTCGCGCCGTCGGACGGACTGCCGCAGGAACGGGCCGAACAGCTGTCCGCGGTCGCCTCCGGGCTGATCAGCCTCACCGCCGGCGCGGCGCGCTGCTTCGACGCGGGCGGGGTCAACCAGACCGTCGTCGAGATGGAACGCGGTTACCTCTTCCTCATGTCGGTCGCCGACGGCTCGTCACTCGCCGTGCTGGCCGCGCCGACCTGTGACATCGGCACCGTGGCCTATGAGATGACCCTGCTCGTCGAGCGGGTCGGCCAGCAGATCACGCCCGAGCTGCGCGCGCAGCTCCAGGGCGGCGTACGTGGGTGACCGATGAAGATCACCGGATTCACCGAACCGGAACCGTCCGGCTGGGACTCCCTCTACCAGGGCACCGAACGCGAAGCCTTCGATTCGCCGAGCCGCTTCGAGCTGAGCTCGATCAGCACGGTGATGCCGCGGCGCCCGGCCGCGCCGCCGGAGCCGCCTCCCGCGCCTCCGTCGATGCCTTCGCCGATCCGTCAGTCGCCGCCGCGTCCCACACCCGCTGACGTCGCACCCGCTTCGGTCTATCTGCCGACTTCGGGCTCCCGGGTCCGGCCTTACACCCGCACCGGCGGGCGCACCCGCACCGCGCACGACCTGGCGCTGGAGGCGCTGGTGTCGACCAGTGAGGACGGCCGCCGGTACCGCGGCGTGCGGACTCCCGAGCACCGCCAGATCTGCGACCTCTGCCTGGACACCCGGTCGATCGCCGAGATCGCCGCGCATCTGCGGCTGCCGCTGGGCGTGGTGAAGGTGCTCGTGGGCGACATGGCGGACGCCGGGCTGGTGCTGATCCACCAGACGGAGCTGATCCTCGGCGACTCTTCTTCGCGGGCTTTCATGGAGCGGGTGCTGCAAGGCTTGCGCGCCCTCTGACGTCCGCATTTAGTCCTCTGGATCCGCCGACCTACTACACCGTCCGATGTCCTTGTGGGCAGCATCAGCGTTGGATCCATCTGACGCCGAGCGGTGCCAACTACGGGAAGAACGCGATCTCCTGGCTGCTTCGTCAACCTTGCTACCAGATCGAAGGGGGTTACTGATGGCTGTGACGGTTCACGCGCATTGGGTGTTCATCGCCGACGGCGATGGTGATCTCTTCGGTTATTGCGACAAGGTGATGCGAGCGCTGCTCGAGCAGGAACGCTGTCTCGACGGATTCGTGGACAGTGCGGTCTCCGCGGATGGCGGACGAGCGGTCATGGAGATCGAGGCCGACGTTTCCGGCGACGATCTCTCGCACGCGATCGCGAAGGCTCATGCCGCCGTCCGGTCCGCCCTGCATTCGGTCGGGATCGGGACGCCGGATTGGCCGACACACGGCGAGGCCATGTCGGTGGTGCTGAAGGACCTCCGCACCGAGCAGCTCGCGTAGCTGCCGTCGCGCATTCAGAGGACTAAACGCGCGGTGTGGTCAGTCTTCGACGAGGGCGGCCGACGTGATCCGGTGCAGCGGGTAGCGCTCGTTGTCGGTCCCTTCGAGGACCCCGGCGCCGACTCGCAGCGGCCGGACCACCCGCTGGCTCGCCGTCCCGCGTGAGTCGACGAACCCGATCCACACTTCACGGCGCTCGATGGTCGCCTGGGACAGCAGCGCCAGCGTCGCGGACGTGTCCCCGGCGCCGCCACCCTGCGGCGCGCGCACCGTCTCGCCCCGGCGCCGTGCCGAAGCCGCGTCGCCGGCCCGGACATGCGCGACGATTTTGCCGACCTGTTCGTCGGTCAGCCCGGCAGGCTCGCCAGGCGCACGACGCGCGGCACGCGCCTTCGCGGGCAGGCGACGTCCAGACGGCCTGATGTCCATGACGCGTCCGTCGGGGCCTTCGGCGGCCGGAGCGAACCCGGCGGCGCGGAGCGCGTCGAGGACTTCGGCGAGCGGGTACGCGCTGATGAGCACCGTCGGCGCGATCATCCGCAAGCCGTACTCGGTCGCGACGGGGCTGCCCATCACCTCGGCGAGCAGCGACGCGTCGTCACAGCGCAGGAACGACTCGGCGGCCCCGCCGCGCAGCCGCCCGTGCCGCCGGGCGACGTCGTCGATCAGGTAGCTCAGCGATTGCGGCACCGGCGTCGCCGACCGTGTCGAGAACAGTTGGTGCAGCTCTCCCGCGGTCCGCCCGGTGTCGAGCGCGCGCCGCACGGACGTCTCGGTGATCCGGTAGACGGTCGCGTGCCCGGCCGATTCGATGTCGGCGACGGCGGTCATCTCGGCGGCGAGTTCGGCCTCCAGTGGCCCGGGCGCGACCACGGTCAGGTCGGCCTGGACGAGGACGTGATCCACCGGACGCGGCAGCGCGTCGATCATCGCCTCGACCGCTCCGGGCCTGTCTTCGGCCAGCAGCGCCCGTGCCGCCGTGGTGAGGCCGCCGAGCCCGATCAGGCCGAGCGCCGCCCCCTCGGCCATCGTCCAGCGCACGGTCTCGTCGCGCAGCCGCCCGCCCCGCCGCGGCGCGCGCCAGGCGAGCGCGGCGACCAGTTCGTCGGTGCTCTTCACGCACGCGCCCTCGGGAAGAGCGGCCAGGGCGAGCAGGATCCGTCGCCGCGACGTGGGTGCCAGCGGACGGCGCAGGTCCTCCGAAAGCGGCGCGATCGGCTTGTCCTTCGCGTCCCGCCCGCCGGCGAGCCCGGGCAGCCGGGGCAGTTCGAGCCAGGCCTGGGCGATCGTCATCCAGCGCTGCGCGGTCGGCGACGCGAGCCACGAATCCGTGAGCGTCGTCGGCACCCATTCCGGCGTGGTCGCTTCGCTGTCGGCCACCAGCCCGGCGCCGACGGCGATCTCCGCGAGCAGGGTCACCCGTGTCTCGTCGACGTCGAGATCCTTGGCGAGCTTCTTGAGCTCGCGGACCCCGAGACCGCCGGACTTCAACACCGGCGGTGGCGTCTCCGACCACGCGCGAAGCATGCTTTCGGTCTGGCGCAAGAACTCCATCGCCTCACCGGCCGCCGTCGTGTCCACTGTGGACGGCTGATGCGGATGCGTGGGGAGTTCCGGTTCGCGCAGTGACGCCGGGTCGAACACCGACCCGCCGCGCAGCGCGATCCCGATCTCGCGCGGCAGCTCGACGGTCTGGTCGTCCCGGCGCAGCAGCAGACCGCGCGCGAGCAGGCGCTGGACCGGGTTCTGCGCCCGCTCCAGCGGGACGTCGGCCGCCGCGTCACGGGTCCGGCCGATCGGCGGCCCGGCCGCAAGCGTCGTCAGTACGGCGCGTTCGTCCTCGCCGACCTCCGCGAGCGCGGCCTCGATATCCGCTCCGGCGAGCGAGGGCGACGACGACCCGAGTCCGGCGGGGAAGGGGCCGAGCGCGTCACGGGCCGACGGCGGGACGCGCAGCGCGTCGTCCTCACCCCAGACCAGTGCCCGCTTGCGCAGCAGCGCCAGCGGCTCGCCGATCTCCTTGCCCACGAGCCGCGCGACCTCGGCCGCGGCGACCGGTTCGGCGTCCGCCCCGGCCAGCAGCAGGGCGTCGAGGACGGCGAGCGTGAAGGTGCCGAGGTCTTCGCAGGCGCGCGCGACGGAGCCCGGCGTGCCTGCCCGGGTGGCGAGCACGATGGTGTCGGACGGGGGCGGCGTGGACAGGTCGCGACGCGTGCGCAGCAGTGCCGCTAGAGCGTCGTCGGACTCCTGGCGCAGCCAGTCCGCCAGGGAGGGCGCGGGCATAGAGGACCAGGATACCGGGCGGGTGGTGGCCCGGCAGCCGCGTTCGGGCAGACTGTCCCCCGAGAACGCTTGACCATGCTCTGGAGGACGTTGTGGCGAAGGGCGATAACAAGAAGCGCGCGGGCATCGACCCCACGTGGCCCGGTGAAGACGGGGAGCACCCCGTCACCGAGCTCGCGTCCGATCGGCAGGGTGCGCTGTCCCCGTTCGGCGACGTGACCTTCCCGCTCGAGAGCGTGCCTTACGTGCACCCCGAGACCGAGATCAACCGGTAGAAGTTACTGGTCAGTCACCCCCTGCGAGGGTTCGTGGCGGTCGTCACGGGAGTAGGTTTCCGATCGACCTATTCGAGCGTTCCTCAGCGGGGGTAGTGCCATGCCGGTTCCCGGTCCCGGATATTCGATCACCGTCCGGGTGGAGGCCCCCGCGTCGTCCACCGCGGCGGGTGACCTGACGACCGCCGTCGGCCGGGTCGGCGGCGTGCTGACCGCGTTCGACGTCGTCGAGTCGCACCCCGACTCGATCGTCGTCGACATCAGCGCCAACGCCCTTTCGGAGAACCACGCGCAGGACATCACGCAGACCCTGGACTCGTTGCCGGGTGTCCGCGTGCGCAAGGTCTCCGACCGGACGTTCCTGATCCACCTCGGCGGCAAGATCGAGGTCAGCCCCAAGGTCGCGCTCCGCAACCGTGACGACCTCTCCCGCGCGTACACGCCGGGTGTCGCCCGTGTCTGCCAGGCGATCGCGGCGAACCCCGAGGACGCGCGCCGCCTGACCATCAAGCGCAACACCGTCGCGGTGCTCACCGACGGTTCCGCGGTGCTGGGGCTGGGCAACATCGGCCCGGCCGCCGCGCTGCCGGTGATGGAGGGCAAGGCGGCGCTGTTCAAGAAGTTCGCCGACGTCGACGCGTGGCCGGTCTGCCTGGACACCCAGGACACCGAAGAGATCATCATGATCGCGAAGGCGCTCGCGCCGGTCTACGCGGGCATCAACCTCGAGGACATCGCCGCGCCGCGCTGCTTCGAGATCGAGAAGCGCCTGCGTGAGCAGCTCGACATCCCGGTGTTCCACGACGACCAGCACGGCACCGCGATCGTCGTGGTGGCCGCGCTGCGCAACGCCCTGCGCGTGGTCGGGAAGAACATCGAAGACTGCAAGATCGTCGTCAGCGGCGTCGGCGCGGCGGGCTCGGCGATCATCCGCCTGCTGTTGCGCAAGAACCCGGGCGACATCGTGGCCGCCGACATCGACGGCATCGTGCACTCCGCGCGCGGCAACCTCGACGACAACCTCACCTGGATCGCCGCGCACACGAACAAGGAGCAGCAGGCGGGCACGCTGCACGAGGCGCTCGTCGGTGCCGACGTGTTCATCGGGGTCTCCGCGCCGAACCTGTTCGGGGCCGAGCAGGTCGCGACCATGAAGTCCGACGCCGTCGTGTTCGCGCTGGCGAACCCGGACCCGGAGATCGATCCGCTGGAGGCGCAGAAGCACGCCGCCGTGGTCGCCACCGGCCGCAGCGACTTCCCGAACCAGATCAACAACGTGCTCGCGTTCCCCGGCGTCTTCCGCGGGCTGCTCGACGCGCAGGCGCACCACATCGACGACTCGATGCTCCTCGCGGCCGCCGACGCCATCGCGGACGTCGTGGACAACGGCAAGCTGAACGCTTCGTTCATCGTGCCGAGCGTGTTCGACAACGCCGTCGCCCCCGCCGTGGCGGACGCGGTGAAGAAAGCAGCCAAGGCTGCGAAGTCTGCCGAGCGCTGACGGAAACCCGCCGAAGGGGCGCCGGTTCCGCATCCACCTCACGGGGGAGCGGAGGGCGCCCCTTCATCGTGTTTCCGTGGGCCTTCGGCCCGAAATAGGGCGCTCGGCGGTGAAGTCTCCGTCGGGCGCGGGGCGCCCTTGGGGAGACCCCGTGCCGGAAGCGATAGCAAAGGTCCCTTGCTCCATTCGGAGTGCTTGTCATCACTGAGGCCGACCTCGTGGCCGACTTCAGGGTGACGACTCCGCGCCTGGCCCGCTCATAGGCTCGACCCCGACCAAGAAGTCGATCATGACGGGGGTTGGGGATGAATCGCTCTGTCCTGAGCAGGATCGGGGCACTCACGGCCGCGGCGGTGACCATGGCGGTACTCGTACCGGCCACGGCGTCCGCCGCGGTTTCGTCCGTGCGCTGGGGGCCGTGTCCGGAGGACGTGGCCGCGCCCGGCGTGCAGTGCGCCACCTTGAAGGTCCCGCTCGACTACCGGAACCCGGGCGGGAACACCATCGACATCGCCGTTTCGAAACTCGCCAGCACGAAGCCGGCGAAGCGGCGCGGGATCATGCTGACCAACCCGGGAGGCCCCGGCGGGCCAGGGCTGACCATGCCCGCCGGGTTGCGCGCGGCGGGCATGCCGTCGAGCGTGCTCGACGCGTACGACATCATCGGCTTCGATCCGCGCGGGATCGGTCACAGCACGCCGGTCACCTGCGATCTCAAGCCCGAGCAGCAGGTGAGCAACGTCCCGCCGTACGCGCGTGACGCGGCGGCGGTGGCGGAGCGCGCGAAGTACGTGGAGGGCATCGCGAAGCAGTGCGGGGCCTCGGCGACCGCCGCGAACCTGCAGTACATCACCACGGCCAACACCGCCCGCGACATGGACCGCATCCGGGAAGCCCTCGGCGAGGAGAAGCTCTCGTACTACGGCGTTTCGTACGGCAGCTACCTCGGCGCCGTGTATTCGACGCTGTTCCCGCGGCAGACCGATCGCGTCGTGATCGACAGCGTGACCGGCCCCGGCGGGCTCGATCCGGTCACCTCGCGCCGTCTGGCGGAGGGGTTCGAGGACCGCTTCCCGGACTTCGCGAAATGGGCGGCGGCGCGGCACGCGAGCTACGGGCTCGGCCGCACTCCGCAGCAGGTGACGGCGAAGTTCTACGAACTCGTCGCCAAACTCGACGGCGGCGCCGTCCCCGGTGTCGACGGCGCGGCGTTCCGCATGGGCACTTTCGGCGCGCTCTACGCGACCAGTTCCTTCCCGGTGCTGGCGCAGCAGTGGCAGGCGCTCGACACCGAAGGCACCGTGGAGCAGACCGCTCAGGCCCAGCAGATCGATCCGGCGCAGCTGCTGGCCGGGCAGTTGCACGTGGTCTGCAACGACGCGGACTGGCCCGAGGATGTCGCGACCTACCAGCGCAACGTCGCGAAGGACCGGGTGAAGTACCCGATGTTCGGCGCCGCCGGGGCGAATATCTGGGCCTGCGCGTACTGGCCGTCCGAGCCGATCGAGCCGCCGGTACGGATCGGCGACCGGGGTCCGTCGAACATCCTGATGGTGCAGAACCTTCGTGACCCGGCGACGCCGCTGAGCGGTGCCAAGGAGATGCGCCGCGCCCTCGGTGACCGGGCGCGGATCGTGACCGTGGACGAGGGCGGGCACGGAGTCTGGCTGAGCGACGAGAACGCTTGCGGCAACAACGCCGTCAACCGGTTCTTCGTGGAAGGCAAGCGCCCCGCGCGCGACACGGCCTGCGCCGCGGACAAGGGCGGGCTCTTCGCTTCGATGACGCCGGAGCAGCGGCGGGAACGGGAGAAGGCGCTCGACGAGGTTCGCTCGAAGCAGCGGATGTTCTGAGGACTAGCCTGCTGGGCGTGAGTGAACTCAGCCACGTCGACCATACGGGTGCCGCCCGTATGGTCGACGTTTCCGGCAAGACGCCCACCGCCCGCACCGCGCTGGCGGGCGGCACCGTGCACACCACGGCCGAGGTGCTCGGCCTGCTGGCGACGGACGGGCTACCCAAGGGCGACGCGCTCGCGACCGCCCGGATCGCTGGCATCATGGGTGCGAAGAAGGTGCCCGAGCTGATCCCGCTCTGCCACCAGATCGCGTTGTCCGGGGTGAAGGTCGAGTTCGTCCTCGACGAGACCGCCGTGCACATCACCGCGACCGCGAAGACGAACGACCGGACCGGCGTCGAGATGGAGGCGCTGACCGCCGTCGCCGTCGCCGGGCTGACCCTGCACGACATGATCAAGGCCGTCGATCCCGCGGCGACCCTCGACGACGTCCGCCTGATCCGCAAGGACGGCGGCAAGACCGGGACCTGGGAGCGGCCGTGAACCGGGCCGCGAGGGTGATCGTGGCGTCGAACCGCGCCGCGAAGGGTGTCTACGAGGACACCACTGGCCCGGTCATCACGGACTGGCTGTCCGCACGGGGCTGGGACGTGCCGGAGCCTGTGGTCGTCGAGGACGGGGAACCCGTCGGCGAAGCCCTGCGGGACGCCGTCGCGGCCGGGGTGCAGGTGATCGTGACGACTGGCGGCACCGGCATCTCGCCGACGGACCGCACCCCGGACGTCACGCGCGCCGTCCTCGACTACGAACTCCCCGGCGTCGCGGACGCGATCCGCGCCGCCGGACTGCCCAAGGTGCCCACGGCCGTCCTCTCGCGCGGTGTCGCCGGCGTCGCGGGCCGGACCCTGGTGGTGAACCTCCCCGGCTCGCGTGGCGGGGTGAAGGACGGCCTGGGAGTACTGGACGGGATCCTCGACCACGCCGTCGACCAGCTGGCGGGCGGCGACCACCCACGGGAGGCACAGCAGTGAGCGTTCGGGTCGCACGGATCGCGGTGGTCGACGAGCCGCTTTCGGTCGAAGAGCACGCCCGCCTGGTGGACGACGCGGCCGCGGGTGCCGTCGTCACCTTCGGCGGGGTCGTGCGGGACCACGACGGCGGCCGGTCGGTGGACCGGCTCGCCTACGAAGGACACCCCAGCGCCGCCGACGTGCTCGCGGAGGTCGTCGCGGATCTCTCGGGCAGATGGGAGGGCGTGCGGGCGGTCGCCGTCAGCCACCGGCTGGGCGCGCTGGCCATCGGTGACGTCGCGCTGGCGTGCGCCGTGGCGGCCGAGCACCGGGGGCAGGCGTTCGCCGCCTGCTCGGAGCTGGTCGACGAGGTCAAGGCGCGGCTGCCGGTGTGGAAACACCAGCACTTCAGCGACGGCAGCGACGAGTGGGTCAACTCGCCGTAGGAGGGGGCTGAAGGGGACTTTCCCCGCATGCGATGAGACGAAAGCGCCCTTCACCGCGTCAGACGAGGTGAAGGGCGCTTTCAGCCCGCAACGGGCGCGGACACGACAAAGCCCCACCGCCGGGGGAATGGCGCGGTGGGGCCTTGTCAGTCGTGACGTGGCCGCGCGGGGAATCCCGCGGGCGTCACGACTTACCGGTGCTCAAGAGCTCACTTGGTGGCGAGCTTCTGGCCGACGACGATGAAGTCGGCGTTCGGCACGTATTCCTTGTTCAGCTCCTGCAGCTTCTGGTAGCCGCCCTGGACGTTGAACTTGGAAGCGATCTTCGACAGCGTGTCGCCGGCCACGACGGTGTAGTCACCCGCCGGGTTCGAGTTCGCGACATTGGCGGCGGCCGGGGCCGGGGCCTGCTGCTTGGTGACCGGAGCGGTCGACTTCTTCGGGGTCACCTTCTTGGTGGCCTTCGGGGCGCTCGACTTGGCCTTGGCGGGGCTGGCGGAGCCGCCCTTCTTGCCACAGTGCGGCCACGCGCCGATGCCCTGGCCCTGGAGGACCCGCTCGGCGACGGCGATCTGCTGCTCACGCGTGGCGTTGTGCGCGCTGCCGGTGCCACCGTAGGCACGCCAGGTGCTCTGCGAGAACTGCAGACCACCGTAGTAGCCGTTACCGGTGTTGGTGCTCCAGTTGCCGCTGCTCTCGCACTGCGCGATGGCGTCCCAGTTGGTCGCCGACGCGGGGGTCGCGGCGATTGCGAGGGGAGCGCCGACCGCGACACCCGCAATGGCGACGCGGGCGATGTGACGGGTGGCGGCGGACATCTTGCGGTGCTTGCCTCGGTAAGACATGTGAATAAATCTCGCTC
Organism: Amycolatopsis coloradensis; assembly: GCF_037997115.1. Taxonomy (NCBI): domain Bacteria; kingdom Bacillati; phylum Actinomycetota; class Actinomycetes; order Pseudonocardiales; family Pseudonocardiaceae; genus Amycolatopsis; species Amycolatopsis coloradensis. The sequence goes on from NZ_CP150484.1 coordinate 2,118,971, forward strand.
CCTGCGCCTACGAGTCTGTGCTGAGGGAAGGACCCGTGGGTCCTGGCCGGCCGTCTCAGGCCGGCTGACTCCGCCTGACGCACGACGCGTCGGCTCGGTCCCCTCGTCCCTGTCCGGAAATGCTTTCGCTCGGGGTTGGGTCCGGGAATCCGTTGGACAGGGCTCGGCGCTACGGGTTCCCGGTGTTGCGTGGTCGGTCGGGGCCAACCGAAAAGCGACGGTACGTAACGAACGGCCTGATCGGAAATTATTCGAGCCGTGACCTACATCACAGTAACAGCACGCAACCCATGGCGATTCGGCTGTTTATGCAGGTCAGCGGGCCGTTATCTGGCCGTTTCCTGACCGAGATAATTCACGGATCGTGAGGCTTGCATCACGTGGATTAAGGGATGACTGGCCCATTCGTGCGCCTTCGCGCGCGAATGGGCCGCGCACTTTAGCGAGACCTCAAGAAGTTCGCCAGCCCTGGCAGGTCATCCGTATTCAGGTGGTCGACCCCGGCGGCGACCAGCTCTTTCCACAACGCGTCACGGCCGGGCCCGGCGGCGTCCGGCGTGGCCCAGAAGCGCACGCGCTGACCCGCCGCGTGGGCCCGCTTGACCAGATCGTGCAGTTTCGCCCGCTCACCGGCGGGGAAAGGGCCGTCACCGGTCCAGGTGAACAGGCCGCTCCAGGAGTCCGAGACGAGCGGCGTGACCCGCGGGTCGGAGCCGATGCCGAGGTCGTTCTCGTCCCTGATCCGGCCGTCGTAGAAGGCGAGCCGGAACCGCTGCCCGAGCATCACGTCCTTGGGACGCCCGCCGGAGATCACCGCGGTGACGGCCCGCTTCTTCACGTGACCGAATGCGTACAGGGAGAAGAGGAAGGAGTAACGCGGGTTGTAAAGACGTTTCTCGAGTGCCGCGTAGGTGCTGTTCGCGTCCCCCTTGACGTCGATCAGCAGCTGGAACTCCGCGCGCTGCCGGTACACGCCGACGCCGTGATTGGCCAGGACGCGCTCGCGCAGCGGCTCCAGGTAGAGCGACTCCAGGGTGCGGTCCGGGCGGGTGTCCGCGAGGTCGTGCGCGACCAGGAGCTGCCCGTCGACCAGGAAGATGTCGGCCTCGACACTGGTGAAGCCCTGGTCGAGCGCGTCGTGCAGCGGACGGGCGTGTTCGTAGTCGTTGTGGCTGTGCGCCTGCGCCAGCGGCCGGACGCCGCGTTCGTGGGCGGACGCCGGAGCGGTCGCGAGGCTCGTGGCGGTGACCGCGGCGAGCAGTGCGGCGAGAATACGGCGGGGAGTGATCACTGGCGCATCCTCGGCTGCTTCGGCGACCGGATGGTGAACTCGAGACGGCGAGCAAGGGACCTTTGCTACCACTTTCGCCGTTCACGCAGGTCAGGGGCGATGTGACCCTGGCGATCGTGTCGCGAAAGCCACTTTCAGGACATCGGACGTCGCGAAAGTGGCTTTCGCGACACACCCGGCAGGCACCTGCGCGGGCAGCGGGGCAACGGCGGTCAGCCGCCGGCGAACGGGGGCAGGACGTCCAGTTCGGCGCCCTCGGTCAGCGGCCGCGTGAGATCCCGCACGGCGACACCGTCCAGCAGGTACGAGACCGCGTCGAGCAGCTTCGCCAGCTTCTCCGGGTGGAGTTCACGCAGGCGGGCGACGGCATCGGCGACCCGGGCGCCGTCCGGCAGCGTCACCTTCTCCTCGTCGAGGTCTGCGGCCGCGCGGGCCGAGGCGAAGTACCGCACCACGATGGTCACCATGTCAGCCGCCGATCGCGCTCATCGGCCGGATCGGCTGCGCGAACCCGGCCTCGTTGATCTCGTGCCCGGCGAGCTTGCCCCACATGGTCGCCCGCCACGCGTCCGCCACCTCTTCTTCGCGCGCGCCCGCGCGCACGAGGGCGCGTAGGTCGGTCTCGTCGTTGCTGAACAGGCACGAGCGCACCGCGCCGTCCGCGGTCAGCCGGGTCCGCTCGCAGGCGCCGCAGAAGGGACGGGTCACCGACGCGATCACGCCGACGTCGCCCGGTCCGCCGTCGACCAGCCAGCGTTCGGCGGGCGCCCCGCCCCGCGCGGCGGGGAACGGCGACAGTGTGAACTCCTCGCGGAGCATGCCGAGGATCTCCTCGGCGGTGATCATGTCGGCGCGGTTCCAGCCGTGCTGCGCGTCGAGCGGCATCTGCTCGATGAACCGCAGGTGATAGCCCTCGGCGAGGCAGAACTTCAGCAGCGGCACGGCCTGGTCCTCGTTCAGCCCGCGCATCAGCACCGCGTTGACCTTCACCGGGTCCAGCCCGGCCTCCCGCGCCGCGGCCATGCCGGCGAGCACGTGCGAAAGCCGGTCGCGACGCGTGATCGTCTCGAACAGCGCGCGGTCGACGGTGTCCAGTGAGACGTTGATCCGGTCCAGCCCCGCGTCGGCGAGCGACTTCGCGCGCTTCGCGAGCCCGATCCCGTTGGTGGTCATGGAAAGCCGCGGCCGCGGTTCGAGTGCCGCGACCCGCTCGACGATCTTCTCCAGGCCCTGGCGCAGCAGCGGTTCGCCGCCGGTGAGCCGGATGTCGGTGATCCCGAGCCGTTCGACGGCGATCCGGAGCAGGAGCACGAGCTCGTCGTCGGTCAGCACGTCCGCGCTCGGCATCCATTCGAGCCCTTCGGCGGGCATGCAGTAGGTGCAGCGCAGATTGCACTTGTCGGTGAGCGACACCCGCAGGTCGGTCGCCACGCGGCCGAAGGTGTCGATCAGAGCGGGGTTGTCCGGCCTGGGCACGCTGGGACGCCCTCGTGTACCGGGGACACGGGGAAACCCGAGATCGACTGCTGTCATTGACACCAGACTAACCCCGAAGCGACCGAAAACCGACTGTCTAGAATTCCGCAGGCACCGAATCGGAAGGGTTTCCGGATGGCGAAATATCCGCTCTCGGCGGAGGAATTGGCCCGGTTCGCCCATCTCGGCAGGGAGAGCAGCACGCTGACCGTTCTCCGGCACGCCAGGATCGCCGAGCGGATGGGCCTGTCGGCCACCGATCACAAGGTGCTCGAACTGGCGGGCCAGGCGCCGGGACCGTTGACGGCGGGCAGGATCGCCGAACTGACCGGACTGTCGACGGGTGCTGTGACCGGCGTCATGGACAGGCTCGAGAAGGCCGGTCTCACTCGCCGTGTCCGCGATACCGCCGACCGCCGGAAGGTCCTGATCGAGGTCGTCCCCGGCGCCATGGAACGGCACGCGCCGCTCTTCGAATCCGCGTACACGAACATGAAGACGGTGCTCGAACAGTTCTCTCCCGAGGAACGGAAAGTGCTGGAGCGATTCCAGAGCGCGGTGCTCGACGGCCTCCGCGACGAACTCCCCGGCGATTCTTCGCGTCCATAGCTTTTCCGCATCTGCGGAAGTAACCTTCCGGACATGCCGCAATTCCGGTTGTCCGAGGCCGCTCGTCTACTCGGCGTCAGCGACGACACCGTCCGCCGGTGGGTACGTGCCGGCCAGTTGACCGCGTTCGGCGACTCGGCGGGCCGCAAGGTCGTCGACGGCGCCGAGCTCGCCGCGTTCGCCAAAGCGCAGGCAGAACAGCCTGAGGACCCTTCGAGCGTCGGCCGCTCCGCGCGGAACCGGTTCGTCGGGCTCGTCACCGAGGTGATCACGGACAAGGTGATGGCACAGGTCGAGCTGCAGTGCGGCCCGCATCGCGTGGTCTCCCTGATGAGCGCCGAGGCCGTCCGCGAACTCGGACTGCGGCCGGGGGTGCTCGCGGTCGCGGTCGTCAAGGCGACCACCGTCGTGGTCGAAACCCCGGAAGGAAGCCGATGAGGAAGCTCGCGCCCGTCCTGCTCGCGCTGGCGCTGGCCGCGACGGCCTGTGGTTCGGAGGCGGCGCCTCAAGAAGGAGGAAGGACGCTGACCGTCTTCGCCGCGGCGTCGCTGACCGAGTCGTTCGGGACGCTGGGCAAGCGGTTCGAGGCGCAGAACTCCGGGGTGACCGTGAAATTCAGCTTCGAGGGCTCCTCGGCGCTGGTCCAGAAGCTGACCCAGGGCGCGAAGGCGGACGTGTTCGCCTCGGCCGATCAGGCCAATATGGACAAGGCCGCCAAGGGTGAGGTGCTCGACGGGCAGCCGTCGGTGTTCGCCACCAACCGGCTCGCCATCGCGGTCGGCAAGGGCAACCCCCTGGGCATCAAGGGGCTGGCCGATCTCGCGCAGGACGGGCTGACCGTCGTCGTCTGCGCGCCGCAGGTGCCGTGCGGGTCGGCGGCGAAGAAGGTCCAGCAGTCGTCCGGGGTCACGCTCAAGCCCGCGAGCGAGGAACAGGACGTCAAGTCTGTGCTCGCGAAGGTGCAGTCGGGTGACGCCGACGCGGGACTCGTCTACGTCACCGACGCGACCTCCGCGGCCGCGAAGGTGGACAAGGTGGACTTCCCGGAGGCGGCGGGCGCGATCAACGACTACCCGATCGCGGTGGTGAAGGACGCTCCGCAGGCTCGGCTCGCCGGGCTGTTCAGGGACTTCGTCCTCGGCGCGGAGGGCAAGAACGAACTCGCGAAGGCCGGTTTTGGTGCGCCCTGACCCCGCATTTCGTCCTCTGGACGCGGTAGATGCACGCGCAAGTACCGCATTCAGAGGACGAAATGCGGGGGCCGGGGTGCCGTGGGTGTTGTGGCCGCCGGCGATCTGCGCGCTGGCGCTGGTGGTACTGCCGGTCGTCGGCCTTCTGGTGCGTTCGGACCTGACCCGCTTCCCGAGCCTCATCACCTCGACGTCGTCGCTGAACGCGCTCAAGCTCTCGCTGATCACCGCCGGACTGTCCACTGTGGCCTGTGTGCTGCTCGGGGTCCCGCTCGCCGTGGTGCTCGCGCGCTCGGGGGCGCGCGGTGTCCGCGTGCTGCGCGCGGTGGTGCTGCTGCCGCTGGTGCTGCCGCCGGTGGTCGGCGGCCTGGCGTTGTTGTACCTGTTGGGCCGCAAGGGTTTCCTCGGGATCCTGGTGACCACCCTGACCGGTGAGCAGGTGCCGTTCACCACGGCGGCCGTGGTCATCGCGCAGACGTTCGTCGCGATGCCGTTCCTGGTGGTCAGCCTCGAAGGAGCTCTCCGGGGCGCCGGCGACCGGTACGAAAGGGTCGCATCCACACTGGGCGCCAAACCGTGGACGGTGTTCCGCCGGGTCACGCTGCCGCTGCTGCTGCCCGCGCTCGGTTCGGGCATCGTGCTGAGCTTCGCGCGGGCGCTGGGCGAGTTCGGCGCGACGATCACCTTCGCCGGCAGCCTGGAAGGGGTGACCCGGACCCTGCCGCTGGAGGTCTACACCCAGGCCGAGGTCGACGTCGACAGCGCGGTGGCGCTCGCGTTGCTGCTCATCCTGGTCGCCGTCGCGGTGATCGCGCTCGCCCGGCCGCGCGCGCTCGAAGGAGTCCGGTCGTGACCCTTTCGGCCGAGCTCGCCCTCCGGCGCGGCGAGTTCACCTTGGACGTCGGCTTCGAAGTCCCTGATGGCGGAGTGCTCGCGCTGCTCGGCCCGAACGGGTCGGGGAAGTCCAGTGTGCTCGGTTGCCTCGCCGGTCTGCTCCGGCCCGGCCGGGCACGGATCACCCTCGACGGCCGCGACCTGGCGGGCCTGCCGCCGCACGCGCGCGGCATCGGCCTGCTCTCCCAGGACGCGCTGCTCTTCCCGCATCTGTCCGCTTTGGACAACGTCGCCTTCGCGCCGCGCTCGACCGGTGCCGGCCGCGCCGAGGCGAAGAAGCGTGCGCGGGAGTGGCTGACCGAAGTGGACGCTCTCGAACTGGCCGCACGGCGGCCCGCGCAGCTCTCCGGCGGGCAGGCGCAGCGGGTCGCGATCGCGCGGGCGCTGGCCGCCGAGCCGGGACTCCTGCTGCTCGACGAGCCCTTCGCCGCGCTGGACGTCGACGCGGCGCCCGCCATCCGGGGGCTGCTCCGGCGGGTCCTGCGTTCCGGGCCGCCGACCGTGCTGGTCACCCACGACCCCCTCGACGCGCTGGCGCTGGCCGATCACGTCGCCGTCCTCGACGGCGGCCGGATCGTCGAACGCGGCGAGACCCGCAAGGTCCTCTCCGCGCCGCGCACGGCGTTCACCGCGCGGATCGCCGGGCTGAACCTGGTGCCCGGCATCGCCGCCGAGGGCGGTTTGCGCACGTCAGGCGGGCAGTTGGCCGGAATTCCGGCCGAGGACGTCGTCGAGGGCGAAGCGGCCGTCGCCGTCTTCGCGCCCAGTGCCGTGGCGGTGTACCCGCGGGACGGCGAGCACCGGGGCAGCCCGCGCAACACCGTCGAGGGAATCGTCGACGCGCTCGAACCCCACGGACCGGTGATCCGTGTCCGGGCCCGCGGCGACGACTGGGCGGCGGGTCTCGCCGCGGACCTCACCCCGGCCGCGGTCGCCGAGCTGGCGCTCGAACCCGGCACACCGGTCAATCTTTCGGTCAAGGCGGCGTCCGTGGCTGTTCACGCCGTCTCGGATCATTAGGGTGGGCGGTATGAACGAGCGCCGTTGGACATACCTCAGCGACATGGATGGCGTGCTGGTCCAGGAGGAGCACCTCGTACCCGGCGCGGACGAGTTCCTCAAGGAGCTGCGCGCCAACGACATCGGCTTCCTGGTGCTGACCAACAACTCGATCTACACCCCGCGCGACCTGCGGGCGAGGCTCGAGCGGACCGGTCTCGACATCCCCGAGGAGGCCATCTGGACCTCCGCGCTGGCGACCGCGAAGTTCCTCGCGTCGCAGCGGCCGAACGGCTCGGCGTTCGTGATCGGCGAAGCCGGGCTCACCACGGCCCTGCACGAGGTCGGCTACGTGCTGACCGAACGCGACCCGGACTACGTGGTACTCGGTGAGACCCGCACGTACAGCTTCAGCGCGATAACCCGCGCGATCAGGCTCATCGAGGGCGGCGCCAAGTTCATCGCGACCAACCCGGACGCCACCGGCCCGAGCATGGAGGGCTCGATGCCCGCCACCGGCTCGGTCGCGGCGCTGATCGAGAAGGCGACCGGCCGCTCGCCGTACTACGTGGGCAAGCCGAACCCGCTGATGATGCGCTCCGCGCTGCGGCGGCTCGGCGCGCATTCGGAGTCGACGCTGATGATCGGCGACCGGATGGACACCGACGTCCACTCGGGAATCGAGGCCGGATTGCAGACGATCCTGGTGCTCACCGGCATCTCCACGCGGGAGAGCGCCGAGCACTACCCGTACCGGCCGACCAAGATCATCGACTCCATCGCCGATCTGGTCGGGCGCACCGGCGACCCCTTCGGCGAAGGCTGAGTCCGTGGTGAACCCGCGTGCGAGAGCGACGTCTGCAGGGCGCGGCGCCGTCACTTCTCACTTCTCCACAGGGGTGGGAGCGAAGGTCCCCCAACCTCGGTGTGGAGAGGCGAGCGACCGCGCCCCGTAGCGGGGCCTTCGGCCGGTTTCGCGGGCCGTCATCAGCTCCGCCAACAGGCTGAGCGACACAGCCGCATGCGGAGGGCTTATCGTCAGACGATGCACGACGATCAGCCCGCGTCCTCGACCTACGTGGTCGGTGACGTGCACGGACACCGGGACGAGCTGGCCGAAGCGCTCCGGGAGAAGGGGCTGATCGACTCCGACGACGACTGGTCCGGTGGGGAGACGACCCTCTGGTTCCTCGGTGACTTCGTCGACCGGGGGCCCGACGGCGTCGGCGTCATCGACCTGGTGATGCGGCTGGAACGGCAGGCCGCGACGGCGGGCGGCCACTGCGGGACGCTGCTGGGCAACCACGAGATCCTGCTGCTCGGGATGTACCACTTCGGCGACACCGAGGTGCCGTCCGACTTCGGTCCGCGCAGCTTCGCCCGCAGCTGGGAGATCAACGGCGGGCTGCTCGAAGACCAGGACAGGCTCACCCCGCAACATATCGAATGGCTGACCTCCCGTCCGATGCTGACGCTGGCCGCGGACCATCTGCTGATGCATTCGGACACGCTCGAGTACCTCGACTGGGGCGAGGACATCGACGGCATCAACGCGCGCGGCCGCGAAATCCTCGAAGGCAGCGACATCCAGGCCTGGTGGGACGTCTGGCGGCGGATGACCACGCGCTACGCCTTCCGCGGCCCGGACGGCGCGGACGTCGCGCAGCAGGTCATGGACCGGCTCGGCGGCGAGCGGATCGTGCACGGGCACAGCGTCATCGCCGACCAGCTCGGGATCCACCCCGCGCAGATCGAGGGACCGTACCTCTACGCGGGCGGGAAGGCGCTGGGGATCGACGGCGGGTTGTTCGTCGGCGGCCCGTGCCTCATCGTGCCGCTGCCCTGGGAACCCGAGGACTGATCGTCAGGGAAGCTCCACGATCTCCTTGCCCAGCGGCATCAGCGAGACCGGGATCATCTTGAAGTTCGCCACGCCGAGCGGGATCCCGACGATCGTGACGCAGAGCGCCACCCCGGTCAGCACGTGCCCGATCGCGAGCCAAAGCCCGGCGAAGAGGAACCAGATGACGTTGCCGATCGTCGACGCGGCCCCGGCGTCGCGCCGGTCCACCACGGTGCGGCCGAACGGCCAGAGCGCGTAGGCCGCGATCCGGAACGACGCCAGCCCGAACGGGATGGTGACGATCAGGATGCAGCAGATGACGCCGGCGACGACGTAGCCGAGCGCCATCCACAGGCCGCACAGCACGAGCCAGATGACGTTCAGGATCAGGCGCATCAGACGTGCAACTCCCCGCTGGCCACGGTGACCGCCTGCCCCGAAAGCAAAACGCGGTCGCCTTCGAGGTTCATCCGCACGATGCCGCCGCGGGCCGAGGCCTGTTCGCCGACGAGCTTGTCCCGGCCGAGGCGAGCGGACCAGTACGGCGCGAGGACACAGTGCGCGGAGCCGGTGACCGGGTCTTCGTCGATGCCGACGCCCGGCGCGAAGAACCGGGTGACGAAGTCGATCCCCTCCACATCACCCGGCGCGGTGACCATCAGCCGTCCGTTCCAGTGCGCGCGCAGCGCGGCGAGGTCCGGGGCGAGCGAGCGCACCACGGACGCGTCGTCCACCACCGCGAACAGGTTGTGCTTACTGCGCCCGACGTACTCGAAGGAGACGCCCGGCAGGATCGACGACAGATCGTCGTCCGACTCGCGGGGCGGGTCCGACGGGAAGTCCATCGACACCCAGCCGTCTTCGGCGCGGCAGCGCAACTCGCCGCTTTTCGTCGTGAAGGTCTGTTCGCCGCCGAGGACGTGCGTGGTCGCCAGCGTCGCGTGCCCGCACAGGTCGACTTCGGTCTCCGGCGTGAACCAGCGAAGCGACTTCGGGCCTTCGCCACCGACCTCGACGAAGGCCGTCTCGGCGTGCCTCAACTCGGCGGCGACGGACTGCATCCAGCCCGCGTCACCCGGCGAGTCCAGCAGCACGACGCCGGCGGAGTTACCGGCGAAGGCCTCGGAGGTGAAGGCGTCGACGATGTAGAGGCGCATGTCTCCGACGATATCGGCCACGGCCGGACCCGGCCTCCGGGTTTCCCCTGAGGTGGTCTCCACTTGCAGGTGGCCGCCGTCACGCCGCGTTCCTAGACTCGACGCGTCGATGCCGCCGAACGCAGGAGTCTCCATGCCCGACGCCCCCGCCTTGCCGAGCTACGCATCGGGAATCTCGGACACCCCGCTGCTGGGGGACACCATCGGGGACGACTTCGACCGCACCGTCGCCGCCTTCGGCGACCGGGACGCGCTCGTCGACCGCGCCGCCGGGAAACGCTGGACCTACACCGAACTCGCAGCCGAGGTGGACGCGCTCGCACTGGGCCTGCTGGACCTCGGGATCGCCAAGGGCGACCGCGTCGGCATCTGGTCGCCGAACCGGTGGGAGTGGACCTGCGTCCAGTACGCGACCGCGAAGATCGGCGCGATCCTGGTCAACATCAACCCGGCGTACCGCTCGCACGAACTCGAGTACGTGCTGAACCAGGCCGGGATCAAGCTCATCGTGGCCGCGGCGTCGTTCAAGACGTCGGACTACGCGGGCATGATCGCCGAAGCGGGACCGAAATGCCCGGCGCTGGAACACGTCGTGCTGCTCGAAAGCGAGGAGTGGACGTCGCTGCTGGAGAACGGACGCGGCGCGGATCCGTCGAGGCTCGCCAAGCGCCAAGGCGAACTGTCCGCGGACGACCCGATCAACATCCAGTACACGTCCGGCACCACGGGTTTCCCCAAGGGCGCCACGCTGAGCCACCACAACATCCTCAACAACGGCTACTTCGTCGGCGAACTCTGCAACTACACCGAAGCCGACAAGATCTGCATCCCCGTGCCCTTCTACCACTGTTTCGGCATGGTGATGGGCAATCTCGCGGCGACGACCCACGGCGCGTGCATGGTCATCCCGGCGCCCGCGTTCGAGCCGAAGGCCACCCTCGAAGCCGTCGCGGCCGAGAAATGCACGTCCCTGTACGGCGTTCCGACGATGTTCATCGCCGAACTGGCCGACCCGGACTTCGCTTCACACGACCTGTCCTCGCTGCGCACCGGGATCATGGCGGGCTCGCCGTGCCCGGTCGAGGTGATGAAACAGGTCATCGACCGGATGGGCATGGCGGAGGTGTCGATCTGCTACGGCATGACCGAGACGTCGCCGGTGTCCACGCAGACCCGCGCGGACGATTCGGTGGAACGGCGGGTGTCGACGGTCGGGCGGGTCGGGCCGCATCTGGAGGTCAAGGTCGTCGATCCGGAGACCGGGCTGACCGTGCCGCGCGGCGAACCCGGCGAACTCTGCACACGCGGCTACTCGGTGATGCTCGGCTATTGGGAGCAGGCCGACAAGACGGCCGAGGCGATCGACGCGGCGCGGTGGATGCACACCGGCGACCTCGCGATCATGGACGCCGACGGGTACGTCAACATCACCGGCCGGATCAAGGACATGGTCATCCGCGGCGGTGAGAACCTGTACCCGCGCGAGATCGAGGAGTTCCTCTACACCCATCCGGACATCCTCGACGCGCAGGTCATCGGCGTCCCGGACGAGAAGTACGGCGAGGAACTGATGGCGTGGGTCCGCATGCGCGAGGGCGCGGAGCCGCTGACGGCCGAAGCCGTGCGGGAGTTCTGCGAGGGGAAGCTGGCGCGCTACAAGATCCCGCGGTACGTCCATGTCGTCGAGGAGTTCCCGATGACGGTGACCGGCAAGGTGCGCAAGGTCGAGATGCGGGCGGAGTCGATCAGCATCCTCGGACTCGAAAAGGCGGCGGCTACCAAACACGCCTGACACTTCGGGGGCAACCTGTCACAGTTTTGCCGCGTGTTCCCTTCGCGGTGGATCCGAACGGCCGCGAGGGGGAAGAATGAAACTCGAGCGAAGCAGAAGAGTTCTCGCCCTGGCCGTCTCGGCGATCGTCCTGCCGCTGTCGCCGCGGCTCCCGCGACCGCCCCCATCGATCTGGGAACCCTGCCGGGAGACCAGTACAGCCAGGTCAACGCGGTCAACGACGACGGCGTCATGGTCGGCTCGTCCACGCCGCTGGACGCCAGATCAAGTACCACGCGGCGAAATGGGACCCGCGGGGTCGCATTTCCGCGCTGCCGGGCCTCGGCGGTGAACAACATCGCGACGAAGTGGGCCGCCGACGGCACCCGGACGGTGCTCGGCGCTTTTGCCGGGCGGTACCTACAGCGTCGCCGACCACATCACGGCGAACGGGACGATCATCGGCCTGTCCGGCAACGAGAACGGCCGCACGCACGCCGTCTGCTGGCCCGCCGGATGACCTTCGAAAGCGCGTGAAGGCCCCCTTCCGTCGGTTCAGCCGAGTGAAGGGGGCCTTCACGCGCTAGGCCGCGGTGTTGGCGGCGGCCGCGGCGATCGCCTTCGCGTCTTCTTCGCCGAAGGTCTCTTCGAGGTTCTCCGGCGAGTAGTCGAGGTCGATCTGCTCCACCGGCATCCCGCGCGCGGATTCGATCGCGCCCAGCCGGCGCTGCGCCCGGTCGGCCGCGTACTGGGTGATCTGCTCCTGGTCGAAGTCGAAGGGAGTCTCTTCGAACTGGCTCTGCACCCACTGGATCATGTCGAGCGCGTGGGGTAGCAGCTCGCCCATCCGCTGCTGCACCGCGTCCCACAGCGAGTCGTCCGCGGCGACGTGGCGGCGGCAGGTGAAGGTGCCCCACGCCATGTGGCGGCGTTCGTCGTCGCCGATACGGCGTACCACCTCCTGCACACCCGGCAGGATGTTGTGCTGCGTGCAGATCAGCTGCCACGAGTAGTACCCGGTCAGCGCGAGACTGCCTTCGATGACGTGGTTGTAGGTGACGCTCGCGCGGATCTGGTTGAGCGGACTGGGATCGTCCTCCAGCGCACGCAAGGACTGCGGCAGCTCTTCGTAGAAAAGCTTGCGGTAGTGCGGATTCTCCGCGACGTACGGATGCAGGTCCTCGGTCAGCCCGACGGCGTCCATCCAGCGGCGGAACACCTCGGTGTGCTTGGCCTCTTCGAAGCAGAACTGCGTCAGGTACATCTCGTCGCCGAAGCGCCCGGTCGCGGACATCGCCCGCATGAACGGCTGGATGTCTTCGGTGACAGCCTCTTCGCCTGCGATGAACTGCGACACCAGGTACGTCGCCGACCGCTGCTGCTCCGGGTTGAGCGTCTCCCAGCCCTCGCGCTCCCGGGAGAAGTCGATGTCGGCGGGATTCCAGAACTTCTTGTTCCCCTTGACGAACAGCCGCAAGGGGAACGAGTCCCAATTCAGCCCGCCTTCGCGCAGTGAGGAAAAACCGGTCCGCAGTTCGGAGAGCGTATCGGTCATGACGTACCCTTCATGTCACTCCATTGTGGACTAATCGGTGGTCAGCGCCCGGATGGCGGGCGCCAGCACGGCGACGACCGAAGCCGCCGCCTCGTCGGCCGAATGCGTCGGCATGACGAGATGGGAGAGGGAAAGCCGCACGACGGTCTCCGCCAGCAGCGCGGCGGATTCCGGGGACAGCGACGGCTCGAACTCGCGGTACTGCCCGGCCGCGACCTCGGTGGCCGCGGTCAGGATCGGTTCGCCTTTGGTGGTCAGCAGGGGAAGGAGATCCTCGCCCGCTTCGGTGCCGAGTGTCGTGGCGACGAGCCGGTTCTCGCGGGCGTGCTCGATCGTGTGGACGACCGCCACCCGGATCCCGTCGCGCAGGTCCCGCGCGTCCTGGACGCGCAGGCGGATGCCTTCCAGGAACTCCGACGTCGTCCGGAGGATCACGGACTCGGCGAGCGTGCCCTTGTTGCCGAACTCGTTGTAGACGGTCTGCCTGCTCACTCCGGCGCGGGCGGCGACGTCCGCCATCCGCAGGGCCGTGTAGCCGCGTTCGGTGAGCAGGTCGGTGGCCGCGTCGAGCAGAGCCTCCCGCAGAGAGGCCTTGGTTCGATCGGAGAAGCTCGTGATGTCGCCCACACTTCCAGCTTGACACAGATCGCGTCCATGTCAAAGAAGTTGACGGGCACCCATCCGGTGTAAATCAGTCGGTGGCTGCGGCTACCGTGGCCGTGTGGGCATCACCGTGGGGTTCGACCTCGACATGACATTGATCGATCCGCGGCCGGGCATGGTCGCGGTGATGAACGCGCTCGGCGTGGAGTCCGGCCTGCCGCTGGACGGCGAGTACTTCGCGGCCAACCTCGGCCCGCCGCTCGACGCCAGCCTGCGGGGCTTCGGGGCGCCGGAGGAGCGCATCCCGGAGCTGGTGACGCGCTTCCGCGCGATGTACCCGGAGACGGTCGTGCCCGTGACGGTCGCGATGCCCGGCGCGGCCGAGGCACTGCACGCGGTCCGCGAGGCGGGTGGGCGCACCGTCGTCGTCACCGGGAAGTACGCGCCCAACGCGAAACTCCACCTGGACGCGCTCGGTCTCGAGGTCGACGTCCTGGTGGGGGAGCTGTGGTCGACCGAGAAGGCCGCCGCGCTCACCGAGCACGGCGCCCGTGTCTACGTCGGGGACCACCTCGGCGACATCCGCGGCGCACTGGCGGCCGGTGCGGTCCCCATCGGGGTCACGACCGGCCCATGCACCAAGGAGGAGTTGCTCGCGGAAGGGGCCGACGTGGTGTTCGACTCGCTGACCGAGTTCCCCGGCTGGCTCAGCTCTTTCGGCGAGCCTCGCGGATCAGGGCGATCAGGCCGAGGGCCAGCCCCAGCGGAGTGATCACACCCGCCGCGGCGGACAGCCACACCGGCAGGTTCTCCAGTCCGGCGGCGAACAGCACGAACACCGCTGTGACGGCGATCATGCCGAGCGCGAACAGGCCGATGCCGACGCGCATGAGGATCGGTTTGCCGGGCTTTTCGGGGACGGCCACAGCGGCCTCCTTTACTGCGGTCTCCATGAAGCAGAGGGTATCCGCCGGTATCCGCTTCTCCACAGGGCGTGTGGCGAGATACGCTTATGGGACGCGCGCCCTGGGTACGCCCCGGGCGCGTTCGTTGTGAGCAGGACAGCAAAGGACTGGTGAGGGAAGTGCCGACCGGCAAGGTCAAGTGGTACGACGCGGAGAAGGGTTTCGGTTTCGTCACCCAGGATGGGGGCGCCGACGTCTACATCCGCAAAGCCGCGCTGCCGCAGGGCGTCGAAGGGCTCAAGGCGGGCCAGCGCCTCGAGTTCGGTGTCGCCGACGGCCGCCGCGGCCCGCAAGCGCTCTCCGTCCGGCTGCTGGACCCGCCGCCGTCGGTCGCCGAGGCGCGCCGCCGTCCCGCCGAGGAGCTGCACGGGCTCATCGAGGACATGATCAAGCTGCTCGAGCTCAAGGTGCAGCCGGACCTGCGGCGCAACCGCTACCCGGACCGGAAGAACACGAAGCAGATCGCCGAGATCATGCGCGCCGTCGCCCGGGACCTCGATCCCTGATCGGCCGCGCCCGGGTCCGTGAAGGCCTCCTTGGCGGATTCGTATTTGTTCACCCACCCGCGCGGCCGGCGGTTTCGTCGATGAGGGATCGGGGACATTGAACGTCCCGAATCCCTCATCAACGGCGTCCCGCGGTGTCTCGAATCCTGGTGGCGCCGTGACTCGGGGAAGGCCGGTCGTAGGTAAGTCCGTGGAGACCTTCACGGACTTACCTGCGCAGGTCGACCGCACCGAGAGGCCGCGCGCGGTAGCAAAGGTCCCTTGCTCCCCTCAGGCGGCCGGCGGCTCGACCTGCAGCGACCAGATCGCCGTGGTGACCGCCTCCGCGTCCTCCGGACGCCCGGTCCGGCTGAGCACCGAAGCCTGCGCGACCTCGACGACGAGGATCTGGTCGTCCGGCCGGGGCGTCGTCACGGTGTAGGCGAACCGGTCCAGCGACGTGATGATGTCCTGCTTGAGCTCCTGCGGCTCGCCCTTGCCGTTCACGTACTGCACCGTGACCTTCCACGGTGTCTCCGCGATCGCGCTCGGCACCGAGATCTGCACCGGCTTGCCCGGCCGGATGCGCAGCTTGCCCGCGGCGTCGGGCCGGGTGGTGCACTGCGCGCTCTTGATGTCGCAGGACGCCAGCGGGGCGACGTTCACCGTCTTGCCGTCGGCGAAGAAGGTCACCTCTTCGGGGCCGGGGGCCGCACAACCGGCCACCACGAAACCACCCGCCGCGAGTAGGGCCAAAATACGAAGTCGCCGCATACGGTGAAGATTACGAGCCTGGCCGCCACCGGGAGTCACCGGGCTGCGAGGGGATCGGCGATTCGCTCGTCGGCTCCGGGCGCAGCGGCCGGTCGCCGCCGAGCCCCGGGATCAGCGAAGTGCCGCGCCGGACCATGAACGTCTGCGTGAACCCGACGGTCAGCAGGATCGACAGCACCAGGAAGCCGATCCAGTACGTCGGCGGCAGCAGCAGGCCGACGGCACCGCCGAAGCACCAGGACATCTGCAGCACGGTCTCCGACCGCCCGAACGCCGACGCGCGCGACTCTTCCGGCAGGTCTTCCTGGATGACGGCGTCGAGGCTGATCTTCGCCAGCGCGCTCGCGGTCGCGCCGACGAGCGCCACGATCGCCGCCGTCGCCAGTCCCGCCGCCACGGTGGCGATGATCGCGATGCCGAGACAGGCCCCGACACAGGCCAGGATCACCTGATCCGGTTTGCCGAAGTGCAGCCGCGAGCCAAGCGCGTTGCCGAGGAAACCGCCGACACCGGCCGCGGCACCGATGATCCCGAGCAGCAGCAGCTGGTCGAACGGGCTCTGCCCGCTGCCTTCCGCCTGCGCCTTCACCGCGAACGCGGAGAACATCATCAGGAACCCGGTCAGCACGCGGACGGTGCCGTTGCCCCACAACGAGACGACGATCTGCCGCCCCATCGGCTGCCGCTGCTTCTTGACCCGCCGCTCGGGATGCGCGGACAGCGACGCCGGCACCTCGCCCTCGGTCTTCTCGACCCAGGACGGGATGCGCATCGACTGCACCGCGGCGGCGACACAGATCAGCATGGTGAACCACAGCGCGCCCTGAGAGCCCCAGATCGCGTTGACCCCGCTCGCCAGCGCGCCGAACGCACCGGCGGCGACCAGGCCGAACACGGTCAGCCGCGCGTTGGTCTTGGACAGCGTGATCTCCGGTGGCAGCACCCGTGGGGTCACGGCGGCCTTGAGCACGGTGAACGACTTCGAGAGCACCATCATGCCCAGCGCCGCCGGGTACAGGAGCCAGTCGTCGAAGTGCAGCGCCATCACGATCGCCATCAGCGCCTGCCCCGCCGAGGACACGCACATCGCGAGCCTGCGGCCGCGCTGGATCTTGTCCAGCGCCGGGCCGATCACCGGCGCGACCAGCGCGAACGGTGCGATCGTGATGAGCAGGTAGAGCGCGACCTTGCCCTTGCTCTCCCCGCTGGTGGCGGCGAAGAACAAGGTGTTGGCCAGCGCGATCGCCATGGCGGCGTCGCTGGCGTAGTTCAGCATCACCGCGTACGTCAGCGACGTCAGGCCCGATTTGTCGGCGCCGTCCGCCTTCGTCGCGCGCTGGAAGGCTCCGACGGCCTGCCCGGTGAGCTGACGGCTGCGCATCGCCGCGACCCGGGTGACCGTGATCTTCTTCGGCATCTTCGGCAGGGAGCCCGCGCGTGGCGGGACCGCGGTCGTCGGATGCTCGTGCGGCTGCTCTTGGGCGACACGCGGCTCACCCGCGTAGCCACCGGTGTCGTAGTGCTCGTACTCGCCGCTGCCCGGCGGGTGCTCGTCGTAGAACCCGCCCGGACGGCGCCGGACGGGTTCGGTCTGCCGCTGCGAAGGATCCGGATACGGCCGCGCGCCGCGGGGAGGGGTCCTCGGCGGGGGCGGCTGGTGGTGCCCCATCGGGATCGCGCTGGTGCGTGCCTCGTCGGCGGTCGGCCCGGCGGGATGCGGCTGGTAGTGGGGCTGGTGCTGCGGACGGGCCGCGGGCGGCACCGGCTGCTGGTCGACGCGGGTGGGCGGTGGCGCGGACCAGTTGCGTACCTGGGCGGCTCCCGGCTCCGGCGTCCACTTCCGCTTGCTCTTGCGGCCACGCTCCTTGCCCGGCCTGCCGGAAGGCGTGCCGTCGGGTCCAGAGTTCGAGCCGAAGATTCCCACGCTTCAATCCTGCCTTACGCGGGTCTCGCTTCGCGCGTTCACCACTGCTTTCTAGGTGGTCGCGACGAATTTCACGCGGAACATCCTGGGCCAGAGCTTGCCGGTGATCAGGAATTCGTCGGTCCCCGGCACCGCCGCGATGCCGTTGAGGACGTCGGCGGAGCTCCGCTCCTCGGGAGTGAGGAGCCCGGACGCGTCGATCTCGCCGGTCACCCGCCCGGTCGCGGCGTCGATCCGCAGGATCCGGTCGGTCTGCCAGACGTTCGCGTACACGGAGCCCCCGACGCATTCCAGCTCGTTCAGCTGGTCACGGCCGACATCGACACCGCCTGTCGGCGCGAAGGTCACGGGGTCACGGAAGGTCAGCTTCGACGACCCATCGCTCATCACCAGCTGCCCGTCGCGGTGGCACAGCCCCCAGCCCTCGCCGGTGTAGTTCACGCGCCTCAGCTCGGCCAGCGTCTTGGCGTCGCGTTCGATCGCGACGCCGTCCTGCCAGGTGATCTGCCAGGCCGTCGGCCCCAGCACGGTGATGCCCTCGCCGAACAGGTCGGGCAGGTCCTGCCGGACCGACGGCGCCGCTCCCGGGGGCCCGGCCCGCATCGACGACTTCCCGACCAGGCCGGTCCCCTCGTACAGCGTCTCGCCGGAGAACTCGAGGCCCTGGGTGAAGGCGGCCGGGTCGTGGGGCAGGGTCGAGAGCACCCGCACCTTGAATTTCTCGGGCGCGGGCGGGGCGGCGTCGCTCACCGGCGCGGCGGCGCAGCCACCGAGGACGGCGGCCAGCAGGAGTGACATGGTCATCAGCGTGCGCACGCGGACAGCCTGACACGGACCGCGATATCGCGTGCGGCAGAATGGGGGCATGACCCTGCTGTTGACTCTGGACGACGGCTCCATCCAGCGCAAACTCGCCGAGGCGGTCGATCTCGCCCGTGCGGCGGTGCTGGAGGACGCCGGTGCCGAACAGGTCGGCGCGCACGTCGGCGTCGACCGGGAGGACGCGGTCTCCGCGAGCCACCTGTTCGAGGCGACCGTGTCGGGTTATCGAGGCTGGCGCTGGTCGGTCACGGTCGCGCTCGCCGGCGAGGAAGAGCCGATCACGGTCAGCGAGGTCGTGCTGATCCCCGGTCCGGAAGCGCGCGTCGCCCCGGCGTGGGTGCCGTGGGACCGCCGTGTCCAGGCGGGCGACCTCGGCGTCGGCGACATCTTCCCGGTGGAGAAGGACGATCCGCGGCTCGTCCCGGCGTACCTGGAGTCCGACGACCCCGCGGTCGAAGAGGTCGCCATGGAGGCCGGTCTCGGGCGGGTCCACGTGCTGTCGCGGCACGGCAGGCTCGACGCCGCCGCCCGCTGGCACAGCGGCGAGTTCGGCCCGCGGTCGGACATGGCGCGCAGCGCGCCGGACGTCTGCGGGAGCTGCGGGTTCTTCGTGCCGCTGGCCGGTTCGCTGAGCGCGGCCTTCGGCGCGTGCACCAACGACATCTCCCCGGCGGACGGTCACGTCGTCGACGTCGAGTACGGCTGCGGCGCGCATTCCGAGATCGAGGTCGAGGTGACCTCGTCCGTGCCGGTGGCGGAACTGGTCTACGACGACTCGCTGATCGACTTCGAGCCCGCCCCGGAGACCTCCGCCGAGGTCCAGCCGGAGGTCGAGCCGGAGACCGTCTCCCCGGCCGAGGAGACCGCCGACGAAGCTCAGGTCGAGGCCGAAAGCGCCAGTGAGTACTGACCCGTTTGGCACCGAGCGGCTCCGCGCCGCAGTCCTGCGGGCGTGGGCCGATTCGCCGACGCGGTTCACCGAGGACACGAACACCGAGAACGACCTGCGGGTCGGCGGCTACCGTGACCGGCTGTTCGTCGAGCTGGCGCAGAACGCCGCCGACGCCGCCCTGGCCGCCGGTGAACGCGGCAGGCTCAGGGTGTCCGTCGTGGACGGTGAGCTGAGGTTCGCCAACACGGGTGCGCCCTTGGCCTCCCGCGGGGTCGAATCCCTTGCCTCCCTTCGCGCTTCCGGCAAGGGGGAGGAGACCGTCGGCCGTTTCGGCGTCGGGTTCGCCGCCGTGCTCACGGTTTCCGCCGAGCCGAGGATCGTTTCGGTGACCGGTGGGGTCGCCTTCTCCGCGGAACGCACGCGCGCCGAAGCCGGCCGCGCCGGAGACGTTCCCGTGCTCCGGCTTCCGTGGCCGGTCGCCGAAGCCGAACCTCCCGTGCCCGAAGGCTTCACCACCGAGGTCCGGCTTCCGCTGAGTGAGAGCGTCGACAGCCAGGCCCTGCTGGCGGACCTGAAGAACGACATCGGCGATCTCCTGCTCACCCTGTCCTGGCTCGAAAGCATCGAGGTCGAGGGCGGTGTCTGGCGCCGGTCCGATCTCGGTGACGGCGTCGTCGAGATCGCGTCACCGGACGGTGCCGAGCACTGGCAGGTCCATCGCGGCGACGTCGTCTGGGCCGTCCCGCTGGACGGGTCCGGGTCGCCCCGGCCGCTCGGTGACGACGTCCTGCACGCGCCGACCCCCACCGACGACGAGCTTTCCCTGCCTGCCAGGCTGATCGCGACGTTGCCGATCGAGCCGTCCCGCCGCCGCGCGCTGCCGGGTCCGGAGCTGACGGCGGCACTGAAGAACGCCGCGCGGGAGTACGTCGATCTCGTCCGTTCCTTGCCCGGCAAGGAACGTCTGGCGCTCGTGCCGGGCGCGGACTTCCCGCGTTCCACTGTGGACGGAACGCTGCGGGAGGCCATCCTCGAGAATCTCGCCGGCTTGCCCTGGCTTCCCGCGCAAACAGGTGACGACTTGCCGGGGCGTCAGGCGCGTGTCCTGTCGGTGGACGTACCAGGGCTGGCGCCGCTGCTGGCGGACCTCGTGCCTGGACTGACTTCACTGTCCGGTGTGGACCTTCGCGCCGTCGGCGCGCAGTCGCTCTCACCCGCCGAGGCCATCGAGCTGCTGGCCGGGGCACAGCGCGAGCCCTCGTGGTGGCGTTCGCTCTATGACGTGCTGCTCCCGGCGCTCGAAGCGCACGACCTCACCAAGGACGACCTCGGCGCCTTGCCGGTGCCGATGTCGGACGGCCGTACCTTGCCCGGCGTCCGCGACGCGTTGCTCGTCGGCGGCTCGGCGGAACTGCTCGAACTCCTGTCCGATGTGGACATCATCGGCCTGCGGCTCGTGCATCCGGCCGCCGCGCATCCGTTGCTGGAACGCTTGGGAGCCAAGCACGCAGAGGCGAGCGACCTGCTCGAAGCCGACGCGCTGAGCGCCGCCGTCGAACGCAGCGTCGAAGACGTCCGGTCCGGTTTGGACGGTATGGCCCTCGCGGGTGCGGTGCTCCGCCTGATCGCCGAGGTCGGTGACGAGGCCCCCGATTGGGCGGGCGCTTTGGCCTTGCCGAGTGAGGACGGCTGGCGTCGCGCGGACGAACTCGTCCTGCCCACGTCGCCACTGGGCGACATCTTCGATCCCGAGGTGTTCGAAGAAGACGGCGCTTTGTCCGTGCTGGACGAGGAATTCGCCGAGGACTGGCCGGCGGCCACGCTCGTCGCGGCCGGCGTGCTGGATTCCTTCGCGATCATCACCGACGACGAACCGCTGGAACCCGAGCACGGACTGCCCGACGAGCACGACTGGTGGGATTCGCTGGAGCGCCCGCCGTCACGGGTGCTCGCCGTGCGCGATCTCGATCTCGTCGGCGATGACGCCTGGCCGGAGGCGCTGCGGTTGCTCGCGTCCCGTCCCGAAACCTGGCGTGCCCTCACCGAACCCGGCGGGCACACCGGCTGGTGGCTCGCGCGGTACGCGCTCCTGGACGGGCACGCGCCGCTCGATTGGCGGATGCCGGAAGCGTCCGCGCTGGCCGGGCTCTACGACGTCGTCCCGGATTCGGGGTTGAGCAAGGAGATCCTGCTCGCCATCGGGGTAAGGACAGAGCTGGGTTCCGAGGCCGAAGACGTCGAAGATCTCTTGGAGCGGCTGGGTGACCCCGAGCGCAAGGTGAGCCCCGGGCTCGCTTCCCGGGCGCACGCGGCCCTCGCCGAGTACACAGTGGACGTCGCGCCGCCGGATCGCGTCCGCGCCGCCGATGGTTCGGCCGTCGATGCCCAGAACGCCGTCGTGCTCGACGTACCGTGGTTCGCCGCCGTGCTGGCGCCGGAGCGGATGGTCGTCGCGGCGAGCGGCGCCGCCGCGCTGGCGGAACTGCTGGACCTGCCGGTGGCGAGCGGTCTCGACGCCAAGGTCACCGAAGACGGCGAATACGTGCCGTGGACGGAGTTGCCCGCGCTTCGGCTGGCCGCCGATCAGCTGGGCGTCGAACCGCCCGAGGGCGGGGTGCTGCTGCACGAGGCGCTGACGGTGACCTTCGAGGACGCGGAGCACGACGTCGCCTGGTGGTCCGACGGCAGGCTGCACGCCGCCGACACCCCCGAAGGGCTCGGCCGGGCCTTCGCCTGGGCGACGGACCGCTGGGCCGACCGGCACGTCCTGACGGCCCTGCTCGAAGACCCCTCGCCTTCGGCTCTCCTGAACTGACGCGTTTCGTCCTCTGAATGCGGTCCTTGCGTGTGCAACTACCGCATTCAGAGGACGAAATGCGGGGCTAGAAGCGTTGGGCGCTCTTCGAGCCCCGGCGGGCGGCGGCGCGCTGCCAGGCGATGATCGCGAGACCGATGAAGCCGAGCACGAGGCCGGAGAACGCCGTCTGCACCCAGATGCCGTCGGTCACAAAGAACAGGACCACGGTCGCGACCGCCCAGAGCGAGGTACCTACGATCACGACCGGCGTCAGGTCGGTCAGCCGCTTCGGCAGCTCCGGCGTTGGCCGCAATGAACCGTTTACTTCCCCGGAATTGATCGATTCGCCCACGTGGGGAAGGGTACCCGGCAACGGGCGAAGGGTGGTACGCGATGGCGGAGCAGCGCACCCGGTCCACACTGGACCGGTTCTTCAAGATCAGCGAGCGCGGCTCGACACCGGGACGTGAGATCCGCGGCGGGGTCGTCACCTTCTTCACGATGGCCTACATCGTGGTCCTGAACCCGCTGATCCTCGGCAGTTTCTCCGCCGACGACGCGGGCGCGCACAAGGACGTCCTCGGAGACATCCTCCCCGTGCCGCAGGTCGCCGCGGTGACCGCGCTGGTCGCCGGGGTGCTGACCATCGTCATGGGCCTGGTCGCGAACTACCCGTTCGCCATCGCCACCGGTCTCGGCATCAACAGTCTGATCGCGGTCACCTTCGCCTCCCAGATGACCTGGCCGGAGGCGATGGGCCTGGTGGTGATCGAGGGCCTGATCATCGTCCTGCTGGTGTTCGCCGGCATCCGGACGGCGGTGTTCAACGCCGTGCCGCCGCCGCTGAAATCCGCGATCGCGGTGGGCATCGGCCTGTTCATCTGCCTGATCGGCCTGGTCGACGCCGGTTTCGTCCGCCGCGTTCCGGACGACGCGAAGACGACCGTGCCGGTCGGGCTCGGCATCAACGGTTCGATCGCGTCGTGGCCGACGCTGGTGTTCGTCGTCGGCCTGCTGGTTACCGGCATCCTGGTGGCGAAGCGGGTCAAGGGCGCGATCCTGATCGGTGTCCTCGCCTCGACCGTGCTGGCGATCGTCATCGAGGCGATCACCAAGGTCGGCCCGTCGAAGGGCGTCAACCCGCAGGGCTGGAACCTCGGCTACCCGGCGCTGCCCGATCAGGTCCTCGGCGTGCCGGACCTCTCGCTGGTCGGCGACATCTCCTTCGGCGCCTGGACGCGGCTGCCGATCATCACCGTCGTGCTGCTGGTGTTCACCCTGGTGCTGGCGGACTTCTTCGACACCATGGGCTCGATGACCGGCCTGGCGAAGGAGGGCGGTCTCCTCCCGCCGGACGGCAAACTCCCGAACGTCGGCAAGGCCCTGTTCGTCGACGGCACCGCCGCGGTGGCGGGCGGTTTCGCGTCGTCGAGTTCGAACACCGTCTTCGTCGAATCCGCGTCCGGTATCGCCGAGGGCGCCAGGACCGGGCTCGCGAACGTCGTCACCGGGGTGCTCTTCATCGCGGCCATGTTCCTGACCCCGCTCTATCAGGTCGTCCCGGTCGAAGCCGCCGCTCCGGCGCTGGTCGTCGTCGGCGCGCTGATGATGAGCCAGGTCAAGGAGATCGACTTCGCCGACTTCACCGTCGCGCTGCCCGCGTTCCTGACCATCGTGGTCATGCCGTTCACCTATTCGATCGCCAACGGCATCGGCGCCGGCTTCGTCAGCTACGTCGTCATCCGCGCGGTCACCGGCAAGGCCAAGGGTGTGCATCCGCTCATGTGGGGTATCGCGGTGATGTTCGTGGCCTACTTCGCGGTCGGTCCCATCCAAGCCGCGTTCAACTGACCAGCGGTTATGTCATCCGTGGGCGATCTCACGGGCCGATGATCCGATCGTGAGGTATGCTAACTATATGTCCGGAGACACGCACGAGCGCTCACTGGCGAGCCGCCTGCGTCTCGCGGTGGTGCGGCTGAATCGACGGCTGCGGGCCCAGCGCGCCGGTGACGGCATCTCGCTGACCCAGGTGTCCGCGTTGTCGACGCTGCACAAATGCGGTGCGCTGACCCCCGGCCAGCTCGCCGCGAAGGAAGGCGTCCAGCCGCCCTCGATGACGAGGGTGATCGCCGCGCTCGAGGAGATGGGTTACGTCGAGCGCAGGCCGCATCCGACGGACGGCCGCCAGGCGATCGTCGAGTTGTCCGACCGCGGCCGGGCCTACGTGATCGAGCAGATCACCGCGCGGGAGATCTGGCTGGACAAGCAATTGGCGGAGTTGAGCGCCGAAGAACGTGAAGTGCTCTCTCGCGCCTCCGAGATCATCGACAGGATGGCGGGGAACTAACAGCGGTGACGACCACGGGTAACGAAACACAGTGTCCTTCCAAGACCACCGTTACCCGGGAACCCGCTCCACCACCGCCCGCGCCCGAGAAGCCGCGCGGGAGCATGTTCTCCTCGCTGAAGGTCCGTAACTACCGGCTCTTCTTCACCGGCCAGGTCATCTCGAACATCGGCACCTGGATGCAGCGCATCGCGCAGGACTGGCTGGTGTTCACCCTCAGCGGCAACGACCCGATCGCGCTCGGCATCGCGGTCGCGCTGCAGTTCGCGCCGACGCTGTTCCTCTCGTTGTGGGCCGGGGTGCTGGCCGACCGCGTCGACAAGCGGCGGCTGCTGATCGGCATCCAGATCGCCGTGCTGGCGCAGGCGGTCGTCCTCGGCGCGCTCGATCTGAGCGGGATCGCGGCGCTCTGGCACGTGTACCTCCTCTGCTTCACCCTCGGCGTGACCGCCTCGCTGGAGGTGCCCGCGCGGCAGTCGTTCGTAGCCGAGATGGTGGGCAGGGACAAGGTCACCAACGCCGTCGCGCTCAACTCGTCGATCTTCAACATGGCCCGCATCGTCGGCCCGGCCATCGCGGGTTTCGCGATCACCTGGGTCGGCACCGGCTGGCTGTTCATGGCGAACGCGGTGAGCACGGGCGCGGTCATCGCCGCGCTGGTGATGATGAACCCGGACAAGCTCTTCCGCGGCCCGGCCATCCCGCGCGAGAAGGGGCAGCTCGTCGAGGGGCTGCGATACGTGCGGCGGCGCAGCGACCTGATGACCGTGATGGTGCTGGTGTTCTTCGTGAGCACGTTCGGCATCACGTACTTCACGTCGCTGCCGATCGTCGCCGCGAACGTCTTCCACACCAACGCCGACGGCTACGGCCTGCTGTCGACATTGGTCGCCGTCGGCACCTTCACCGGCGCGCTGATGTCGGCCCGCCGCAACACCCGCGGCGGTCCGCGCGTGCGGCTGCTGCTGATCTCGGCGTTCCTGCTCGGCGCGTTCGAGGTGATCACCGCGTTCATGCCGACGTACTTGACCTTCGGCCTCGCGCTGATCCCGCTCGGCTTCGCCACGATCACCTTCCTGAACACGGCGAACGCGCTCGTGCAGACCGCGGTCAGCCCGGAGATGCGCGGCCGGGTGATGGGCCTGTACGTGCTGGTGCTGATCGGCGGCAACCCCATCGGCGGCCCGATGACCGGCTGGATGGCCGACGCTTTCGGCGGCCGCTCGCCGTTCTACATCGGTGGCGCGGTCTCGGCGCTCGCCGCGATAGCCTGCGCCGTCGTGCTGATCCGGCGTGGCGGCGTGAGCCTGCCGGTGCGGCGGTTCGGGAACGGTCTGCGGGTGCTGAAGCGGGAGCGGGTGTGAACGAACTCGGCGTCGAACCGTCGGTGACCCGATGGAACGACGGCGAGGCCCGGTTTCTCGACTGGACGATCGACGGCGTCGCGCTGTGCTCGATGCTGTCTGAGCCGCCGCAGCAGCAGACACCGTTGTTCCTGGACGACGATGGGTGGCGCGAGGCCGCTGTCGCGGCGCTTCGCCGTCTGCTGGGCGAACTGCCGGGTGATTTCGACGATGGCCGGGTCGCGCTGCTGGTGTGCCCCTTGTGCGGTGATCTCGGCTGCGGCGGGTACAGCGTCGAGGTCGTCTTCGGCGACGACGTGGTCGAGTGGCGGGCCCTCGGTTGGCAAACCGACTACGAGCCGTTCGACGACCCGGACGAGTACCGGTTCACCGGGGCCACGTTCGAGCGGAAGGCGTACGAGACCCTGCTCGGCGACCTCCTGTCGAACTACCGCGCCTAACGGCCGAGCAGCGGCGGCACCACCTTCTCGGCGAGCGCCGGGAGATCACCGGTGCCCTTGAACTTCAGCGTCTGCCCGGCCGGATCGTCGGTGAGCTGCACGAAGACGCCTCGTCCGTCGATCTGGGCGGGTAATCCGGCGATCGTCGTGGTCGGGGTGACGGCGGTGGACAGTTCGCTGTAGTCGGCGGTCACGCCGTTCAGTTCGCACGCGGCGAAGAAGGTCGGCTTCGCGTTGTCGACGGGCACACCGAGGGCGCGGCCGAGTTCTCCGCACAGCAGCCACGAGATCACCGGAAGCGGCCGGTCCTTGATCGGGCCGGGTTCGGTTTTCTCCAGGGCGATCTCGCCGTCCTTGCCGATTTTCGGCAACTTCGGCCCCGGCGGCGTCACACCGGCGATCAGTGCTTCGGCGAGCGCCCTCGCCTTCTTCTCGGTTTCGGGGCTCTTGACGATCCTGCTGCGGAGTGAAACGTGCAGCACCGGCGACGCGCCGTTGTGCGGCGCGACCTCGACGAGTTCGACGCTCAGGCTGGTGCCGTCCTTGTCGGTGGCGATGACCGCGAGCTTGCCGGCGACCGAGGTCTTCGTGGGCATGCCCCGGCTCGTGTCCTCGGGCAGCGCGGGAATCATCTGCACGCTGACGTCGAGTTTCGTGGTGATCGCGTGACAGGAGCTTCCCGCTTCCCGCAGCGTGCGGTCGCCGAGGATCTCCTCCCAGCGCTGCTCCGGGATCGCCTGGCACAGCACCTGCGCGCCGGTTTCGTCCGTCAGCGCGGCCACCATCTCGCCCGTCGGCATCGTGACCGGGCGGAGCGCCTGCGCCCGGTCGGACGGCCAGACTTCGGGGAGCTCGGCGCCGGTGTCGGTGTCGTCCCGGCTCAGCAGCGTGATCGCGACGGCGATACCCGCGCCGAACAGCAGCAGGACACTGACCAGCGCGCAGCCCGCCCAGATCCACATCGGACGGTCGGTCTTGCGTGCGATGGCGCGATAGTCGTTCGGGGTGGTCACGGGGTGAAGCTAGCCCGTCGGGCGTCCGCTGTCCGGCGAAACGCCAACCCGATGGATGGATCCGCACGGGTCTTCGAGGAGGGTTGCGGTCGGCCTGGACCAGCGCTGGTCAGTAAACCGGCGAAGTGGACCCGGCAGCCTTCCGGACGGTGGGGGGCCGGGTTTCGCGTATCCGGACCTCATACGATTCTGAAGCACGTAGATGCCGGTATTCGAGAGTGTCGTGGCAGCCATTCGCGTCCCGGTGCTCGAGAGGTCCTCGACCACCGCCCCCGTGGTCCCGAGGTCAGCGGCAGGTCGGCGAAGACCGGGTCTCACCTCCACCTGGCCGAGGGAGGCGGCTCCAGCGCCTCCCTTGATCGCTGTCTGCCCAAGGACGCACAGGATGTCGCCGCGGAACCGGAGGATCTGCCCGGTGACGCCCGCCGACAGGTCGCTGAGCAGGTACGTCACCAGCGGTGCCACCCGTGAGGCGACGGCGCCTTTCGACGCCGAGTACGCGGCCGCGCGCCGCTGGCCGATCATCGAGCCGGACCCGATGTTCACGATCACGCCGCCACCCCGCACACGCAGCACTTTCGCCGCCGCGGTCCCGCGGAACAGCGGGCCGAGCACGTTGACCTCGACCACTTCGCGCATCCGCGCCGGGTCGTCCGACCACGGGTCGGCCCGGTGGTTGACGCCCGCGTTGTTGACCAGTCCGGCGGCCAATTCGGCGTCGGCGACCGAGCCGTGGTGAGAGACGGCGCGCCCGTCCAGTGCGCGGATCTCCGCCGCGACCACGTCCGCGAGCCCCGTTTCGACGTCGTTCACCACGACCGCCGCGCCCTGTGCGGCCGTGTGGCGGGCGAAAGCCCTGCCCAGACCCGGTAATCAGCACGGCTTTGCCGCTCAGAAGGCTCATGGAGGCAGAGTGTTCCGTCACCCGGAAGGGTGAGATAGGCATCTCTCGGCCGTACCCCTTGTCGGGGTAGATGAGGTTAGGCTAACCTCATACATGTCCGCTTCGTGGTGGGAGCGGCAGTCAGTTCGGGAACGGACGAAGCCCCGCAACCGGGTCACCCCCGGAGGCGGGGCTTCGTTCATTCCGGAGGGTTCATGGTCGATGACCATGGCGATTCGGTCAAGGCACCCGGTCGAGTTCGATCCCGAACTCCTTCCGGTAGACGTCCAGGATCTCCCGATCATCCGAAAGCCTGGTCTCCTCGCGGACGCCATGGGTGGTGACGATCAGCCTGTCACCCGCGAGCGTGACCCGCCCGTGCCTGGTCGGCAGCGAGCAGGTCGGCCCCTGCGTGAAATGCGAGTCCGGCGACGTCGACTGCCAGAACGCCGTCGGGACGAACTCGTCCAGATCCCGCGGCCGCCGCTCGATCCGGTACTGGGGATCGCCGTCCCGCAGGACGTCGATGTCCCCGTGGGGCGCGTCGAGGACCAGGAACTCACCCGCCGGGTCGGCCTGCGCCT
Source organism: Amycolatopsis coloradensis (assembly GCF_037997115.1). Classification (NCBI taxonomy): domain Bacteria; kingdom Bacillati; phylum Actinomycetota; class Actinomycetes; order Pseudonocardiales; family Pseudonocardiaceae; genus Amycolatopsis; species Amycolatopsis coloradensis. The sequence goes on from NZ_CP150484.1 coordinate 2,147,652, forward strand.
CGGTGGCGGACAGCCGCAGCGGGAACCGGCTGAACCGGCCGAAGCCGACGTCGGCCAGCCAGGGTTCGTCCAGGTCGACGTGGACGACCGCGTGGTCGAACGGCGGCCCGAGGGTGCCGTCCGGCCGGAACACCTTCGCCGGCCTGAGCTCGGCGTCGAACCCCAGTTCCCGTAGCAAGGCGGCGAAGAGCCCGTTCAGTTCGTAGCAGAAGCCGCCGCGCCGCCGTCGCACGATCTTGTCGAACAGCGCCTCGGTGTCCAGGACGATCGGCTCGCCGAGGTGGATGCTCAGATTCTCGAACGGGACCACCGCGAGGTGGCGTTCCTGCAGCGTCCGGAGCGCGGCGACGTCCGCGGTGGCGGGACGGTCGAGCCCGAGGCGGTCGAGGTATGCGGCGACGTCCATGCGTCCACCTTCACACCTCGACTCCGCTGGAGGTCAAGGCGGGAACAAGAACGGGGCCCTCCCGGAAGGAGAGCCCCGCTTCGTGGCGAGAGGTCAGCCGAGCAGCAGGCCGTTGCCACCGGCGACGGCGTTGTCGAATCGCTTGGAGATCTCGGCCCAGTTGAAGATGTTCCAGAGCGCCTTGACGTAGTCCGGCTTCACGTTCTTGTAGTCCAGGTAGAACGCGTGCTCCCACACGTCGACCAGCAGGATCGGCGTGGTCGGCAGGACCAGGTTGTTGTGGTGGTCACGCAGCTGCTGGGTGATCAGCGTCTTGCCGATCGGGTCCCAGGAGAGCGCGGCCCAGCCGTTGCCCTGGATCGTGGTGGCGACCGCGGTGAACTGCGCCTTGAACTTGTCGAAGGAGCCGAACGCCTCGTCGATCGCGGAGGCCAGCTCGCCGGTCGGCTTGTCGCCGCCTTCCGGGGAGAGGATCTTCCACCACACGACGTGGTTGGCGTGCCCGGCGAGGTGGAACGCCAGCGTGGTCTGCAGGCCGACGATGTCGCCGAAGTTGCCGGCCTCGCGGGCCTCCGCGAGCTTGTCGAGCGTGTCGTTCGCGCCCTTGACGTAGGTCGCGTGGTGCTTGCTGTGGTGCAGCTCGTTGATCTCGCCCGAGATGTGCGGCGCCAGAGCGCTGTAGTCATAGTCGAGATCGGGGAGCACGTAGCGGGCCATCGGCCCTCCTTCTGTCTTCGACACAAGTTTCCAAGGACGAACTTAGTCGTCTTCACCCGTTTGCGGCGACCGGGGGCGCCGCGTTTCTCCCCAGGTGGAACGACCCGTTCGTAGCGGCTGTACCCCGTGGGGCCACCGCCTGAAACCCACCCTGCTAGCTCCAGTTAGCTGGAGGTCAAGGCGATGTGACGGCGGTCATCAAGCCAGGTAGGGCAGCCCGACCAGGTGATAGGAGGCGATCGCCCCGAGGAAGGCCGCCAGCGCCACGGAAACCACCGTGTAGGTGATCCTGGCGGGGGTGGTCCACCAGCGGCGGAGCCACGCGAGCGCCGTGCAGACGACGGCCGCGCCGGCCAGGAGCAGGACGACGTTCGGCAGGAGCAGGGTGACGCTCAGCAAGGGGGAGTGCCCGGAGGTCAGCGCGACGGCTGCGGCGCTGAGGTCACTCATGAGGAGCGCGAAACCACCCGTGAACAGCAGGACCGCGAGGGCGGCGGACCAGGCGGCGACGGTCGCGAACCGGGCACCCGGCGGGTTCCGCTCACGGCCTCGCCGGACGAACGCGCGGATCGGCCACCACACCAGCGCGCCCAGCAGGAGCAGCAGCGCGATACCGAGGATCAGCAGATGTGTGGAGGGCGAACCGAGCCACGACGTGCGTTCGTAGGAGGAGTTCGGGTCGTCGCCCGCGAAGAGCAGCATCTGCCCGCCGGATTCGCGGAACGCGAGCCGCTCGCCCGCCGCGTCGGTGAACAGACCGGGCTCGGTCTGCGTCCATCGCCGGGTCCCCTCGCCGAGACCGGACGTCGTCAGCGCGCCGTCACCGTCGGCGGTCACCGTGACGCCGCCCGCGAGCGCGCGGACCTTCGTGAAGCTGTCGTAGTCCAACCGGGTGTTGTTGTAATCGCCTTCGAACCGTGAGACGTCCCCCGTCAGTGGCACGGGAGCGGGAACGGGAGCGGCGGGCTGGAGCCGGTCGAGAAAGGCTTTGAGTACCTCGGCGGTCACCGCGGCGGCGTCACCGGAGAACGCGCCGCCGTTGAACGCCAGGTACACGCCGGTGTTCTTCTCGGGGATCAGTTCCAGCACGCTGAAGAACCCCGGTGAGTCGCCGCTCTTCTCCGCCATGCGCAGGCCGTTCAGGTACCGCTCGGAGAAGCCGAACCCCATCGCGGGCAGTCGCGGGTCGTTGCGGTACCGCGCGCCATGCAACTGGTCGAGCAAGGAGCGGCTGAACACACCGGGGACGAGGTTCGCGGACAGATAGCGGCCCATGTCGGCCGGAGTGGCGACGTTCCCGTCACCGGCGGGTGGTTCGGGGCCGAAGTTGGCGGGCGGGACGACCTGCGCGGACCCGTCCCAGCGGTAGCCGGTGGCGAGAGGGACGTCCGGGGTGGGCTGGGCGACGCTGCTGTCCTTCATCCCCGCCGGTTCGAAGATGTGCTGCCGCACGTAGTCCGCATAGGACTGTCCGGACGCGAGTTCCACGAGATGCCCGGCCAGCGCGAAGCCGTAGTTCGAGTAGATGGCGACCTCGCCGGGCGGGCGGACGCGGGTGGGTATCTCGTTCGCGAGGTGCTCGGCGAGCGTCGGCAGCTTTTCTTCCCGGGGCGTGAACATCCGGTACACGCGGTCCTCGAAACCCGCGGTGTGGGTCAGGAGGGAGAACAGGGTGACCGGCCGGCCGGGGAAGGTTTCGGGGATCTTGAACGACTTCAGGTACGTGTTTACGTCGGCGTCCAGCGCCAGTTCGCCCTTTTCGACGAGCTGCATCGCGGCGGTCGCGGCGATCGACTTGCCGACGGAGTTGATCAGGAACCCGGTGCGCGCGGGGTCCACCTTGGCTTGAATGTCCACTGAGGACACTCCGTAGCCCGTCGAGAACACGGTCTTGCCGCCTTCGACGACCACGACGGCGGCGCCGGGAATGTGATGCTCGGCAAGGCTTCGCGGGAGGATTTCATCGAAGACGCCGGCGGCGGAGCCGGGTGTCGCCGCTTGGGCGGCGGGGGCACTCAGGACCGTCGCGACGGTCAGCAGGGCGGCGGTGGCCGCGATCCGGAACATACCCGGAAAGTTAGGGATTTCCCCGGGGAGAGAGGATCCGGCGGGCCGCCGATCGCGGGGTGGGGCCCGCCCTACCCCGCGACCGGCCCGACTTCAGGCGAAGGAGGTCAGGCGGCCCGGTACGCGTCCAGCTCGCTCGCCAGCTCGTCGAACACCGCGATGTTGCACTCGAAGGCCACGATGGCCTCCTCGATCAGCCGCGCGCGCTCGTCCTCGGTCCACGGCGCCGAGTTCAGCCGCTCGCGGTAGTCGTCCCGGAACTTGGGCGCGCTGCCCAGCTGGTCGAAGTGGTAGAACAGCGAACCCGCTTCGGTGAGCTCGTACTTGCGCTCCAGCAGCCGCCGGATGACCTGGCCGCCGGCGATGTCGCCGAGGTAGCGCGTGTAGTGGTGGGCGACGAACCCGCCGGACCAGTCCGACGCCTCGGCCACGCGCCGCGCGTAGCGCTCCGTCGAGGGCAGCGGGCGGACGGTCTCGCGCCAGTCCGGGCCGACGAGGTGTTCGAGGTCGCGTTCGAGGCTCGGCAGCCGTCGCAGCTCCTCGAAGACGAACTCGCCCGCAACCGGGTCCTTCGCCAGCTTGTCGGCGGCCTGCTCGATGGCCTGGTAGATGAAGTAGTACTGGATCGCCAGCCGGGTGTACCCGTCGCGAGTGAGCTCGCCGCCGAGCAGCGCGTTCATGTACTCGGAGTGGTTGGCCCGCTCGTGGGCGGGCAAGGTGGAGGCGCGCAGGGTCGCGGAGAACGGCCCGGATTCGACGTCGGTGGTCACCGGCATGGACAGAGCCTCCAAGCATCGATCTGACATGCTGTCAGAAAGAGCGTAAGGCACAACCGCGGGTTAGGCTACCCTAATTTTCCGGTTTCCCGGTCATCCCGACCGCTCTGAGCACGAAGCGGACGGCTCCCTCGATCGCGTCGTCCAGCCGTTCGGGTGGTACGTCGACGACCTGACGGCTGCCCAGCGCGGCGGTGATCATCGGGATCAGCACGTCGGGGTCCTCGTCCGGCGCCCCCTCGGCGAGGATCTCGCGCAACTGGCCGGTGATGGGGTCGGCGTGCGCGCTGATCCGCCGGTACGCGGCGGGTGCCAGCGCCGACGCGAGCGCCGTCCCCGGCGGCAGGTGGTACTCGGCCAGCACCCGCAGCTGGAGCCGGACGAACGTCGCGAGCTTCTCGACCGGGGTGTCCGCGGTCGCGACGGCCGCCGTCAGCCGTTCGACGTACCGGGTCGCCTCGTCCTCGACGAAGGCGACCAGCAGGCTCTCCTTGTCGGGGAAGTGGTTGTACATCGCCGTGCGGCCGAGGCCCGCTTCGGCGGCGACACCCGCGAGCGTGATCGCGTCGAATCCGCGTTCGTACAGCTGCCCGCGCAGGACGTCGAACACCCTGCTGCGGACCTCGCGCCGGTGCTCCTCAAGCGACCGGCCGATGATCTTGGGCACGAGCCACCTCCCTGGAGGGAGACTCTAAGCCTCCAGCGACCAGGTGTGCACCGGCGTCTCGGTGGCCGACAGCTCCAGATACCGGCCCAGCATCCGGTGCAGCGCGGTCTCCCGCTCGGCGCCGCGCTCCTCCGCGCGCAGGACGTACTCCCGCTGCCATGCCGCGCCGGTCCGCCTGGTGAGGCACCGCTGCTCGATGATGCCCAGGTAGCGCTCTCTCGCCTCGTCCGAAACGTCCGACCGGCGTAGTCCCTCGTGCGCCAGTGGCAGCAGGACCCGCAGCACCAGCTCGTCCGGCGGGATCCAGCCGATCCCCGGCCAGTACAGCTGCGCGTCGAAACCCCGTCGCGCTCCCGCGTACATGTTCTCCTCGGCGGCCTGGAACGACATCTGTGTCCATACTGGACGGTCGGCCTCGGCGAGGGCCCGCTGCGCGCCGTAGAAGAAGGCGGCGTTCGCGACCATGTCGACGACGGTCGGGCCCGCGGGCAGCACGCGGTTCTCCACCCGCAGATGCGGCAGGCCGTCGACGACGTCGTAGACCGGCCGGTTCCAGCGCCAGACGGTGCCGTTGTGCATCCGCAGTTCGGTGAGCTTCGGAGCCTGCCCGGAGTCGAGCGCCTCGATCGGATCCTCGCGGTCGGTCTCGGGAAGCAGGCCGGGGAAATACCGGACGTTCTCCTCGAACAGGTCGAAGATCGACGTGATCCACCGCTCGCCGAACCACACCCTCGGCCGCACGCCCTGGTTCTTCAGTTCTTCGGGCCGGGTGTCCGTGGCCTGCAGGAACAGCGGGATCCGCGTCTCGTGCCAGAGCGCCTTGCCGAGCAGGAACGGCGAATTCGCGCCGACGGCGACCTGGACGCCCGCCAGCGCCTGCGCCGCGTTCCAGTGCGCCGCGAACTCCTCCGGCGCGACCTGCAGATGCAGCTGGACGGAGGTGCAGGCGGCCTCGGGCAGGATGGATTCGGAGTAGCTGCGCAGCCGCTCGGGCTGACGGCCGGGAAGCGGCGCGCCCTCCATCGAAAGCACGGTGCGCTCGCCGCGCGCGGCGAAGATCCGGTCGTTGAGCAGCGAATACCGCGCGTTGTTGGTCAGCCACTTCTGATCGAAGTGTTCGTGCCGCAGCGTCGGGAGGATGCCGATCATCGCCAGGGAAGCGCCGGATTCCTCGGCCTTGCGGGAGGCGGCGCCCAGATACGCGTGGAGGTCGTCCTCCAGTTGCAGCGCGGACTCGCCTGCGAGCGGCCGCGGCGGCACGTTGAGCTCCAGGTTGTGCTGGCCGAGCTCGGTGGTGAACGACGGATCGTTCAGCGCTTCGAGCACCGTCGTGTTCGTCATCGACGGGCGCAGCTGGCCGTCGACGAGGTTGAGTTCGACCTCAAGGCCGATGTTCTTGCGCGGGAAGGAAAAACTTCCGTCGGTGAGCATACGGGCCAAGGTGTCGAGGCAGCGCTGGACCTTCCGGCGATAGCGGCCGCGATCCTGCGGCTCGGAGGGGTCCGCCGAAAGATTCTTACCCATGTTCGTCGAGCTCCTCATTGGCCACGCTCCGCGGGATCCAGGCGGGACTGCCAGGCGGCCCAACGGTTTCACGCCTCGCTGTCGCCCGGCTAGCGGCCAAACTGGTGCTCTCTGTCACGAGTGGTTAACTGACAGCAAAATACCTCCATTCGTACCATTTACCCGCAGGCGATCGGACGCAAACGGCGCGCAGCGGGCGGATGACACACTCTCCTGGTGGCAGAACTGATCACCATCGACGACCGCGAAGATCCGCGGCTCGACGATTTCCGCGACTTGTCCACAGCCGATCGGCGTCCCGATAGGCCGGGTGGGCGTGGCTTTGTGATCGCCGAAGGCACCGTCGTGGTCGAGCGGCTGCTCAAGTCCCGCTATCCGGTCCGCTCCCTGCTCGGAGTGGAACGGCGATTCCACGAACTGGGCGGTGACCTGGACGTCGTCGACGTCCCCGGTTACGTGACTTCCGCCGAGACGATGGCCGACGTGGTCGGATTCCACCTGAACCGGGGCATCCTGGCCGTCGCGGATCGGCCGGTCCCGCCGCCGACGGTCGAAGAGGTCGTCGACGGCGCACGAGTGCTCGCGGTGCTCGAAGGCGTCGGTGACCACGAGAATCTCGGCTCGCTGTTCCGCAACGCGGCCGCGCTCGGCGTCGACGGGGTCCTGCTCGGCGCCGGCTGCTCGGACCCGCTGTACCGGCGCAGCGTCCGGGTCTCGATGGGGCACGTCCTGCGCGTGCCGTTCGCGACAATCGGCTCCTGGCCCGGCGACCTGGAACTGCTGCGGGAACGCGGTTTCCGTATCGCGGCCCTCACTCCTCGTGCGGATTCCGTTTCGCTGCGCCAGTTACGCGACCAGACACCGGAGAAGGTCGCGCTGATGCTGGGAGCGGAAGGCCCCGGCCTGACCGAGGCGGCCATCGCCGCCGCCGACGTCGCGGTCCGGATCCCGATGCCGGAAGGCGTCGATTCGCTGAATGTCGCCACGGCGGGCGCGATCGCGTTCTACGAGACGCGTCCACCGCTATCGTGAGCACCCGAGCGATCACGAGGAGAACCCATGGAATTGCGGATCCGTGAGGGACGCGCGGTGCTGGCCGGTCCTGGCGGTGAAAGCGCGCGCGAGGTGGACCCGCATTCACTCGCGATCGGTTCGGATCTCGCTCAGGCGTTGCACGAATGGGCCAGGGTCGCTTCCGCCGTCGGCGGCTCCGGCACCGAGGCGGCTTCCGTGGTCTCCCAGCGAGGCCGCCAGCTCGCCCAGCGGGTCGCCGCCACGATGGGCACGTCGGTGCGGTTCGTCGATCCCGTCTCCGGCGACGGCGTCCTCATCGACCCGCCCGCCCCGGCACCCCGCAACGAACTCGCGCGGCGGCTCTTCGGCACGCCGGACCCCACCGGGGAACCGACACCCTGGCTGACCGGGCTGACCGTCTCCGCGTTCGCCGCGGCCGTGGTCGTCGTGGCGATGCTGGCACTGGCGAACACCCTCGCGCGTGAGACCAACGGCTGGCTCGCGCTGCTCGCGTCCGCCGTCGTGACCGCCGGGATCACGCCGTCGCTGTGGCTCGCGCGGAGGGTGCCGATCGTGCGCTGGGCCTCCTTCGGCGCGGCCGCGGGGATCGTGATCGCGTGGATCGGCGTGCTGATCGTCGTCTTCTAAAGATCGAAAACGGTGTCGATCGGCTCGTCGTGCTCGTCCTCGGCGGGAGCCGGACGGTTCGGCCGCGGCGCGGGCTCCCCGGTCAGCGCACGCCGGATGGTCGCCGTGATGACGTCACCGAGCGCGCTCGCGCTCGACGCCATCGCCTTGTCAGCGAGCCGGACCTCGCCGATCGCCCCGCCGGGACCGACGGTCACCGTCACCGTGCCGTCGGGGGAAGTCACCTCGGTCATGTCACCGGACGCGGCGAGCGCCTTGGCGTTCTCGGCCTTGCGCGCCTCGATCTCGCGCAGCTGCCAGCGCATTTCCTCGATCAGCTGGGGATTGCTGAGTTCCGCCATGGTCATTCCTCCGTGCTGCCCGGGCGAAGGCTGTGCGCAACGCGGGACGCGGCTTCCGCGACCGCGGGCCACCCTGTCCCGGATTCGGCGGCGACCACCAGCACGGCCAGGAACTCGCCGTCGGGCAGCGGGATCTGGTACTCCACCTTGGCCTGCGTGCGCACGATCTCCGCCGGGCGGCCGGTGAACTCGGGCGGCAGGCGGTACTCGCCCGCCACGACCGCGGCCATCGCCGGGCCGATCGGCAACCGGATCACCCGTGCGTCGGCACGCGGATTCTTCTTCCGGTAGACGTCCAGCAAGGCGTCGGCCACCGCGGTGCGCCGCAGGGTCAGCATCTCCGGATCCGCGTCCGGCCAGCGCAGCACCGCCAGCGACAACGTGGCGAGGTACTCGGGGCCGTCGCCCGCGGCGAACTTGCCGAACACCCGCACGCCGTTCGCCTTCAGCTCAGGTGTGAGTGCCATCAACGCGGCGGCGAAGTCCTCGGTGGACCGCCCGGCATGGGCGGCGGCCTTTTCGCCGACGGCCAGTGCGACTCGCGCGTTCAACGTGTCGTCGCCGGTCACCGGCATCCCGGTGAAGCCGGGCGGGAGGTCGATCCGGAGACCGGTCGCGTTCATCAGCTCCATGCCTTGTCCTCGGCACGCTCTTGGGCGTTCTTCCGATCCTCGGCCGCGCCCTGCTCGATGGCGTTGCCCATGGCCATCGCGGCCAGCGGGGCCCCGCCGAAGATGATCGACGAACCGGCCACCGCCCATTGGGTGCCGTCCTTCGGGATCCAGTAGTTCTTGAAGTCGTCGATCGGTCCTTCGAACTTGTACCCACCGGACACTTCACCGGCGGCGTCGGTCTGCACCTGGACGCCGAGAGTCCCGTACGCGATCCCCTTGATGAGGCCGTCGGGCAGTTCGGGCAGCGAGCCCACCAGTGACGTACCCGCTCCGATGAGATCGAAATAAAGGGTCTCCGGAGCGACGTCGGCACCGGCGAGCTTCGCGGTCGCGTGGCCACCCAGCGCGGCCACGCCGAACCCGGTGGCGACCGCGCCGACGACCGTGTCCGCCGGGGGCGGCAGCAGATCACCGGCGACGCCGAGGGCATTGCCGATATCGCCCATGACGTCGGACACCTTCGACAGCATCTCGGCGTTGTCCTGAACAACGTCCCATGCCGCGTCCACGAGGTCGGCGGTCGTGTTCACGAGGTCGGTGACGACTCCGGTGACCGCGTCGACGACGTCGTCCAGCAGATCGGGCTCGTCGGGAGCGAGCTCTTTCGCCTTCCGGAGCAGGTCCGCGACGCGCGCGGCGGCCGAAGTGTGCTGTTCGAGCAGCTTCTTCGCGGCTTCCTGAATTTCCGTGCAACCGTCGATGGCCGCCTGGAGCTGCCGTCCGGCGTTGTCGAGAAGAGCCTGCGCGATCCGCAAGGACTCCTGGTCGGTGAACGTCCGGTTGGCCAGCGCGAAGTCGGGATTGGCGCGAGCGTGTTCGGCCGCTTGGGCGGCGGCCTTGGCCTGCCGCTCGAGATCGGCTGCTTGGCGCTGCATCTCCCCGAGGTCGTGTGTCCAACCTTCGAGCGCGTACGCGGCCTGCGCCATCGAACGTGCCGCGCCATCCAGGTACTCGGGCAGCGGACCCAAGCGCCGGGAGAAGGCCTCGCTGGCCTCGCCGGTCCAGATTCCCTGCTTCGTGACGATCTGGCGGAGCATGGTGTCGGCCTCCGCGAGGTCACGGCTGACCGCGCGGTACTTCTCGGCCAGATCTCCGACACCTCCGACGTCGCCGGGAGCCGGGTCGAAGCCGAGCGCGGGGTACTGGTTGCCGGTCACCGGCCACCTCCGAGGATGTCGGTGATGCCCCCGGTGTAACCGCCGCCGACCGGGCCGCCGTCATCGCCCAGCGGAAATCGCGGTGAAGGGTCGGGCGTGCCCCCGGGTTTCGGTGTGCCACCGCCCTGCGGGCCCTCGACGGGATCGGGGATCAGCTCCGCGAACTTGTTCAGGTCGCCGCCGAACTCTTCTTCCATCTTCTGGTACTTCTGCTGGGCCTTCTTCAGCCTTTCGGTGACGCCTTCCGCGGCCTCGCCCAGTCTGCCGATGCCGAATTCCCAGGCTTCTTCGAAATCCATTCCGGATTTCGCGAGATCCTCGTGGCCCAGTGTGCCCCACGCGGCGCCACCGGAGAGTTTCTTGTTCGCGTCCGCCATCCGGTCGGCGCCGGTTTCCAGATCGCCGATGAGCTTTCCCAGCTCGGCGATCTTCACCGTGTACCCGCTCATGTACCCCCCTTTGGTACGGCTTGACCGGCAGTTCAGAACCGCCCCGTGTCACCTGTGTCCGACGTTCGCCCGTCCGTTTCCGTTCCCCGGTGTGCCGAAATGTTCCGTCTCACGAATGCCATTCCTTGGAGCCGTCCGTTGTTCTGCCGTACCCAGGCGGTGTAGTAGTAGTCGAAGTACGCGGCGATCTGTGCGACCAGTTCGGGGCTGACGCCGTAGACACCAGGGGCGATCAGGAGTGACGGTGAACCGTTGAACCGGTCGGCCAGCCAAGCCACGCGGTGGCTCCTGGGGGCGGCGCGCGTCCAGAGGAAACTCGCCAGGATCAGGGGAAAGCCGACGCCCACGCTCAACAGGAGCAGCCAAGGACGCTCGGTCATCGCGCCGGCCGCGCAGCCGACGGCGGCCAGGATCATCACGGTCACGACGGTGGCCGTCAGGCAACCCGGCGAACCGATCCGGAGTCCGGTTGTCGTGCGCGGTGGATTCGACGCGCGGGAGAGCAGCAGGATCCGGTCCCCGGAATCCGCGAATTCGGCCATTACGGTCATCTGAGCCTGCCCCGCGAGCTCGACGGCATGCCGTCGGCTGAGCTTCGCGTCCTGCAGGCTGATCCAGACCCGGTCCTTACCGCGGATCTTCTTCATCAGCCATTGACCGCGCGAAGGGGCCGGACTGGGCGCTGGGTAGTCGAAGAGCCGTCCGGGAAAGGAGTCCGGGGCGAACTGGAAGCTGAGGACGTCCGGCCCGGCGGGAGGGACCTCGACGTATCGGCGGTCGTAGGCGGCTTGCCGGATGGTCGCCGGATCCATTCCCCATATGGCGGGGGAGACGTGCACGACGGAGCGTTCATCGAACTGCCGGTACCGCAATGAACCGAGGAGGCAGGCCCACTCGGCCCCGAATTCGACGGGCTGGATCCCTTCCGGCGACAGGTACATCGGCTGCCCTTCCTATACCTGCTTGGCGAACTTCAGGTAGCGGCCGTGCATTCGCGAACCCGTGTGCCCGATCAGGAAATAGCCGTGATGAGCGGCGACCTGAACGGCAAGGGCCTCCGAGATCCCGAACGTGCTCAACGGGAACTGCACACTGTTGCTCCCGTTGAACTCCTTCGCCAGCCAACCGGCCTTGGTCGTACGCGGGAACACGGTGACGATGAAGGAAAGCGGGATCGCGAGGCCGAAGGCCATCACGATGAGAATGGTCACCAGCGGTGTTTCAGGGTCGTAGCCGTTCGAGGCACTGACGATGAACCCGCCGGTGAAACACAGGAAGAAGTTCACGAGTGGCAGGAGCCAGAGGAGGAACGAGTAGCGGAACCGCTTCAGGCCCGCCTGGACGGGAACGGGTCGCCTCGGCGGTCGCGGATCCCGGCTCACCAGAAGTAGCCGGTCGGTGGGGTCGGAAAGGTCGGCGACGACGGTCATTCCTTCGCCGGTGGCGATTTCGGTGATGTGCCGGGTGGAAAGCTTGGCGTGGCGGACGCTGATCCAGACCGCGGCTTTCCCGTCGATCCGGTTACGAAGCCAGCGTTCCCGGTCCTTGCTCGGCCCGGTTTCAGGATGATCGAAAGCGGGGACCGGGGGAAACCGATCCGGCGCGTGCCGGAAACTCAGGCAGCCCTGGAACATCGGCGGGATTTCGACGTAGCCGCGCTCGCGGGCGATCATGCGGATGCTGTCCGGGGCGACCTGCCATTCGACCGGGGAAACGTGTGCGTACGGCGCTCCGGACAGGACTTGGTAGCGCAGTCTCGTGACACGCACTTGCCACGGGTTCTCCCCGGTCATCGAAAACATGATCCCTCCCGTTCCCCGAGAGTAGGGGAGGACGCTCGGTTCCGCGTGAACCGAGCGGCGAGGATACTGAGATCCATGGCCGGAGATCCGCTCGATTCACTCAGACGGCTTTGTCTCGCGCTGCCGGAAGCCTCCGAGCGGCTCAGTCACGGCGAGCCGACCTGGTTCGTGCGCGGCAAGAAGACGTTCGTCATGTACGCGGACCGTCATCACGACGACAAGGTCGCCTTCTGGTGCCCGGCGCCGCCCGGGGCACAGGAGGAACTGGTGGGCGCCGAGCCGGAGCGGTTCTTCCGGCCGCCGTATGTCGGCCATCGGGGGTGGCTCGGGGTACGGCTGGACGTGGACGTCGACTGGACCGAAATCGAGCGGATCGTCGTCGACGCGTATTGCCTCGTGGCGCCGAAATCCCTGATCGCGCAGGTCCCCGGACGCACGTAATGGCCCCTCCACCGGAAGGGGCCACTACGTGCGGATTCAACCTCGTTGTGATCGGACGCCCAGAAGGACGTCTTCCCAGGATGGAACGATGGGGTGGTTCTTCTTCCCCTTCGCCCGTGGAGCGGGTTCGGCCACTTCCTCCGGCTCGTCAGCCGGAAGTGGTGGCTCGGCCTCTTCTTCGGGCTCCGCGATCGGCGCGCCGATCACCTTCGCGACCGGCTCTTCGGGGGCCGAATCGAGGGTGGGCTGGACGACCGCTTCCTTGCCGGGGTCCAGCGCCCGAACCGTGCGCGGGGCGCGGTAGGCGTTGGGGTTGAGCAGGACTTCGGCGTTCTCGTCGAGGGCTTGCACGGTGCCGCCGTGTGCGCCGGGCGCGAACGACCAGTGCGCGCGGTTGTCCGAGCGGCCGGCCTTCCAGCTCAGCACGACGACCCACTTGCCGTCGTCGCCTCGCCAGGAGTCCCAGGTCGCCTGGCTGTAGTCGTGGCCGCGCTGCCCGAAGGAGTGCGCCACGACCTCGCCGAGCGTCTGGACGTCGGGGCCGTCCTCGCGGACCGGATGGGCTCGCTGGGCCAGTTCGGCGGTGCGGGAACGTTCGAGCAGGACGGGGTACGCGAACCGCTCGACGCGCTGCACGGTGACGCCGGCGCTGCTCGCGACCTGCTCCACGGACTCACCGGCCCGGATTCGTGCCTGGATCTCGCGTGGCCGCATTTGGCTCTCCAACTCGATTTCGATCTGGCCGAGGCGGGTGATGTCACCCCTCGCCGCCGCTCGCAGCCTCTCATCCGCGGGGAGCAGGAAGCGCGTGCGGCTCGCCGGGTCTTCGCACACGATGGACTTACCGTCCTCGTGCAGCCCGACCACCCGTAGCGCTCGCATTCTCGCCTCCCCGATTCTTCACCATTGTGGGTGTCCACGTTAAAACGGCGCGTCGCCTTGACGTGTGAGGCGCGCCGATGTCATGTGTCCTGCTCACTATTTTGTTCATGACGGCAAGGGGAATTCTGCGGGAGCGACGGGCGGCTCGTGGCGTGACGCGCCGGACACGCACAGTCACGATCGGGGGAATCTACGGCAGCCGCACCCGGACGACCAGTCCACCGCCGCGGCCACCCGGTTCCGCGCCCGCGGTCCCACCGTGCGCCTTGGCGATGGACCGGACGATCGACAGCCCGAGTCCCGCGTTGCGCGAGTCGCCGGTGCGGTCGCCCGCCAGCCGCCGGAACGGTTCGAACAGCGCGGGCACGGCGTCCAGCGGCACCTGCGGGCCCGTGTTGCGCACCACCAGCGCCGGATCGACGCCGATGTCGACGTGGACCCAGCCGCCCTTGTGGTTGTAGGTGATGGCGTTGTGCACCAGGTTCGTGACCAGCCGCTCCAGCAGCACGGGATCGCCGGACACCGTCCGCGGCCGCAGCCGCGACTCCACCGTGACGCCCGCTTCCTCGGCCATGGCCGACGCCGACCGGATCACCGTCGCCGCGACCTCGTCCAGCCGGACGGGGCCGCGCGCGGCCAGGCCGCGGTCACTGCGGGCGAGCACGAGCAGGCCCTCGATCATCCGTTCGCTGCGTTCATTGGTGTAGATCAGGTGTTCGCCGAGTCTCCGGACCTCGGGGCTCGCGTCGGGATCGGCCATCGCCACCTCGACGAGCGTGCGCTGTACCGCCAGCGGGGTCCGCAGTTCGTGGGAGGCGTTGGCGACGAAGCGTTTCTGGCTGTCGAACGACACGGCGAGCCGGTCGAGCATGCCGTCGAAGGTGTCCGCGAGGTCCTTGAGCTCGTCGTCGGGACCGTCGAGGTCGATACGCCGGTCGAGGTTTTCCACCTCGAGTTTCCTGGCGGTGGAAGTGATCGCGTGCAACGGCCGCAGTACCCGGCTCGCCATCAGCCAGCCGAGCAGTACCGCGAGCGCACCGGCGATCGCCAGCGCCACCAGCGATTGCCACAGCAAGGTCGACAGGACATCCGAGCGGTATTCGGTGATCGAGGTCGCCACCAGTTGCGTGGCCTGGGCGCGCTCGGCCGGGAGGATGCTCGTCGTGTCCATCGGATACGCCCTGGCGACCTCCAATTGGGCCCCGGCGGTCGCTCCGTTCGCGAAGGTGGCCGTGTCCGGCAGGGTCGAGCTCACCAGCAGGTAGTTGACGACGAGCAACGCGAGCCCGACGATCAGGAACGCGCCGCCGTAGAGCGCCGTCAGCTTGGTGCGGACGGAGAGCCGGAGCGGTTTCACGACCCGAACCGGTAACCGGCGCCGGGCACGGTCTCGATCAGCGGCGGCTCACCGAGTTTGCGCCGCAACGTCATCATCGCCACCCGGACGGCGTTCGTGAACGGGTCGGCGTGTTCGTCCCAAGCCTTCTCCAGCAGGTCTTCCGCGCTGACCACGGTCCCTTCGGCGCGCATGAGCACCTCCAGTACCGCGAACTCCTTGGGGGACAAAGGAAGGAACCTGCCGTCGCGCGACGCCTGGTGCCGGGGCAGGTCGAGGACCACGCCGCCGCGCTTCAGCACCGGCGGCAGCGCCGGCCGTGCGCGCCGCGACAGCGCCTGCACCCGCGCGACGAGTTCGGCGAACGCGAACGGTTTCGTCAGGTAGTCGTCGGCGCCGAGGCCAAGCCCGGCGACCCGGTCGTTGACGTCGGCCGCGGCCGTCAGCATGAGGACCCGCGCCTCGCCGCCGGCCCCGATCACCGCGGCGCAGACCTCGTCACCGTGCACGACGGGGAGATCCCGGTCGAGGACGACGACGTCGTAGCCGTGCACTCCGACCCGGTCCAGGGCCTGCGCGCCGTCGTAGCAGACGTCGACGGCCATGGAGAACCGTCGCAGGCCCTCGGCGATCGTGTCCGCCAGCAGCCGCTCGTCTTCCACCACCAGCACTCTCACCTGGCCAGTCTGCCCCGGACGGGGGTAAGCGCGGGATAAGCGCGGCTCAGCCGACCGGGTGGCGTGGGTCGTGAGTGGTCGTCGCCGCTGCCGTGCTCCGTCCTTTGCGGACACACGCATGAGGACGCGGATCCTGGGANCGGGTGGCGTGTGTCGTGAGTGGCGTTTCGGGTCAGAACCCGAAACGCCACTCACGACCCCCTCGCTCCAGAGGGATCAGCCGGCGGGGTGCAGCTGCCGCGCCGGAAGCACCTGCTGAGGGGTGTTCGGGCTGGACCACAGCAGCTTCATCGACGCCTCACCGCCTCGTTCGGTGTGGTCTAGCCGGATCGTGTACGACCGCCCGGCGACCAGGTCAAGTGTCGCTTTGTCGACACTCGGGCCGTGCGGGATGGTGTTGTCGATCAGGAGTTTCCCGTCGACCCACAGTCGCACGGTGTCGTCCGAAACCGTGGTGAACGTGTACTTCCCGGTGTCCCGCGCGGTGACCCGGCCGGTCCAGCGCGACGAGAAGGTCTCCGCCGGGATCTTCGCGTCCGGTGAGCCGGTGAACTTCCAGTTGTGGTTCACGCCCGGCTCGACCCGGCGCACCGTCGGTGTCCCGGTGAAGTCCGCGTTCGGCCAGTACTCGGCGGTCAGCCCCGTCCCGCGGCCGGCGGGCGCCTGAGGCAGCGGATCGACGCTCAGCTCGATGACGGTCGCGACGTCGTTCGTCCGGCCGCCCGACGGCGTGAGTTTCACGCTTCCGGAGGTCTGCTCGACCCGCACGCGCTGACGGCTGCCGAGCACCCGCGCCTCGCGAACCCGGAAAGGTGCCAACGCTTCGAGCGTCAGCGAGCCGCCTGAAGCGGGCCAGTCGAACACCGACGCGTAGAGCTTGTCGCCGCGACGGCTGACGACGCCCCAGCCCGGTTCGGCGACCAGTCCCGGCGCGCCCGCTCCGTAGACGGCGGCGGACTGACCGTTCGTTCGCAGCCACTGGCCCATCTGCTTCAGCCGGTCGATGGATTCCTGCGGTACGCGGCCGTTGCGGTCGGGCCCGACATTGAGCAGGAAATTGCCGCTGCGGCCGGCGATCGAGAGCAGCTTCCTGGTCAGATCCGCCGAGGACTTCCAGTTATGGTCCCAATCGGTGTATCCCCAGCTGCCGTTGAGGGTCATGCACGACTCCCACAGCTGCCCGTCGACCGGTTTATCCGGGATCTCCTGTTCGGGCGTCCCCGTGTCGCCGTCGACCACCCGGCGTTTGCCGACGCGGTTGTTGACCACAATGGACGGATCGAGGCCGCGGACGTAGGCCTCCAGTTCCTCGCCGTCCCTTTCCGTCCACGGGTTGTTGGGCCGGTCGGTGCTCCATTCGCCGTCGAACCACAACACCGCCGGATGGTAGTTGTCGACGAGTTCCTTGAGCTGGGCGTACATCCGTTCCTTGTACTTCGGGAACGTCGCGGGATCGGGGAAGTCCGGGTCGTGCCAATCCCAGATCGAGTAGTAGAAGCCGAGTTTGACGTCGCGCGCGGCCGTCGCGCGTTTCAGTTCGGCGAGGATGTCGCGCTTCTTGTCGAACGCCGAATGGTCGCGGAGGTTGAACTTGTTGACCTTCGTCGGCCACATCGCGTAGCCCTCGTGGTGTTTCGACGTGATCACCACGTACTTCTGTCCCGCGTCCTTCGCCGACTGCGCGATGGCGTTCGCGTCGAACCCGGCGGGGTTGAACTTCGCGGCGATCTGCTCGTATTCGGCACGCGGGATCTGGCAGGTCCGCTGGATCCACTCCGCGTCCTGGCAGACGCTTCCGTCGGGACGGGTGTACTTCCCTTGCAGCTGGGAGTACGCGCCGAAGTGGATGAACTGGCCGAAGCGGTCGTCGCGCCACCAGCGCGTCCGCTCGGCGGTGAACGGGTCGTCGTAGGCGTGGTCGGACGGGAGTGGTGCGGCTTCCGCGGCGGGCACGACGCCCAGTGCGGTGGTCGCGATGACGAGGGCCGCCAGGGCCCGGAGTGGCTTGCGGCGATTCATGCACTCCTCCTCGCTGAGGTGTGGACGCTGGGGACTCTAAGAAGCAAGAGGTCGGATGTGAACCCCTGGAAGTCTCACGGGACGCCTAGTTCACCCGTAAAGACGGAAGATAGATCCGATCTCTGTTCCGCTGACTGGGACGGTAAGCGCGGCATAAGCGACTTCGCTTACCGCGCCGGAATCGCCGGCTCCGTAGAAATCGGTGCGCCAAGACGACCGAAGGAGCAGCGATGCGGAAACGACCGATGGCGGCACTGATCGCCGGAGCGGTCCTCGCGCTGGTGGCCGGCTGTGGCGGTGGCGGGGACGGCGGCGACAAGGTCGCCTCGATCTCTTCCCCGCCCGCCGCCGGAGCGGGCGACGGGAAGCAGGCGGACAACGTGTCCGACGAGGACAAGATCCGCAACTACCGGAAATGCATGCGCGAGCACGGGATCGAGATGCCGGAACCCAAGCCCGACGGCAGCGGGCAGGACACCGTCACCTTCGACGCGCGTGACATGCCGGACGAGAAGAAGATGAACGCCGCGAGCGAGGCGTGCAAAAAGCTGCTGCCGAACGGCGGCGAAATCAAGCCGCCCACGCCCGAAGAGCTCGACAAGATGCGCAAGGAAGCGAAGTGCATGCGCGAGCACGGCATCGACTTCCCGGACCCCCAGCCCGGCGGCCAGGGTGGCGCCATCGCGATGGACGCCGGTGGCGACCCCAAGAAGTTCGAAGAAGCGGCGAAGGCCTGCGGTCTCGGCATGACCATGAGGGCGGCCCCGGCGAAATGAGCGAACACGAAGGACCCGGCGGCGCACGGCGGTCGCGCCGGGCGCGCTGGTTCATCATCGCGGCGGTCCTCGTCGTCGTGGCCGGGACGATGTCCGTGGTCGTGCTGACCAGGGTCACGTCCGAGGCCCAGCAGGTCGGGCAGGCGCCACCGCCGGTCGAGACCGCGAAAGTCGAGAAGACCGACCTGCAAGAGGAGGAAGAGGCGAACGGAACTCTGGGCTACGGCGCGGAAAACGCCCTCGCCGGCCGGAAACAGGGCACCGTCACCTCCCTTCCGGACACGGGGGTGGTGTACACCCGGGGAAAGACCGTGTACGGCGTCGACGCCAAACCTGTTCCGCTGTTCTACGGCACGTTGCCGTTCTTCCGTGACCTCGCGGACGGGGCCGCGGACGGCCCGGACGTCAAGCAGCTGGAAGAGAACCTGAAGGCGCTCGGTTTCGGCGGTTTCGGCACCCCGGACAAGAAGTTCACCTCGGCGACCGCCGCCGCGCTCAAGAAGTGGCAGAAGTCGCTGGGCTTGGAGCAGACCGGCGCGTTCGGACAGGGCGACGTCGTCCTCGCCCCCGGCGAGATCCGGGTTTCGCAGGTCGCCGCGCAGCTCGGCGGCCCCGGCGGCGGCGAACTCCTGAAGTACACCGGCACCGAGCGCCTCGTCGAGGTCAAGCTCGACGCCGCCAAACAGGCCATCGCGAAGGAAGGTGACAAGGTCGGGGTCGACATCACCGGCGGCAAGAACACGACCGGCGTGATCACCGAGGTCGGCAAGGTCGCGGAGACCGGCAAGGACGGCGCCGGGCAGGACGACGGCAAGCCGAAGATCAAGGTGAAGATCAAGCTGGACGATCCGGCCGCGGCGGGGTCGCTCGATTCGACGCCCGTCTCGGTGCGCTTCACCAAGGAAGTCCACAGTGGAGTGTTGGCGGTTCCGGTCGGAGCGCTGCTCGCGCTCGCCGAGGGTGGATACGCCGTCGAGGTCGACGAAGGCGGAAATCGGCGCCTCATCGCGGTGAAAACGGGTCTGTTCAGCAACGGCCGCGTCGAAATCAGCGGTACCGGCCTCGCCGCCGGGATGCGGGTGGTGACCACCTCATGACCCCGGTGCTGGACGTGCGCGGTGCCTCGCGCACCTATCCCGGCGGGGTCCGGGCGCTGCACGAGGTATCACTGTCCATTGAGGACAAGGAGATGGTCGCCATCGTCGGCCCGTCCGGCTCCGGCAAGTCGACGCTGCTGCAGCTGATGGGCACGCTCGACCGGCCGACCAGCGGCGTCATCGAACTGCGCGGGCACGACGTGGCGAAACTGCCCGACCGCAAGCTTTCCGCGTTGCGATCACGATGGATCGGATTCGTGTTCCAGCAGTTCTTCCTCAGCGAGGGGGTGAGCGCGGTCGACAACGTCGCGACGGGGCTGCTGTACGCGGGCGTGCCGCGGCGGAAACGGCACGAGCGGGCGCTGGCCGCGCTCGACCGGGTCGGTCTCGCGCATCGGGCGGGCCACTTCCCGAACGAGCTCTCCGGCGGGGAACGGCAGCGGGTGGCGATCGCGCGGGCGGTCGTCAACTCGCCGTCGATCCTGCTGGCCGACGAGCCGACCGGGAACCTCGACACGGGCAACGGCGCGGCGATCCTCAACCTGCTCGCCACGCTGAGCTCGCAGGGGACGACGGTCGTGATCATCACGCACGACCGGGAGATCGCGGCGGGTATCCCGCGGCGGATCGAGTTGCGGGACGGCCGGATCCGGCTCGACACCGGGACGGGGGTGCTGGTGTGAGCGCACCCGTCGCCGACAAGACGCCGGATCCGGCCAGGCTCGGCCCGCGTGACGTGCTGAACCTCGGCGCGCACGGGATGCGGACGCGGCCGATGCGGGCGGTGCTGTCCGCGCTCGGCATCGGGATCGGGATCGCCGCGATGGTGGCGGTGCTCGCGATCCCGGCGTCGGGCGCGAAGGCGTTGCAAGACCAGTTGGCCGCGCTCGGCACGAACCTGCTTTCGGCTGGCCCGGGCAAGACGATGTTCGGCGGCGACGCGACGCTGCCGGACAGCGCGGTGCCGATGGCGAAGCGGATCGCCCCGGTGACGGCGGCGTCCGCGACCGGCACCACCGACGGGACGGTGCGGCGTACGGACAAGATCGCCAAGGACGAGACGTCCGGCCTTTCCGTCTACGCGGCGACGCCGGACCTCCTCGACGTCATCGGCGGTGCCGTCCGCACCGGGCGGTTCCTCCGTGACGCGACCCGCGACTACCCGGTCACCGTGCTGGGTTCGGTCGCGGCCGCGCGGCTCGGGATCGACCACATCGATCCGGCCAAGCCGCCCCAGGTGTTCATCGGCGGCCAATGGTTCACCGTGGGCGGCATTCTCGGGCCGACGCCGCTGGCGCCCGAGATCGAGCGGTCGGCGCTGGTCGGCTGGGACGTCGCCAAGCGACTCCTCGGCTTCGAGGGGCATCCGACCACCGTGTACGTGCGGGCGAAGGATTCGCAGGTCGAGAACGTGCGTTCGGTGCTCGCGCAGACGATGAACCCGGAGGCGCCGAACGAGGTCGAGGTGCGCCGTCCGTCGGAGGCGCTGGAGGCGCAGAAGCTGACGGAGAACACCTACAGCGCGCTGTTCCTCGGGCTGGGCGGGGTGGCGCTGCTGGTCGGTGGCGTCGGGGTGGCCAACACGATGGTGATCTCGGTGCTGGAGCGGCGCCGGGAGATCGGCCTCCGTCGCGCGCTCGGCGCGACGAAACGGCAGGTGAGAGGCCAGTTCCTGGCCGAGTCGGTGCTGTTGTCCGGGCTCGGCGGGATCGCCGGGGTCCTGGTCGGCGTGCTGGTGACGGCCGGGTACGCGCTGAGCCAGGGCTGGCCGGCGGTGCTCCCCGTCGGCGCCCTGCTCGGCGGGGTCGGCGTCTCGGCTCTGGTCGGTGCCGTCGCCGGTGCCTATCCGGCGATGCGCGCGGCACGGCTGCCGCCCACCCAGGCCCTCGCCTAGCTCGCGGGGGCTGAAGGGAACTTTCCCCGCATGAGACGCGGGGAAAGTTCCCTTCACCGCGTCTCATGCGGGCATGGTCCCCTTCAGCCCCCGCCAACGGTGGGTAATCTCGCCGGGTGCTGGTGGGATTGTCGGGGCGGAAACTCGCGGGGGCGTTGATCGCGCTCGAAGCCGTCGTGGTCGGCGTGCTGTTCACGCTCAAGGTGTTCGACGGCCAGGACCTCGAGGTCTACATCGGCGGCGCGCGGCTGCTCGTCGACTCCGGCGACCCGTACGGCGCGTGGGTGCAGACGCACGGCGGCTGGCTGCCCTTCACCTACACACCGTTCGCGGCGGCGGTGTTCCTGCCCGGCACGCTGTTGTCCGCCGCGCTGGCCACGAGACTGGTCGGGCTCGCGTCGATCATCGCGGGCGGCATCGTCGTCTATCTCTTCGTCGCGACACTCAACGGTTCGCTCACCGACCGTGCGAACGTCCGTGGTCGCGCCATCGCCGTCCTGGCGGCGATCGGGGCCCAGGCCGTCGGCGGCGTCATGGAGCCGGTCCGCTCGACGCTCGGCTTCGGCCAGGTCAACACGCTGCTGATGCTGATCGTCGTCCTCGACGCGCTCCTGCCGGGCCGCGCCCGCACGAAGGGACTGCTGATCGGCGTCGCCGCGGCCATCAAGCTGACCCCGGCCTTCTTCATCCTGTTCTTCCTGTTCCGCAAGGACTTCCGCTCGTCCGCGCGGGTCGTGGCCGGGTTCCTCGGCGCGGGCGCGCTGATGTTCCTGGCCGCGCCGGGCGCGTCCGCGAAGTTCTGGACGAACATCCTCTTCGACACCGGCCGCATCGGCGATCGCGGCTATGTCGGCAACCAGTCGCTGCGCGGGATGCTCGCGCGCTTCGGGCTCGGCTCGGCGGAAGACATCGTCTGGGTGCTGGCCTCGATCGCCGTGGTCGCGCTGACCGCGTTCGTGATCGTGCGCGTCGCGGAACCGGTGCTCGCGCTGACCGCGTGCGCTGTCGGCGGGCTGCTGGTGTCGCCGGTGTCCTGGACGCACCACTGGATCTGGTGCGTGCCGATCCTCGCGCTGCTGATCTGGGCGCGCTCGGTCGCCTCGTACACGCTCGCGGCCGTGACGGTGGCGCTGTTCGTGATCGCGCCGATGTGGCTCGCGCCGCGGCCCGCCGGGAACTTCGGCTGGTGGCTGGCGACGGAGTCCTATGTGCTGTACGGCCTTCTCCTACTGGTGCTTAAATCCGTGAAGGCCTCCTTCCCTACGCTCAGGGTAGGGAAGGAGGCCTTCACGGACAGCTAGCTCAGCCCAGGCGCTCGACGACGTACTCGATGCTCTGGGTCAGCTTCGTGATGTCGTCCGGGTCGATGGCCGGGAACAGGCCGACGCGCAGCTGGTTGCGGCCGAGCTTCCGGTACGGCTCGGTGTCGACGATCCCGTTGGCGCGCAGCACCTTCGCCACCGCGGCGGCGTCCACCTCGTCGGCGAAGTCGATGGTGCCGACGACCTGCGAGCGCAGCGAGGGGTCGCTGACGAACGGCGTCGTGTAGCTGGTCTTCTCGGCCCACTCGTACAGCCGGGTCGACGAGTCGCGCGTGCGCGAGGTGGTCCACTCGAGACCACCGTTCGAGTTCATCCACTCGATCTGGTCGGCCAGCAGGAACAGCGTCGACACCGCCGGGGTGTTGTACGTCTGGTCCTTGCGGGAGTTGTCGAGCGCCGTGGTCAGCGACAGGAACTCGGGGATCCAGCGGTCGCTCGCGCCGATCTCGCCGATGCGCTCGACCGCGGCCGGCGAGGCCAGTGCGATCCAGAGGCCACCGTCGGAGGCGAAGGACTTCTGGGGCGCGAAGTAGTAGACGTCGAAGTCCTCGGCCTTGACCGGCAGGCCGCCCGCGCCGGAGGTGGCGTCGATGGCGACGAGGGCGCCTTCACTGCCTTCGGGGCGGCGCACGGGCACCGCGACACCGGTCGAGGTCTCGTTGTGCGCCCAGCCGACCAGGTCGGCGCCTGCCTCGTAGGCGATCTCGGGCGCGCCGCCCGGGTCGGCCTTGACGACGATCGGGTCGGCGAGGAACGGGGCGCCCTTGGTCACCGTGGCGAACTTCGAGGAGAACTCGCCGTAGGTGAAGTGCTGCGCACGTTCCCGCACGAGCCCGAACGCCGCGGCGTCCCAGAATGCGGTCGTCCCGCCGTTGCCGAGGACCACTTCGTAGCCTTCGGGCAGGGAGAACAATTCGGACAGACCTGCACGCACGCGGCCGACGAGGGACTTCACCGGCTTCTGACGGTGCGAGGTGCCGAGGTAGGTGGCACCGGATTTCGCCAGGTTGGCGAGCTGCTCGTCACGGACCTTGGACGGTCCGCAGCCGAAGCGGCCATCGGCAGGCTTAAGGTCCGCGGGGAGGGTCAACTCAGGTGCGTCGGTCATGTGCCCAGTCTCTCAGGTCGGGACGACCCTGCTGATAGTCGGTGTCGCGTGTCCGATATGTGAGATCGGCGGACCGGCTCCCACCGGCGCCGACCGCCGGGTAGCTTCTCGCCTCATGGCGACAGTGCACGAGCGGTTCCCCGTTCCCCCCGAGGCGTTGTGGCAGGCCCTCCCCAACGGGGTCGACGCGGTCAAGGGCCAAGTCCCCTATTACGACGCCGCGGCCGGATACGTCACCTTCTCGACCAAGCTCGGCTTCTTCAGCTATGGGCAGACGGTCACCGTGAAGGTGGAGCGGACGACGGAGGGCTCCGGGCTGGCGATCCAGACGAGCCTCAAGTTCGGCTTCGTCGACTGGGGCGAGGGCAAGCGCATCGCCCGCAAGTTCATCGCGGCCGTCGGCGCGGCGGTCGGGCACACCCCGGCGGCCTGATGCCCGAACCGTGGAGACCCAGATGGGGTTTCCTGTTCCTGTACTTCCTCGTCTTCGTCGTCCACGCGATCTTCGCCGATTGGGACGAGACGGCGGCGATCGGCGCACCGCTCGGTTTCGTGGCGACGCTCGTGCTCGTGTTCGTTCCCGGCCTGCCGCGCTGGGTGCACGGAGACGGGCCTGGGGAGATCTCTTCGCCGAAGACCCGTCAGTGGTGGACGGCGTTGCGGTTCACGATCCGGCGCCGTGAAGGTGTCCTCGACGTGGTGTTCGGGCCATGGGCGCTGGCCACCGCCACGCTGGATCCGGACGCGGACACCGCGCGCGGATGGGCCGTCCTCGACGGCAGCCCGGCGAAGTTCGTCATCGAGCGATGCCCCGGCGAACTCGCCGAGTCGCTGCGCGGACCGCGCCGGATGTGGGTCGTCGGCGACGCCCACTACGGCGATGTCCTGGTGTGCGCCGACGGCGGCCGCGAATTCACGACCGCCGCCTTCCGCTTCCGTTAGCGCCAGCCCTCGGGGTCGACGCCGCCCGGGATGGGCGCGGCCGGGTCGAACGGGGTCCGCGAGAAGATGAACGTCGCGAGGTCGAGGTGGTTCGGCTTGCCCGCCGAGTCCCGCCCGACCCGCAGCGTTTCGCCCGCGTAGTAGGCGTCGAGTCCGACCCAGGTGTCCTCGCCCACCGGCGCGAAGCGTGAAGCGCGGCCGGGGCCGTCGGCCGGCGCGAGGGAGAACAGGCCGCCCGGAAGCAGTCGCAGGTGGTACGGCGTCGGGCCCCAGTGCCACAACCCCGTCAGCTCCAGCAGCTTCGGGTCCACAGTGGACGGTTGCCATTCGGCGGGCATCGACGGCTCGTGCTGTTCGGTCAGCTTCATCAGGTCGAGGCAGAGCTGCGTGATCCCGACGCCCGCCGTCGAGTTCGTCAGCACGAGCGCGCCGATGCCGGCGTTCGCGTCGACCAGCGAGCAGGCGAGGAACCCCGGCATCGACCCGGTGTGCCCGGCCAGCCGCCTGCCCTCCGTGCGGATCAGCATGACGCCGAGGCCGAATCCGGTGGTCCAGGCGTCGCCGTCGTCCACGGTGACCATTTCGCGCATCTCCGCGACGGTCTGCTCGCTGAGCACGCCGCCGGTGTGACCGCCGAGGAACGACGTCCAGCGGGCGAGGTCGGTGATCGTCGACCACAGCTGCCCGGCCGGGGCCATCGCACCCGCGTCCGGAGACGGTTCCGGCATGAGGAGATCGGCGAAGGGGTGCACGGCGAATCCGCTCGCGTGCGCGCCTTCGGGGTGCGGCGACGTCCTGGTCATGCCGAGCGGGCGGAGGATCTCGGCGCGGATGACGTCGAGCCAGGACTGCCCGCGGTGCCGGGCGACCAGCTCGCCGAGCACGCCGTATCCGACGTTGCTGTAGTGGAACTTGCTGCCCGGGCGCAGCCGCGTCGCGCCGTCCTTGAGGCTCTCGACGAGCGCGTCCCAGTCGGCGCCGACCGTGCGCTCCCACCAGGAGCCGGGCGATTCCGCGGTCAGGCCGGAGGTGTGCGACAGCAGCTGCGCGATGGTGGCCGAGCCGAACGCGGTGCCCGGCAGGTGCTGCTCCAGCGGGTCGTTGAGGTCGAGCTTGCCTTCGTCGCGCAGCCGCATGACGGCCGTCGCGACGAGTGTCTTGGTGATCGAGCCGAGCCGGTACTGCGTGTCGGCGCCGGGTGTCTCGCCGTCGACACGTCCGCGCCCTCCGGACCAGGCGAGTTCGCCGTCACGGACGACGGCGGCGACGATGGACGGGGCGCGGCACGAGGATTGCTCGTGCGCGAGGCGGCGCAGCAGCGCCAATTCGGTCGAGGCAAGCATGGGACGCATTCTGCTACCCGAGCAGGCCCAGTCGCATAGCGGTGGTCACCGCGGCCGTGCGGTCCGAAACGTCCAGTTTGCCGAACACGCGCAGCAGGTGGGTCTTGACGGTCGCCTCGCTGATGTGGAGCGCCCTGCCGATGTCGGCGTTCGTGCTTCCCCGCGCCACCAGCCGGAGTACTTCGATCTCGCGCGCCGACAGCGGCGACGTCGTCGGGTTGCGTACCCGGTTCACCAGCTTCCCGGCCACCGAAGGCGCCAACACCGTCTCGCCGCGTGACGCCGCACGGATCGCACTGGCGAGCTCCGCGCGCGAAGCGTCCTTCAGCAGATACCCGGAGGCACCCGCTTCGACAGCGCGCAGGATGTCCGCGTCCGTCTCGTAGGTGGTGAGCACGACGACCCGCTGGCCCGGCCGGTCGGCGAGGATCTTCCGCGTCGCGCCGACGCCGTCGAGACCGGGCATCCGCAGATCCATCAGGATCACGTCCGGCTGCTTGACCCGGCTCAGCGCGACGGCCTCGTCGCCGGAACCCGCTTCCCCGACGACGCTCAGATCCGGCTCGGCCTCCAGCATGCCGCGCAGGCCTTCCCGCACCACGGGGTGATCGTCGACCAGCATGATCGTGATCACGCGGGCACCTCCAGTTCCAGCGTCGTCCCCGCACCGGGTTCGCTCTCGAGTGTCACGATGCCACCGACCTGATCGGTGCGCGCCCGCATCCCCGCCAGGCCGAAGCCACCGGTGGGCGCGGCGGGATCGAATCCGGTGCCGTCGTCGGTCACGGTGAGCCGGACTTGTCCGTCCACAACGGACAGGCGTAGCGAGACCGCGGTGGCGTGTGAGTGCTTGCGGATGTTGCTCAGCGCCTCCTGCGCGCCTCGCAGCAGGACGACTTCGGTGGCCATCGGGAGCGCGGGCAGCGGGCCGTCGACGTCGACCGACGCCTCGATCCCGGTCTCCTCGGTCAGCCGTTCCACCTGACGGCGCAGCGCTTCCTCCAGTGAAGCGGCGGCGAGCGCCGATGGCCCCTGCGCCGCGACCATCGCCCGCGCCTCCGCCAGGTTCTCCCGCGCCGTCCGGGCGGCGAGCTCCAGGTGACGGCGGGCGGCTGTCGGGTCAGTGTCCATTTCGGACTCGATCGCCTGGGCGAGCGTGACGATGCTGGTGAACCCCTGCGCGAGCGTGTCGTGGATCTCGCGGGCCATGCGCTCGCGTTCGGCGGCCGTCCCCGCCTCGCGCGAGAGCCGGGCAACCTCCGCCTGGCTGGCTTCAAGCTGGTCGATCAGTGCGGCCCGGCCTTTGCTCTGCTCGATGATCTGGGTGGTGTAGCGGCCGGCGAGGAGGCTGAAGATGATCAGGATCGCCGTCATCGGCAGCAGGACCGGCTGTTCGCCGAGCCCGCCCCGGACGAGCAGGGACACCGGGCTCGACAGCACCGCCGCCGTGGTGAGGATCGACGCGGCCTTCGTCGGCATCGTCATGTACAGCACGGGGCAGGCGAGGAAGAGGATGAAGCTCGAGTTGCCCGCGGCGAAAATGGCACCCGTCGTGAAGAGCATCATCACCCCGGCGAACAACCACGGTGTGTGGTCGTAGTCCGGGCCTTTGATGAGGCGGCGTCCCCGGATCAGGTAGGTCGCGCCGAGCGCTGTCAGGCACAGGAGCGCGACCGTTTTGCCCGTCGTCGCACCGTCTTCGAGGAGCACCAAGGCCGTCGTCGCGACGAAGGTGACCCCGAACAGGACCTCCCAGAGCCAGTAGAACCGCTCCCAGGCGTTCACTTGCCTTCGTTCGACCAGCGGAACGTCAGCTTCGCCAGCAGCAGCCCCGCGGCGCACCAGGCCGTCAGCACCAGCGCCACCATCGGAAGTTCCCATGTCCCCGCCATTTCCTGGGTCGCGGCTTCGGACGGCAGGAACACCGAGCGGAAGCCCTGGCAGATCCACTTCACCGGAAAGAACGAAGCGATGTCGACCATAACCCCCGGCAGCGCGGTGATCGGCGTGACGAACACCCCGGAGATGAACTGCAGCGCGATGTAGATCAGGTTGGTCACCGCGACCGCGCCGCTGACCGTCCTGGTGACGGATCCGAGCGCGATCCCCAGCAACGTGCAGCTGGTGATGCCGAGGAGGAAGACCCACAGCGCGGTCAGCAGTTTCGCCGGGTCGCTCGGCAGTTCCAGGTCGAACAGCAGGCTGCCCACGATCGACATCAGCACCACCTGCGCGATGCTGGTGAAGCCGACGAGGATGATCTTGCCGACGAAGTAGGACGTGGCGGGCATCGGCGTGCCGCGCAACCGTTTCAGCGCGCCGAGCTCGCGATCGGACGCGAGGTTGATCCCGATGTTGGTGAAGGAAGTCGAGACGATGCCGGAGCCGATCATGCCCGCGGCCAGCACCTGACCGGTGGTGATCACCATGCCGGGCATCGAGGAGTTCAGCATCGAGCCGAGCAGGATCATCAGCAGTGACGGGAACGCGAAGGTGAAGATCACCTGCTCCCGGATGCGGAAGAACTGTTTGATCTCCGCGGCGCCTCTGACGAGGCCGAGCGAGAAGGTGCCCGGGAGGGCCAGCGTGCTCATCGGGCTTCTCCGATCAGGTCGAGGTAGGTCTCTTCGAGGGTGGGGCGGTGGACGGTCAGCTCCGACGGCTCGCGGCCGTCGGAGGAGAGCTCGCGGATCAGCTTGGCCGGGAAGTGGGTGCGCTCCTGATGGCTGCCGCGCTCGTCGGCCCAGCGGACGGTGGCCTCCGCGGTCGCGCGGCCACCGAGCGTCCGCGGCGTCCCCTCGGCGACGATCTCTCCGCGGGTGATGACCGCGACGCGGCCGGCCAGCGCCTCGGCCTCGTCCAGATAGTGGGTGGTGAGCAGGATCGTGGTGCCTTCGCGGGCGAGACTCCTGATCAGCTCCCAGAACTGGCGCCGGGCCGCCGGATCGAACCCCGTCGTGGGCTCGTCGAGGAATACCAGCTCGGGCCTGCCGATGATCCCGAGCGCGACATCCACACGGCGCCTTTGCCCGCCGGAAAGGCTCTTGACGCGGGCGCCCGCCTTCTCGGTCAGTCCGACCTGCTCGATCACTTCTTCGGTGTCACGGGGATACGGGTAGTAGCGGGAGAAATGCCGGACCGTCTCGGCGACCGTGAGCTCGGCGGCGTCGTTGGCCGTCTGCAACACGATCCCCAGCCTCGCCCGCCAAGCCCGGCCCGCGGTGCCGGGATCCTCGCCGAGCACGTCGACCTCGCCCGACGTCCGCCCGCGGTGCCCCTCCAGGATCTCGACCGTCGTCGTCTTGCCCGCCCCGTTGGGGCCGAGGAGTGCGAAGACCTCGCCCTGCTCGATGTCGAGGTCGATCCCTCCGACGGCCGTGTGGCCCGGGTACTCCTTGCGCAGACCGCGCACTCTCACTGCCGTTTTCATACCTCGATCGTGCTGTGCGGGACCGGGGTCCCGGGACATCCGCAGGACTGAACCTGGCTGTCAACCGATCGATGGACACCGGTGTCACCGCCCTCCCGCATTTAGTCCTCTGAATGCGGTCCTTGCACACGCAACTACCGCATTCAGANACCGCCCTCCCGCATTTAGTCCTCTGAATGCGGTCCTTGCACACGCAACTACCGCATTCAGAGGACTAAATGCGGGGAGTCAGGAGCGTGCGCACGGAGGCTTCCAGGGAGGCTAGGAGGGCGGCCGGGTCGGCCGAGGTGAGCATCCGGTTCGCGAAGCCGTCCGAGAGGGCGAGGACGGCGTCGGCCAGGTCGGAGGCCGCGAGGTCGTCGCGGACATGGCCCGCCGACTGCGCTTTCGAGAGGTACTGGGCCATCATCTCCGCGAGTTCGTCGTAACCCGTGCGGATGAACTCGGCCCAGGACGGCCGGACGGCGGCGCGGGCGGTGAAGGCGTTGATGACGATCACCTCCGCGCGGCGCTGCTCGTCGAGTGGCATCGCCTCGATCAGCAGGCGTAGCAGCAGGTCCAGCAGGTTGCCGGACTGATCGAGGGTGTTCCAGCGCTGTTCCAGGAACTCGCTCGTCATGTCGAGGGCGAAGCGGAACAGGTCTTCCTTGGTGGAGAAGTACTTCTGTACCGCGCCCGCGGACACCCCGGCTTCCATGGCGACCGAGCGCACGCTCACGGCCTCGACGCCTTCACGCGCGACGATGCGCAGGAGGGCGCCGGCGATCTCGCGGCGCCGTTCGGCGCGGTCCACGATCTTCGGCACGACCGAATCCTCCCCTCTGCTCGCCGACTAGGTCAGGTGGGTCGCCTTGCCTGGCCAACGCATTTTAGAATACAGTCGTATCCGAACAGGGGGTTCTGGGGTGGACGAAGTCGCACAGAAGCGACGGTCGGAGGAGAATCAGCTCGCCGCCGCGCTGACCAAGGGGCCGGCGGAGGTTCTCGATTTCCTTCTGCCGTTGTGGGTGGGGAGTCAGCTCGGCGCGTCGGCCCCCGAGGTCGGGGCGCTGACGGCGCTGGAGACGCTGGTGTCGTTCGTGGTCCGGCCGATCGCGGGCGCGCTCGCGGACCGGTTCGACCGGGGCCGGATCGCGGCCGCCGGGGCGGTCCTCTATGGACTGTCCTTTGTGGTCTACGCGGTGGCGCCGGGCATCGGGGTCGCCTATCTGGCCGCGGTTCTCGGCGGCGCGGGCGGCGCGCTGTTCTGGGTCGCGTTGCGGGCCCGTGTGGGGGAGGGGCTCGCGAGGGACGACGGCGCGTTCGGCAAGTTGTTCGCGGCCGAGGGCGGCGGAACGTGGATCGCGTTCGTGGTCGCGCTGAGCGCCATCGCGTGGATCGACTACCGGGGCGTGTTCTGGCTCGGCGCGGCGGCCTGCGCGGTGGCAGCGGTGGTCCTGCTGAACGCGAAGTCCGCGCCCGTGCGCGAAGAAGGCGCGCCGCGGCTGCTGCAACTGGGCAAGCGGATGCGGCCGATGCTCGCGCTCGTCGCGTTGACCGCGATGGCCGAGGCCGGGGTCGCCCTGTTGCTCCTGATGCATCTGCAACGCGGGCACCAGCTGCAGCTCGGCGAAATCGCCGCGGTGTTCATCCCCGGCTTCATCGTGTACAGCCTGCTGCCGGACTACCTGCACGGTTTCGTCCGCAAGGCCGGCCGGACGCGGGTGCTCGCGCTGGCGATGATGGCGAGCGCGGTCTTCGCCGCGGGGTTGTCCTTCGCGCCGAGCCCGGCGGTGCTCGCGATCATGTGGGTGCTGTCCGCGGCGGCGTTCGCGGCCGCCATCCCGGTGGAGCAGGCGGTGGTCGCCGAGGCGGCCGGGCTCAGCCTGGGCCGCGCGATGGGGATCTACGAGAGCGCGACGCTACTCGGAGCGACGATCGGCACCTTCGTGGCGGGTCAGCTCTACGGTTCAGACGCGGGATGGCGTGTCGCCTGCTTCGGCGCGGCGACGCTCCTGCTCTTCGGATCCTTCGTGGTTCGTGGTGCCGTACGGCGTGTCGGAGTTGCGGAGTTTCCCGTGGAACCACGAAAAACGGTGTCACAAAAGGA
The DNA here is from genome assembly GCF_037997115.1 of Amycolatopsis coloradensis. Classification (NCBI taxonomy): domain Bacteria; kingdom Bacillati; phylum Actinomycetota; class Actinomycetes; order Pseudonocardiales; family Pseudonocardiaceae; genus Amycolatopsis; species Amycolatopsis coloradensis. Next base: position 2,179,250 of record NZ_CP150484.1, read on the forward strand.
AAGTCCGGTCACCTGCACGGTCGAGGAGAGTCCGCAAGCGGCCGAATCGGTGACGGAGGAGCCGAACAAGCGCACGAACCCGCTCCGGAACTGGGCGGTTCATGTCGGGGTCTACGTCGTCGCGCAGACGGCGCTGGCGTTCGCCGGCTACAGCTGGCCGGTCGAAGCCTTGTCCGGTGAAGCGCACGAAGCCGGCTGGTACTGGAACTCGAGTGGTCACTGGCTGTTGAACGTCGGCCGGATCTGGACCTTCGTCCTCGTGATCGACACCTTGTGGAGCATCGGTCGCGCGGTACTGAGAAAGCGGCCTTATTGACAAGTTGTCTAACATGACATCATGTCTCATAAGTGGGTGACGGCCAGCGACGGTGTCCGCCTCTCGGTCCGGGTGACCGGCGTCGACGACGCGCCCACGGTGGTGCTCGTTCACGGCTACCCGGACAACGGCTCCATGTGGGACGGCATCGCCGCCCTGCTGGAACGCCGCTACCGGGTCGTCGTCTACGACGTCCGCGGCGCGGGCCGTTCGGACAAGCCTTCAGGACGCGGGTCCTACAAACTGGACCAGCTGTCCGATGACCTGGCCGCGGTCGTCGACGAGGTCCAGCCCGACGGCAAGGTCCACCTGCTCGCGCACGACTGGGGCTCCATCCAGACCTGGCATTCGGTCACCGGGGAACGGCTGCGCGGACGGCTGGCGTCCTTCACGTCGATCTCCGGCCCGAGCCTCGACCACGCGGGCGCGTGGTTCCGCGCGCAGCTGCGCCCGAACCCGAAACGGCTCAAGAACGCGCTCGTCCAGTGGGCGCATTCGACCTACATCCTCGGCTTCCAGATCCCGCTGATCCCGCAGGTGCTCTGGCGCACCGGCGCGATGGGCGCGCTCATCGGCCGGATGGACCCCGCGGCCGCGACGCCGTCCACTTCGGACGGCCTGTACGGGCTCAACCTCTACCGCGCCAACATGTTCACCCGCCTTTCCCGGCCACGGCCGCGACCGGCCGAGATCCCGGTGCAGGTGCTCGCGCCCACCGGCGACAAGTTCGTCACCACGCCGTTGCAGACCGAGATCGAGCGCTGGGCGCCGGACCTCCGGATCCGCCGGATCGTCGGAACGCACTGGGTGGTCCGCGAGAAGCCCCAGGTGATCGCCGACGCCACGGCCGAGCTGATCGACCACGTCGAAGGCGGCGAGGAGAGCCGTGCGCTCAAGCGGTCCCGGTCGGACGGTTTCGCGCACAAGCTAGTCGTGGTCACCGGCGCCGGCAGCGGGATCGGCCGCGCGACCGCGCTCGCGTTCGCGGAGAAGGGCGCCGACCTGGTCATCACCGACATCAACGGCTCGGCCGCGGCGGATACCGCGAAACTCCTGCGGGACAAGGGCGCCACCGTCGGCGAGTACACAGTGGACTCTTCCGACGCCGAGGCGGTCGAGAAGTTCGCCCAGCAGGTCAAGGAGGAGTTCGGGGTCCCGGACATCGTCGTCAACAACGCGGGGATCGGCCTGTCCGGCCCGTTCCTCGACACGACGGTCAAGGACTGGGAACGCCTCATCGACGTCAACCTGTGGGGCGTCATCCACGGCTGCCGCGTCTTCGCCGAGCAGATGCGCGAGCGGGCGGAAGGCGGCCAGATCGTCAACGTCGCCTCGGCCGCCGCTTATCTGCCGTCGAAGATCCTGTCCGCTTACGCCACCACGAAATCCGCCGTGCTGACGTTGAGCGTCTGCCTGCGGGCCGAGCTCGCCGCCGAAAACATCGGCGTCACCGCGATCTGCCCCGGCATCGTGAACACGAACATCACCAGCACCACCCGTTTCGTCGGCGTCGACGAGATCGAGCAGAAGCGGCGCCAGAAGTCGAGCAGCAAGCTGTACGCGAAACGCGGTTTCGGCCCGGAGAAGGTCGCGCGCGACATTCTGCGCGCGGTCGAGAAGGACAAGGCGATCCAGCCGTCGACGCCGGAGGCCAAGGCCGCGCTCGTCCTCTCCCGGCTCACCCCCGGACTGCTGCGGGCCGCGGCGAAACTGGACGTCACCCCGTGACCAGACGCCCTCGCCGGATGTCGCCGGAAGCGCGCCGCGAGGACCTGATCCGCGCCGCGCTGGACCTGTTCGGTTCGCGCGCGCCCGAACTCGTCACGGTCGACGACATCATCGCCCGCGCCGAGGTTTCGCGGCCGCTGTTCTACCGGTACTTCTCCAGCCTGCGGGAACTGCAGGTCGAGGCATTGAAGACGGTCACCGAAGGGCTCATCGACGGCCTTGCCGGACTCGAGGAAGGCCCGCCCGAAACCAGGCTGCGGGCCGCGGTGCGCGGGCTGATCGACGTCGCCGATCACTACCGAGCGGGTTATGTCGCGCTGTTGCGCAGTGGTTCGGTGATCGCGACCTCGGAGACGGACGCGGCGATCGACGAGGTCCGCAACCGCGCGGTCGAGCTCATCCTCGACGCGCTGGGCGTGCCGGAACCCTCGCCGATGGTCATGCTGACCTTGCGCTGCTGGACCGCGGTGGTGGAGGGCTCGCTGTTGAGCTGGCTGCAGGAGCGGGCCGTGCCGCGCGAGGTGCTGGACGGCTGGCTGGTCGATCAGCTGACGGCCATGCTGTCGGCGACCGCGGCCCACGATTCTTCGGTCCCGCAGCTGCGATGAAGGGGCCTTTCATAGCAAAATTCGCTATGAAAGGCCCCTTNTCATAGCAAAATTCGCTATGAAAGGCCCCTTCATCGCACGCGGGTCAGGACTGCTTGACGACCAGGTCCCAGCCTTCGACGTCCTCCGGCCTCCGCGGCTCCGGCCCGACGTACTTGGCCGACGGCCGCACCAGGCGCCCGGTCTTCTTCTGCTCCAGGATGTGCGCGGCCCAGCCGGCGGTGCGCGCCGAGCTGAACATCGCGGGCATCATGTGCGGCGGCACCTGGGCGAAGTCCAGGATCACGGCCGCCCAGAACTCGACGTTGGTCTCGATCGGGTGGTCCGGACGCCGCTCGCGCAGCTCCTTCAGCGCCACCTGCTCCAGCTCCGCGGCAGCCTCGTAGCGCGACGCGCCGAGTTCCTGGCAGGTCCGGCGCAGCACGCGCGCCCGCGGGTCCTCCGCGCGGTACACGCGGTGCCCGAAGCCCATCATCCGTTCCTTGCGGTCCAGGATGCCCTTGACCAGGCCGACCGCGTCACCGGTCTTCTCGACCTCTTCGATCATCGGCAGCACCCGCGCCGGCGCGCCGCCGTGCAGCGGGCCGGACATGGCGCCGATCGCGCCGGACAGCGCCGCGGCGACGTCGGCGCCGGTCGAGGCGATGACCCTGGCGGTGAAGGTGGAGGCGTTGAGGCCGTGTTCGGCGGCCGAGACCCAGTAGGCGTCGATGGCCTTGACGTGGGCCGGGTCGGGCTCGCCGCGCCAGCGGACCATGAACCGCTCGGTGATCGACTTCGCCTCGTCGACCCGGGTCTGCGGGACGGCGGGCTGCCCGATGCCGCGAGCGGACTGGGCGACGTACGAAAGCGCCATCACCGAGGCGCGGGCCAGCTGGTCACGCGCTTCGTCGTCGGTGATGTCGAGCAGCGGCCGGTAGCCCCAGATGGGGGCGAGCATGGCCAGCGCGGCCTGGACGTCGACGCGGACGTCACCGGTGTGCACCGGCAGCGGGAACGGCTCGGCGGGCGGTAGCCCGTGGCCGAAGCGGCTGTCGACGAGAAGACCCCAGACGTCGCCGAAGGTCACCTTGCCGGCGAGGTCCTCGATGTCGACACCTCGATAGCGCAGCGCGCCACCGTCACGGTCGGGCTCGGCGATTTCGGTCTTGAAGGCGACCACACCTTCGAGACCCGGTCGGAAACCGTCGTCGACCTGGTCGGACGGCTTGGTGCTGATCGTGGAGGTACTCACTGTGGTGAAACCTTTCGATGCGCATTCCCCGGCTTTGTGTTTCATGCGTGGACGGGATGCACGCAGCGAAGGCGCGCCTCATCGCACGGATGGACAAACTTTGCTCCACGTCGCGGCCCGGGGCAATCGAAAGATGTGGTGCTTTCGGTCACGATTACGAGAACGATTCAGTGAAATCGGGCCTCGTACGCGAAGAGTTACGGTTTCGTTCACTTTGCGTGTACCTGACGCCGAGGTAAATCCTGTGTTTCGAGAACCGGCGGCGGGCGCTTTCCGGTGATAGACCTTTCCCATGCACCTGAGCCCCCAGGAGCGGGACAAACTGCTCATCCACGTCGCGGCGGACGTAGCGCGCAAACGCCTGGAACGCGGGGTCCTGCTGAATTACCCCGAAGCGGTCGCGCTGATCACCGACCACGTCGTCGAAGGTGCCCGTGACGGCCGGACGGTGAGCGAACTCGTCGCGAGCGGCCGCTCGGTGCTCTCCAGGGCGCAGGTGCTGGACGGGGTACCGGAGATGGTCGATTCCGTGCAGGTCGAAGCCACTTTTCCGGACGGCACGAAGCTCGTCACCGTGCACGACCCGATCGGTTAGGGAGGGCCGCGAGTGCGACCAGGGGAGATCATCACCGGCGAGGTGCCGGTCGAGCTGAACCCGGGCAGGCCGCGGGTCCGGCTGCTCGTGCGGAACCTCGGCGACCGGCCCGTCCAGGTCGGATCGCACTACCATTTCGCGGCGGTGAATCCGGGGCTCGAATTCGATCGCGAAGCCGCGCGAGGACAACGTCTCGACGTGCCCGCGGGGACATCGGTGCGGTTCGAGCCGGGCGTCGAACGCGAAGTCGACCTCGTCCCGCTGGCCGGGAACCGCGCGGTGCCCGGATTGCGGATGGAGTCCTGATGCCGTCGATCGATCGCGAGCGGTACGCCGAACTGTTCGGCCCGACGACCGGTGACCGGATCCGCCTCGCGGACACCGATCTGCTGATCGAAGTCACCGAAGACCGCAGTATGGGTCCGTCCGGCAGCGGCGACGAAGTGCTGTTCGGCGGCGGCAAGGTCATCCGCGAATCCATGGGCCAGGGGATGGCGACCCGGGCCGAAGGCGCGCCTGACCTGATCATCACCGGCGCCGTGATCCTCGACCATTGGGGGATCGTCAAGGCCGACGTCGGTGTCCGCGACGGCCGGATCGTCGGCATCGGCAAGGCGGGCAATCCGGACACCATGGACGGTGTGGACCCGGCGCTGGTCGTCGGCCCGTCCACGGAGGTGCTGTCCGGCAACGGGAAGATCCTCACCGCGGGCGGGATCGACTGCCACGTCCACTTCATCTGCCCGCAGCTGACCGAGACCGCGCTGGCGTCCGGCCTCACCACCCTTGTCGGCGGCGGGACCGGCCCGGCCGAAGGCAGCAAGGCCACCACCGTCACGCCCGGCGCGTGGAACCTCGGCCGGATGCTGCAGGCGATGGACGGTCAGCCGGTCAACGTCCTGTTGCTGGGCAAGGGGAACACCGTCCGGCACGAGGCGCTGCGCGAACAGCTCGCCGCCGGCGCGGGCGGGTTCAAACTGCACGAAGACTGGGGAAGCACCCCGGCCGCGATCGACGCCTGCCTGACCGTGGCCGACGAATCCGGTGTCCAGGTGGCGATCCACACCGACACGCTGAACGAAGCCGGGTTCCTGGAGTCCACAGTGGACGCGATCCGGGGCCGGTCGATCAACGCGTACCACACCGAAGGCGCGGGCGGCGGGCACGCGCCGGACATCATCCAGGTCGCCGGGCTGCCCAATATCCTGCCGTCGTCGACGAACCCGACCCGGCCGCACACCGCCAACACCCTCGACGAGCACCTGGACATGCTCGTCGTCTGCCACCACCTGAACCCGTCGGTGCCCGAGGACCTGGCGTTCGCCGAAAGCCGGATCCGGCCGACGACCATCGCGGCCGAGGACGTCCTGCACGATCTCGGCGCGATCTCCATGATGAGCTCGGATTCTCAGGCGATGGGCCGCATCGGCGAGGTGATCATCCGGACCTGGCAGACCGCGCACGTGATGAAACGGCGGCGCGGCGCCCTGCCCGGCGACGGCGCGGCCGACAACCTGCGGGCTCGTCGCTATGTCGCCAAATACACGATCAATCCCGCGATCGCGCACGGCATGGAGCGCGAGATCGGCTCGGTGGAGGTCGGGAAACTCGCGGATCTCGTGCTGTGGGAGCCGAAGTTCTTCGGTGTCCGGCCGCATGTGGTGCTCAAGGGCGGTTTCCCGGCGTGGGCGGCGATGGGTGACGCGAACGCGTCCATCCCGACACCGCAGCCGGTGCTGGCGCGGCCGATGTTCGGCGCGGCCCCGGTGGTCGCCGCCGCGAGCGGCTTCCATTTCGTGGCGCCGGAAGCGCTGGAAAGCGGGGTGGCGGAACGGTTCGGCATCGCGCGGAAGCTCGTGCCGATTTCGGACACGCGCTCGCGGGGCAAGGCCGACATGGTGCTCAACGACGCGACGCCGGACATCCGGGTGGAGCCGGACAGCTTCGCCGTGCACGTCGACGGCGAGCTGATCGAGCCTCGGCCGGTGACCGAACTGCCCATGGCGCAACGATACTTCTTGTTCTGATGGATCTTTCAGCGATCATTTTGGCCGACTCCCGGTTCCCCGGGGGCGGGCACGTCCATTCCGGCGGGCTCGAAGAGGCCGTCACCCGGAAACTGATCACGCACGAGCGCGACCTGCCGGGGTTCCTCTCCGGGCGCTTGCGCACGGCCGGTTCGCTGGCCGCGGTGTTCGCCGCCGCGTCGGCGCACGCGGCGGCGCGGAACGTCCGGAGTGGACACTGGCGGCGGCTCGACATCGAGCTCGACGCCAGGACGCCGTCGATCGCGCAGCGGGAGGCGTCGCGCGCGCAAGGCCGCGGGACTGCCAGGGCGGGCAAGGTGGCGTGGCCGTCGCCGGTCCTTTCGCGGCTGTTGAAGGAAACCCCGCGACCGCATCACCCGGTGGTGGCCGGTGCGCTGATCGGGGTGCCCTTCGACGCCGCGATGGCGGTGGCGTACCTCGCGATCAGCGGACCCGCGAGCGCGGCCGTGCGGCTGCTCGGTCTCGACCCGTTCGCCGTCAACGCGGTCGTGGCCGGTCTCGCGAAGGAGCTCCGGGACGTTTCCCTGCGCGCGGCCGAGGTCGCGGGCGACGATCCGGCCGATCTCCCGGCGCCGGGTTCACCGGCGCTCGACCTGTTCGCCGAGGCACACGCCCGGCATCACAAGGAAGAGGTGCGTCTCTTTGCCAGCTGAGCATGGTCACGGTCACGGACATCTGCATCCGGTCAACTTCGACCCGACCGCCGCGGAACCCGACCACTACGAGCAGGCGCCGACCGCGGGGCGCGCGTACCGGATCGGGATCGGCGGGCCGGTGGGGAGCGGGAAGACCGCGCTCACCGCGGCGTTGTGCCGGGCGCTCGGCGACGAGGTGAACCTCGCCGTCGTCACCAACGACATCTACACCACCGAAGACGCCGACTTCCTGCGCAAGGCCGGGGTGCTCGACCCGGAGCGGATCGAGGCCGTGCAGACCGGCGCGTGCCCGCACACCGCGATCCGTGACGACATCACCGCGAACCTCGACGCCGTCGAACGGCTGGAGGAGCGGTTCCCGGGGCTGGACCTGGTGATCATCGAAAGCGGCGGGGACAACCTCACCGCGGTGTTCAGCCGGGGACTCGCCGACAGCCAGGTGTTCGTCGTCGACGTCGCCGGTGGCGACAAGGTGCCGCGCAAGGGCGGGCCGGGCGTGACGACGGCGGATCTGCTGGTGATCAACAAGATCGACATCGCGCATCTGGTCGGCGCGGACATGGACGTGATGACCTCGGACGCGCACCGGATGCGGGGCGAGCTGCCGGTGATCACGCAGTCCCTTGTGGACACCCCGAACGCGCCGGCGGTGGCGGACTGGGTTCGCTCGCTGCTCCCGGTCCGCACGGGGTGAAGGCGCACGCGCGGCTGACCGCCCGCTTCGAGGGTGGCCGGACCGTACTGCGTGAGCTGCGCTCGATGGCGCCGCTCACGCTGCTTCCCAAACGGGGCACCGGTGCGACGGCGGTGGTGCACCTGGTCAACTCGGCGACCTCGCCCTTGGGTGGCGACGAGCTGAAGCTGACCATCCGCGTCGGCGCCGGGGCTTCGTTGCGGCTTTCCGGTGTCGCGGCGACCATCGCGTTGCCGGGACCGCACGGTGAGGCGAGTTCGTCCCTTGTGGACGTTGCCGTGGACGATGGTGGGTCTTTGGAGTACTTGCCGGAGCCGACCGTGGTGACCGCTCACGCGCGGCACACCGCCGTGTTCCTGGCCTCGTTGGCGTCGGAGGCCTACTTGCACACGCGCGAGGTGCTGGTGCTCGGGCGGGCGGGTGAACGGCCGGGTTCTTTGGTGACCACGCAGCACGTGACGCGAGGTGAATTACCGGTGCTGCGGCAGACGCTGGAGATCGGAGAGTCCCCTTTGGACTCCAGCCTGGCGCACCTGGCCGGGCGCCGGGTACTGGCGACCGATCTGGTCGTGGGCGGACCGGTGCTGCGCGCCGCCTCGGGTGAGTGGTGGTCGCGTACGCCTTTGGCCGCGGGCGGAACGCTCATGACTTCGCTGGCCCCGGACGCCGTGACCGCGCTCCGGGTGTTCGAAAGTCCGTGAAGGCCTCCTTCCCTACCCTGAAGGTAGTGAAGGNACAGCCCTGAAAGTCCGTGAAGGCCTCCTTCCCTACCCTGAAGGTAGTGAAGGAGGCCTTCACGGACCGACTCCCCGTCAGAACTTCGTGCCCAGCCAGGTCATCGCGACCGGACCGCCTGCCGAGACGCCGCCGATGTGTTCCAGCAGCGGGAACTCCTGCCAGGTCACGTCGGCGCCGAGGGCGCGGTAGCGGTCGAGCAGGCCCTTGCCGACCGAAAGCGGGATCAGCTCGTCCAGGGAAGCGTGGTACAGGAAGACCGGCGCGCCGGGTTTGGTCTTGCCCGCCAGGTTCTCGCCGAGCCGGGCTTGCCAGCGCGGGTCCGACGAAACGTTCGGCACGGTCGTGAAGTCGTTGAGCCGGGCGAAAGGCGCCGCGGCGCCGAGCTCGACGGTGCACGCTTCCTTGACCTTCGCGACGGCCCTCTCGCCCTTCGCGTTGAGCACCTCGTTGAACGGCAGTTCCGGATAAGCGGTCGCGTAACCGACGGCGGCACCGAGTACGAGGCCGAACGCCGGCCCGCCGTCGTTGAACTTCAGGACCGCGTTCAGATCCGCCGGGACACCGCCTTCCGCGACGCCGACCAGGTTGACATCGGGCGCATAGGACGGCTGGAGTTCACCGGCGAAGGCCGCGGCCTGGCCTCCTTGTGAGTAACCGAAAACGCCGACCGGTCCGGTCTTGGACAGGCCCGCTTCGGGAACTCGGGAGGCGGCGCGGGCGGCATCGAGGACCGCCCGGCCTTCGGACTGGCCGACGGCGTAGGTGTGCGTGCCCGGGGTGCCGAGACCCTCGTAGTCGGTCACGACGACCGCCCAGCCGCGCGAAAGCGCTTGGCTCATCAGGAGGACTTCGTTCTCGGACCCGTTCGTCAGCCGGGTCGACGGCGCGCAGCGGTCGCCGAGGCCGTGGGTGCCCACGGCGTAGCTGACCAGCGGGCGGGCGCCCTTCGTCCACGGTGTGTGCGGGACCAGCAGGATGCCCGACACCTTGTTCGGCTGCCCCGTCGCCGAGGTGGAGCGGTAGTGGAGTTTCCATGCCTTCGCCGGGGCGGTGGCGACGACCTGCTTGTAGTCGACCAGGTCCCCGGGCGCGCTCGGCGCGGCTTGCGCGGCGGGCGCGCCGATCAGGGTGGCTGCCAGAGCTGAGACCAGAACTGTCCGAAGCGTCATTGCCGTCTCCAGTTTGGTAATCGAGATTTTCGCAATGTAGGCGCTGTTGCTAGCATCTGGCAATCCCTGTTACCGAATCGGGGGAGGACGAGTGGCCCGCACCTACGGCGGGGTCGCGCCCGAGCAACGGCGCGCCGAGCGGCGTGAACGCCTGCTCTCGGCTGCCCTGGACCTGTTCACCTCGACGGGTTACCGGCAAGCGAAGATCACCGAGTTGTGCACCCGCGCCGGCGTCTCGACGCGGAACTTCTACGAGGAGTTCGAGGGCAAGGAGCAGGTGCTGCTCACCCTGCACGAGCGCATCAACGCGCTCGCGCTGGAGCACGTCACCGGCACCCTGGAGGGTCTGGAGGACGCCGACGCGGTCACGCGGATCGGGACGCTGTTGGACGTCTTCGTCAGCACGGTGACGTCGGATCCCCGGATGCCGAGGCTGAACTACGTCGAGGCCGTCGGCGTGAGTGCCGCTTTGGAGGCGCAGCACCAGGAATGGGTCGACCGGTGGGCCGCGTTCATCGAAACCGAGGCCCGGCACGCCGCCGCGCACGGGGTGGCGCCGGATCGCGATTACCGCCTGACGGCGATCGCGCTCGTCGGCGCGGCGACCGGTCTGCTGCGCGAGTGGCAGGCGCACACCCCGCCGCTGCCGGTCGCCGACGTGGCCGCCGAACTCCGTGCCCTGATGCTGGCCGCGATCACCCGGCCCGCCTGAACGTCAGTTCTGGGCGCCTTCCTTGTCCGGGTCGAGGTCGATCCGGTCCCGCCGTTCGCCTTCGGGCTTCTTGCCCGGCTCTTCCTTGGCCCAATCGCCGAGCGTGCCGATCGCCGTCTGGAGCCGCTCCTTCTGCTCTGCGTCGGTCTGCGCGTACTTCTCGGCGGCTTCCTTGATGCGGTCGCCCGCGGCCAGGTAGCGCGCGGTCGTCTTCTGGAAGAAGGACTCGACGTCGTTCCGTAATTGCTTCAGGGCGGTGTCGGCTTCGGTGGGGACGACCCCGCGACCGACGAGCTGGCCGTCGGCGTAAGAGGTTTTCGCGAGTTCCCCGAGCAGGCCCGAGTAGATCTCGGCCGCTCCGTAGCAGGCCTCGGCGAGCTGCAGCACGACCGTGACGTCCACGGCGTAGCGCTGGGTTCCGTCCGATCCCGGGTTGGCTCCGCTTTTGGCCGGAGGTTGCGTCATGTCGTAGAGCTCGAGATCGATGCGGTCGACCCCGGCGATCTCGTTCTCGATGGCCTTGATGGCGTCGTGGTAATCCTTCTCGGCCTTGTCCAGGTCGCTGTGGAGTTCGCGGACGCCGGTGTCCACATGGGTGAAGAACGCGTCCAGCCGCGGGAACCGCAGGTCCGAGTTGAACGGCCGAGCGGTGATGTTCATCGCGAACTCGAGCAGGATCAGCGCGTTGCCGACACCGTCCGGAGCCGTGCGGCCCAAGGCGCCGATGACGGTTTTGGCGTACTCCCACTTGTCGCTGAGGGCGCTCAGTACCAGCTTCTCCTTGGGGGGTTCCGCCGGAGCGGGGGCGGCTTCGTTGAGGGCGGTGGTGGCCTCCGCGATGAGGTTCAGGATGTTGTTCCTGGCGGCGTGGATGATCGTGGCCCGGCACGAGTAGCTGTTGCCGAGCCACTTCACGAGGATGTCCTGATGGGTGAGGGTGGGGAGGACCGTCGCGAGGAAACCGTCCTGCAGGCTGTTCGCCGCGAGCCCCATCCAGCCGGTCATCCAAGCCCGGGTGCCCGCCTCGTTGTTGTTGCCCGCGAGTAGCGCGATCAGGTTGTCCAAGTCGTGGTCGCCCATCGCGTTGCCGACCCGCATCTTCTTCTCGACGGACGAGAAGGCGCTGTAAGCCTCTTCGAGCGACGACAATTCCGGCCCGCCCGCGAGATCCGGGATGCCGGTCGCCAGCTGTTCCCGTTTCCGCCACGCCCAATCCGCGACCTGGGTGAACACGTCGAGCGCGCGGCACTCGACGTATTTCGCGTCCCGCACGCTCCAGCCGTCACAGGCCTCCGCCTGCGGCCGGTTCGCCGCGGCGCCGTCATTGACCGCCCACTGGACGATCGGACAGGTCGTCAGATGGCCCCACGAGTCGGTCGGGGGCTGCCATCGAGCGGGCTCCGGCGCCCCGGGGAACTGGCTCGAACCACCCCGCAGCAGCTGGCCGGCGTCGTGCAGCCAGCGCTTCTCCAGCCTCTGCCAATAGCTGTTCAGCGCAGCCGTGAGCGTCGCCGAATACTCGCTTCCGCTCATGTAGTCGCCGGACATCGCACCCACCCCGTTTCGCATTCCCGCGGCCGGACGGGCGGGAATGCGATCGAGGATAACAGGAGAGTGTGACGTTCAGGGGTGAATTGTCACTTCTTGTCCGCGATCGGGTCAGGACGCGGCCGAGGCCCGCCGGAAGGTGTTGTGCAGTACGGCGAGCAGCGCGTCACGCACCGAAAGCCGAGCTCGTGCGTCGAAGGTGATCAGCGGGACGTCCTCGCCCACCGCGAGGGCCCAGCGCACGTCTTCGAGGTCGTGCTTGAGCGAGCCGTCGAAGACGTTCACCCCGACCACGAACGGCAATCCCGCCTTCTCGAAGTAGTCGACGGCCGGATAGCAGTCGTCGAGCCGCCGGGTGTCGACGATGACGAGCGCGCCGAGCGCGCCCAGCACCAGGTCGTGCCACATGAACCCGAACCGGTCCTGTCCCGGTGTGCCGAAGAGGTACAGCTTCACCTCTTCGTCGATGGTGATGCAGCCGAAGTCCAGCGCCACCGTGGTGGTGGTCTTCGACGGCACCTCCCCGCCGGAGCCGTCGACGGCCGCGCCCGCCGAGGTCATGGCTGCCTCGGTGGTCAGCGGTTTGATCTCGGAGATCGCGCCGACGGTGGTCGTCTTGCCGACCCCGAACCCGCCCGCGATGACGATCTTGACCGGTGTCGGCGGCTTGGCGGGCGCCGGTTCAGCGAATTGCTTCGAGTCCACGAATGACCCTTTCGATCATGCCGAGGTCCTGGGTGAAGGCTCCGGCGGGGCGACGGAGCACGACGTAGCCGAGTGCGGCGAGATCCGCCACGAGCACCCTGGCCACGCCGATGTGCAGGCCGAGCATCGCCGCCACTTCGGCGACGGATTTCGTTTCCCGGCAAAGGGAAACGATCTCCCGTCGTTCGAAGGTCAGCCTCGCGTGCGACGCCGCGCCGAGCCTGCTCGTGAGCACTTGAGCCTCGATTTCGAGCGTGCCGTCCACCGGCTGCGCGCGGCCGGCGGTGAGCAGATACGGGCGTAGCGGCGAGATGCCCTGTTCGGCGCCCCGTGGCTGAGGTACCTGGTCGTCGCTCATTCCCTTGTCCCCTCGTCAGTTCAGCTGCCGACGCTCTTCTTGAGTTCCTCGATCAGCGCGGGGGTGAGCACCTCGGTCGCGCGGTTGGCGAACATCGCCATCTCGTAGGCGATCGTGCCGAGGCTGGCCTGCTTGGTGGCGAGCACGCCGAGCGAGCACCCGATGCTGATCGTGCAGACCAGGAGGTAGCCCTGTTCCAGCTCGATGATGATCTTGTCGGGCGAGCCGAGCGGGTGGCTCTCGGAGACGCCGTGCGCGAGGCCGAGCATCGCCGAGCAGATCGCGGCCAGCCGGTCGGCGTTGGCCCGCTCCAGCTCGGACGACATCGCGATCAGCAGGCCGTCGGCCGAGACGGCGATCGCGCCCATCGCGCTCGCCGTGTTCTGCGCGAAGCGCGTCACCAACCAGTTGAAGTTCCGGGCTTCGACGCTGACTCCGGTCGTCATCTCTTGCTCTTCTCTCTCTGTTGCATCTCCGGGTTGACGGCTTTCTCCAACCCGTCACTGAAGGCGTCGAACGCGGCACGCTCGGCCTCGGGGTCACGCATGCCCTTGGGCTTGGTGGTGTTCAGCGCCGCCCGCGCGGTCTGGTGCCGCGCGGCCGGGCCTTTCGCGAGCCCCGGCGCCAGTTGCGCGCCGGGGACCCTTCTGGTGAGACCGCCGCGCGAGGCGGCGGGCACCGGTGTCGGGGTCGGCATCGGCGCCGGGGCGGCCGCCGGCGGCGCGGTGGCCTTCGCGAGCCCGGCCTCGAAGCCGTCGAAGGCCGCCTTGGCCGCTTCTGGATCATGCCTGGACTTCTGCCGCGAAGGCGCTTCGGGGGCTCCGGGGAGCTGCGCGCCCTTGACCCGCCGCCGCAGCCCGCCGCGAGTCTCGCCGGGATCGGCGGCGGTGAGCGTCGGCGCGGGCGCCTGGTACACGGGCGCAGGTTCGGGCACCGGCACCGGAGCCGGCGCGGGTTCGGCGATCTCCCCGTCGGTCTTGCGGAACCACCGGAAGTCCCTGGGCCGCTGACCGTCGCGCGGGATCATCCCGGCGATCGCCAGCGTCGGCGGCTCGCTCGGAGTCGCCTTCTGCCGCGGCTCGGGCTCTTCACTCGGTTCCGCCGTCGGCCACACCGGCGGCGCGGGAACGGACTTCGGTGTGGGTGGCCGGTAGGTCAGCAGGTTCGGCGGGACGGTGAGCCGCGCGGTGATCCCCGCTCCCGGTTCGGTCTCGGTCAGCTCGACCTTGAGCCCGTGCCGCCGCGCGAGCCGTCCGACCACGAACAGCCCGAGCACACTGGTCGGCGCCAGTTCGAGCCGTTCGCGTTCGACCAGCCGCCGGTTCTCCTCGGCGAGCCGTTCCGCGGTCATGCCGATGCCCTGGTCCACGATCACGATCAGGCAGGAGCCGTCGGGCAGGATCTTCGTTCCGACGTCCACAAAGGACTCCGGCGGCGAGAACGACGTGGCGTTCTCCAGCAGCTCGGCGAAGATCAGCACCAGATCGGAGCCGAAGGGCGACGACAACAGGACGTCGCCCATCGAACCGAGCCGCACGCGCTGGTAGTCCTCGATCTCCGCGAGCGCCGAACGTAGCGCCGTCGACAGCTCGATCGGACCGGAAATCCTTGCCTCGTCACGGTTCCCCGACACGACGAGGAGGTTGTCCGCGTTCCGGCGCAGACGGGTGGAGAGATGGTCGAGCCGGTAGAGGCTGGCCAGCAGGGCGACGTCCTGCTCGTTGCGCTCCAGTTCGTCGACCAGCGCGAGCTGCCTGCCCACCAGGTTCTGCGTGCGCTTCGCGACGTTGGCGAACATGAGGCCGACGTTGCGCCGCGTGACGGCCTGCCGTTCCACCAGTTCGGCCGCGGTGGCCTGCACCCGGTTGAACGCCTCGGCCAGTTTGCCGAGTTCGTCCTGTGAGGACACGTCGATGGTGGCGAGCCGCGGCGCGAGTTCTTCGGCCTGCTCGGTGTCGGTGACGCGGACCAGTTCGGTGCTCGCGAGGTCCGCGACCGACGTCGCCGCCGTGGTCAGCTTCCGCAGCGGATCCGCGATCGACCGGCTGACCGCGATCGCGAGACCACCGACCAGCAGGAACAGCACCCCGGCGCCGATACCGATCGTCCACGCCAGGTTCTGCGCCGCGTCGGCTCGCGCGGTCGCGGCATAGGTGATGCCGGTGGTGACCGCGTCCTGGGCGAGGCGCCGCTGGTTCGACTGGGCGTCGACGGCGCCGAGGATGTCCGGCAGCAGGCTCTGCACGGCCTGCGGGCCGCGGGCCTCCGGGAGCCTGGCTTCCAGCGCGTCGACCCGGCGGCCCGTCTCGCCCTGCTCCACCGCGACGACCTGTGTGGCCTGGGCGACGTCGGCCTGCTGCACGAACCGTTCGAGGAACAGCGACGACTGCTGTTTCGCGTCGGCCAGCACCGGCGTGCCCGATTCGGGGGTGACCAGCACGATGATCAACGCCATACCGCGCAACGAGTTCTCCTCGTTCGCGCGCAGCAGCGCGTCGAGCGCGGTCAGCTGCCGGGTGCCTTCCGCGTCACTGGTCTGCTGCGGAACCAGGCGGAGCGAGTTGATGACCGCGTCGATCACCGCGTGATACGTCCGCGCCACGCTGTCGAGTGAGGCGCCGCGCCGGAGCGCGTTCTCCCGGATCTCGTTCAGCGATCCGATGCGCACCAGCGCCGCCGCGAGTTCTTCCGGCGCGTCGGCGCTCAGCTGCGAACGCACCTGGTTCACCGTGTCCGCGACGACGGTCTGCTGCTTCAGCATCGCCGAACTGCTCGCCGACGAAGACGCGATGTAGTGCGCCGTCAGCAGCCGTTCCCGCTGCAGTTCCCAGGCGAGCGTGCCGAGCGCCCGGGCCTGCGACGCGACGTCGGCGGTGATGCGGGCGGACCGGGCGTCGTCGATCTCCCCGGCGACGTAAGGCACCGACACCAGGACCACGGCGGTCAGCGGCAGCATCAGGAGCAGGTTGAGCTTGCCCCGGATGCCGAGCCTGCCGAGCAATCCGGACCGCGACCCGCGTTCGGGCCGGGTCTTCCCGTGCCTCATGGTCACCTTTCTCCCCGGCTCCGCCCGAGGTGTCCGCGGTGCTGTTCCCGGACGAGGTCTTCGATGGACGCGCGCAGCGCGACGAACTCCGGCGCGCGTTTGACCGCGAGGTCGCGTTCGGCGGGCAGGTCGACCACGATGTCGGCGGCCACCCGGCCCGGATCCGAGGCCAGCACCACGACGCGGCGGCCGAGGAACACGGCCTCTTCGACGTCGTGGGTCACCATCAGCACGGTGGTGTGCGTGTCGGTCCAGATCCGGCGGATCAGGACCTGCATGTCCTCTTTGGTCTGGACGTCCAGCGCGCCGAAAGGCTCGTCCAGCAGCAGCACGTCGGGTTCGCACGCCAGCGCCCGCGCGATCGCGACCCGCTGCTTCTGCCCGCCGGAAAGCTGTTTGGGCAACGACTTCCGCAGGTGATCGAGCCCGGTCTCGTCGAGATACCAGTCGACGCGGCGCGCGCGTTCGGCCTTGTCGAGGCTCAGCAGTTCGAGCCCGAACGCGACATTGCCCTCCACGGTGCGCCACGGGTACAGCGCGCCGTGCTGGAACACCAGCCCGCGTTCCGGGCCGGGCCCGGTCACCGCGTCACCGTCGAGGGTGATCAGGCCGTCGGTCGGTTCGGTCAGTCCCGCGATCAGCGACAGCAGGGTCGATTTGCCGGACCCGCTCGCGCCGACGACGCAGACGAAGTCGCCGCGAGCGACGTCGAGGTCGATCCCGTCGAGCGCCCGGGTGGTCTTGCCGCGGACCGTGTAGTCCTTGGCGACGGCCTTCAGCTGAAGCGTCATGCCGCCCACTTCCCGACCCTGGCCCGCAGGAGCCGCAAGGCGATGTCGATGACCAGCCCGAGCAGGCCGATCACGATCAGCAGCGCGAAGATCCGGTCGGTCTGGGTGAACCGCTGCGCCCGCATGATCCGCAGGCCGAGCCCGGCGGTGGCGTTGATCAGCTCGGCGACCACCACGAAGTTCCACGCGGCCGCGGCGTTGACGCGGGTCGCGTCGATCATGCCGGGCAGCGCGTGCGGGACGATCACCTTGCGCAGGACCTCGCCGCGCCGCGCGCCGAGCGTGTAGGACACGTCGATCAGGGAACGCGGCACCCCGCGGACGGCGTCGGCGGTCATCAGCGTGTTGAAGAAGACCGTGCCGAGGAACAGGACGGCGACCTTCGACGGTTCGCCGAGGCCGAGCCAGATCATCAGCAGCGGGATGAACGCGCTCGCCGGCAGGTAGCGCAGCATCGCGATGACCGGCTCGAACAGCGCCAGCCCCGCGTCGAACGTCCCCATCACGATGCCGAGCGGCACCGAGACGAGCACCGCGAGCCCGAACCCGAGCAGCACCCGCTGGGTGGTGGCCCAGAGGTCGCCGAACAGTTCGCCCGACTCGATCATCTTCAGCAGCGCGTCGAACACCGCGACCGGCGTCGGGAGGAACATCGGCTTGATCGTGCCCAGCGCGTTGAGCGTCACCCAGACCAGCAGCGGGATCACGAACGAGGCCACCGCCAGCGCCCACCGCCAGCGCGCGGGGATCGGCGTCCGGAGCGAGAGCAGCGGCGAGGCGTTCGGCTTGAGGCCTGCCCGGCGGGGCAGCGGCGACCAGTCCGGTCGCGTACCGCGCCGCTCCTCCTGCGCCTCGGCGAGCCGCTGTTCGTCGTCGAGGCGGCGCGCTTCGGCCTCGTCCGCGGCGTCCGTCCGCTGAGCGGCCCGCCCCGACGCGTCCGTGGCGCTCACTTCACCGCCTTCACGTACTGGTCGTCGAACAGCCCGTCGAAGTTCGGCCTGCTCTGGGCGAGGCCGTTGGAGACGATGAATTCGGCGATCTTGCCCGCCTGGAAGTTGAGGTGGGCGGGGGTGACGCCGGGGGTGAACGCGTCGAGGTTCTGCTGCTTGGTGAAGATCGTGGTGCCCGCGTCGTAGGTCTTGTACTCCTCGATCGACACCGCGCCGCGTTTGGCCATGATCCGCACGGCCTCGTCCCGGTTCTGCTTGATCCACTCGATGGTCTCGAACCAGGTGTTCACCAGCGCCTGGACCTCCTTCTTGCGCTTCTTCGACATCTGCTCGGAGACGACCAGGTGGTCGGGGATGGCGCCGGGGAACTCGGCGGACGTCGCGATCGCGCGGCTGCCCGGGCGCTCGAGCGCCTTCGTGGTGAAGGGCGCGAAGGCGGCGACGGCGTCGACCTGCTCGCCGACGAACGCGGCCGCGGCGGCGTCGGTCAGCAGCGGGACCAGCTCGATGTCCTTCTCGGTCAGCTTCGCCTCCTGCAGCGCGAGCAGCAGCAGGTAGTGGTCGACCGTGCCCTGCTCGACGGCGACCTTCTTGCCCTTGAGGTCGGCGACGCTGGTGATCCCCTGGCGCGCGATGACCTTGTCGTTGCCGGTCGAGTTGTCGTTGACCAGCACGACCGACAGCTTCGCGCCACCGCTGACCGACGCGAGCGTGTCGTTCAGGGTCTGGCTGTTCGCGTCGATCGCGCCGGAGGAGAGGGCGTTGATGCTCTCGGTGTAGCTGTCGAACCACTTCAGGTCGACGTTCACGCCGTTCTTCTCGAAGAGGCCCTTCTCCTGGGCCACCGCCCACGGGAACCAGCCCGGCCAGGCGCTGTAACCGATCGTGACCTTGGTGCCGGAAGCGGCCGTGCTGTCGGAACAAGCCGAAAGGGCGGTCACGCCCGCCAGCGAAAGGACGCACAACAACGCCGTCACGAGACGGCGGGAACGGGAAATCACAACGCACTCCTGGGGAAGGGGAGTAACTCGGGCGTGGAAAGTTCCGGCTGTTCGAGCGCAGGACTGATCGACCGGTGTCGAACTCCCTCACGGAAGCCCGGCCGGCAATAGCGGATGATGCGGCCGCACCCGGCCGCCCCCACCAAAACCTCTGAACACTCTGGATAGAGGTGATCACCCCGTTGCTCTCGGCGGCGATCCTATCGAGTGGCGCAAGGTCTACCTAGTGTGATCGTCGGCTCTTGCACGATTCGCTGTCACATTCTGCTAAATCCGGCCGTTCGCCCCAAAGGGCGGACTCTCGCATGGTGGGCAACGCCGTGCCGGACGCCGTACGTCCATCAGGTGGCGGATGAAAATTCCGGAGGGAGAAGAGGATGAAACTTCGTGCGGCCGCGTCGTGTGTCGCGGGGGCGGCGATCTTGTCCACCTTGACCGGCGCGGGGCAGGCGAACGCGACCAGGCCGTCCAGTCCGGTCCTGAGCCCGAACGCCGTCGTCGCAGGTGGCCCTCGTCGCGGACGGGCTCGCCGCGCCGATTCCCTTGCGGGTGGTGGGAGACGGCGGCACCGGCGGCATCGGTGTCGCGTTGCGCGGCGACGGTCCGGTGGGGACGGTGCCGGGGCGGTACACGGCGTCGTACGACTGCTGGGGCTGGATCGTCCGCGCCGAGTTCACTGTCACGAACTGACAGCGCGGCAGAAGACGCGAAGGCCGGTTTCGGGACGCGAATTGGCGTCTGGAGCCGCCTTCGCTGACACAGCTCACGGAGATGTTCCGGGCGGTAATTTCTGTCAATCGACAGAATTGGCCCGGGCGGGCGCGGGTCCCGACGTGAAAACCGGAAGAATTGTTCGCGAAGTTCCGGAACTTGAGCGAAACAAAAGCGGGAAAGGCGGATCGTCAATTCCTTGCCGATCCGCGCGGACCCGGTCTGTCCAGGCGATTTCCACCGTTTGTGCGGCCGGGCGCGATTTCACGGGCGAACGGAAGAAATCGAGGTGAAGGCTTCGGGTGACCGACGATCGACCTTGATCGATCAGGTCCGGCCGGGTAACGGGGAGGTGACGGCTTGCGGTCCAGCGGCTACACACAGATGATCGGGCAGGGGTGGCGGGTGTCACCGTTCAGTGGGTTTCGCCGCCGCCTTCTAGGCAATACCGTCGGCGGCGAAGCCGAAGTTGTAGCCCCGATCGGGTACGGAGGTTTGGCGGATGATGCCGGAGATCAAGGATGGCGCTGCTGGCGCTGTCGGAGCTGACGACGCCGTCGTTCGCCTGCCCGGAATGAGGGTGGCCTACGAAGGGGCCGCCTTCGACGAGTCCGCGCTGGCGGAGACATGGACCGCCCAGCTGCAGGACTGGCTGAACCAGGCCGTCTCCGCCGGGATCCCCGAACCGAACGCGATGGTGCTCGCCACCGCCGACCCGGAAGGCAGGCCGTCCTCCCGGACCGTGCTGTGCAAGGGACTCGACGAGCGAGGTGTCGTGTTCTACACGAACTACACCTCGACCAAGAGCCACGACCTCACCGCGACGCGCTACGCGTCGGTCACCTTCCCGTGGTACGCCCTGCAGCGTCAGGTCCACGTGCGCGGCGAGGTGGAGAAGGTCAACGTCGCCGAGACCGCCGAGTACTGGGCGTCCCGCCCGCGGGGTTCGCAGCTCGGGGCCTGGGCGTCGCCGCAATCCCGCGTCGTCGACGGCCGCCGCGCCCTCGAGAACGCCCTCCACGGGATCGAGCGCCGGTTCGCCGACGTCGAGAACATCCCGTTCCCGCCGCACTGGGGCGGGTGGCGCGTCCGGCCCGACGTCGTCGAGTTCTGGCAGGGCCGCGAGGACCGCATGCACGACCGGCTCCGCTACGTCCGCACCGACGACGGCTGGCAGATCGAGCGCGTCGCGCCGTAATTTTTGCCAGCGCGCTGACGAAAAGTGCGCCGAAGGGGCGCCTGGACCGCTTGCAACTCGCGTTGGGAGCGGAGGGCGCCCCTTCATCGCGTTTTCGTGGGCCTTCGGCCCAAAAGAGGGCGCGCGGCGGTGAAGTCTCCCCGTCGCGCTGGCGCGCTCCCGGGAGACCGTTGGGTCACTGAGGCCGCGGCTGGCCGAGGGGAAGGGTAATCCCGGCGGCGGCGGCGACGGGTGAGCTAAATCGCGCGCGGATGGTTAGTTAGCGCGGCTAAGCTGTCTGGTTGTGAGTGACGACGTGGGGGTTGACCAGCGCAAAGGTGTCCGCAAGCTGTTCGGCTCGATCGTGGTCGACACCCGGCCGCTCAAGATCCCCGCGTTCCGCCGCCTCTGGCTCTCCACCGCGGTCACCGCCGTCGGCAGCCAGCTCACCGCCGTGGCGGTCCCCAAACAGGTCTTCGACCTCACCGGCTCGTCGGCGTATGTCGGCCTGACCGGCCTGGTCGCGCTGATCCCGCTGCTCGTCTTCGGGCTCTGGGGCGGCGCCATCGCGGACGCCGTCGACCGCCGCAAACTCCTGCTCGTCACCAACGTCGGGGTCACGCTCACTTCGGCGGTCCTGTGGCTCCAGGCGTTCCTGAACCTCGGCTCCGTCTGGCTCGTCCTGGGCCTGCTCGCGGTCAACCAGGCGTTCTTCGCGATCAACATGCCGACCCGCGGCGCCGTCGTCGCCCGGCTGGTCCCGGACAACCTGATCGCGCCCGCGACCGCGCTCAGCAGCACGATGTCCACCTTCGGGGCGGTCTTCGGCCCGCTGCTCGCCGGTGCGCTGATCCCGATCCTCGGCCTCTCGACGCTCTACCTGATCGACGTCATCGCACTGACCTTGACCCTCATCGCGGTCTACAAGCTGCCCCCGATCCCGCCGCTCGGCGAGATCGCGCGCCGCGCCGGGATCCGCGACATCGTCGACGGCTTCAAATACCTGGCGACCCAGAAGATCCTGCTGGCCTCGTTCCTCGTCGACATCATCGCGATGGTCGCGGGTATGCCGCGCGCGCTGATCCCGGAGATGGCCGAGCGCACCTTCGGCGATCCGCCCGGCGGCGGCCCGGCGCTGGGCTGGCTGTACGCGGCGCTCCCCGCGGGCGCGATGCTGATCGGCCTCTTCTCCGGCTGGCTGACCAGGATCCGCAAACAAGGTGTCGGCGTGATCGTCTCGATCTGTGTCTGGGGCGCCGCCGTCGCCGGTTTCGGGCTCGCGAACTCGCTGTGGCTCGCGGTGTTCTTCATGGCGCTCGCCGGGGCCGCCGACATGGTCAGCGCGATCTACCGCATGTCGATCCTGCAGCTCGCCACCACCGACGAGATGCGTGGACGGCTGCAGGGCGTGTTCACCGTCGTCGTCGCGGGCGGTCCGCGGATCGCCGACCTCACCCACGGCTGGGCCGCCGCCGGCGTCGGCACGGCCGCCGCGGCCTCCGGCGGTGGAGTGCTGGTCATCGTGCTGGTCATCGGCGCGGCGCTGCTCATCCCGTCGTTCTGGCGATACCGGGCCCCGGTCGGCTGAGCCGTTCGGTCTATCGTCGGGCCCATGCGTATTTCACGGGCGATCATCCTGTTCGCCGCTGTCATCGCGACCCTTTCCGCCTGTTCGTCCGGGGACGAGAAGACGGACAACGCGGCCAAACCGTCGAGCCAGGCTCCGGCTCCGTCCGCCGCGCCGAGTTCGTCGGCCGCTCCCACCGGTGGCGCCGGTTCGAAGGAGCCGTGCGCGCTGCTGCCCGCCGAGGCCGTGGGCAAGGCGGTCTCGATCCAGGGAGTGACGTCTGCGCCGGGTCCGGTGCAGGACAACGCAGCCAACGGCGGCAAGGCCAAGAGCTGCGTCTACTCGGCGGCCGGCAAGCAGATCGGCGCGCTCGCGGTGACCCGCTTCGAGGGCAACAAGATCAAGCCCGCCGAGATGGTCGCCGCGCTGAAGAAGGCCAAGCAGAACGCGAAGGACGTCGCCGGTGTCGGCGAAGGCGCCATCTACTACACCGACGAGAACAAGACCGCGACGCTCGCGTCGGCCGAACTCGTGGACAACGTGCCGGTACTGGTCAACTACACCGGGCCGACCAAGATGACGCAGGAAATGATGCTCCCGCTGGTGAAGACCGCGGTCGACGCGAACTGAGCGAATTACCCAAAGGCGTGCTTCGTCAACCCGTGACGAAGAACTGACCAAACCGGACTGTCGGCACCAGACGTGATGCGGCACACTCTTGCCGCATGGCGGACACGACGACAACAGAACAGACCGGTCCGGCCGGTCAACCGAGCCTCAAGCGGGTGATGGGTTCCAAACTCCTGCTGTTCTTCGTGGTGGGGGACATCATCGGGACGGGCGTCTACGCGCTCACCGGGCAGGTGGCCGGCCGGGTGGGCGGTGCGCTTTGGCTGCCGTTCCTGATCGCGTTCGTGGTCGCGATCATGACCGCGTTCAGCTACCTGGAACTGGTCGGCAAGTACCCGCAGGCGGCAGGGGCCGCGCTCTACACGCACAAGGCGTTCAAGCTCCGCTTCCTCACCTTCATGGTGGCGTTCGCGGTGATGTGCTCAGGGATCACGTCGGCCTCGTCGGCGGCGAAGGCCTTCGGTGACACCTATCTCAAGGAATTCATCACCGCGCCCATGCCGCTGGTGGCGATCCTGTTCGTGATCGGGCTCGCGCTGATCAACTTCCGCGGGGTCTCCGAATCGGTGAAGACCAACGTGGTGCTGACCTGCATCGAGATCGGCGGTCTGCTGATCATCATCGGGGTCGGCGTGTGGGCGGTGCTCAACGGCAACGGGGACGCGTCGCGGCTGGTCGAGTTCGACACCGAGAACCAGACGATGCT
Organism: Amycolatopsis coloradensis; assembly: GCF_037997115.1. NCBI lineage: Bacteria > Bacillati > Actinomycetota > Actinomycetes > Pseudonocardiales > Pseudonocardiaceae > Amycolatopsis > Amycolatopsis coloradensis. The sequence goes on from NZ_CP150484.1 coordinate 2,202,938, forward strand.
GGTGGCGATCACGTCGGCGACGTCGCTGGCGTTCTTCGCGATGGTCGGTTTCGAGGACTCGGTGAACATGGCCGAGGAGTGCAAGGACCCGATCCGGATCTTCCCGAAGGCGATGCTGTGGGGCATGGTCATCGCCGCGACCATCTACATCCTGGTCTCCGTGACCTCTTCGCTGCTGGTGCCCGCCGACGAACTGGAGGCCGCCAAGAGCAGCGCGCTGCTGAAGGTGCTCGACGTCGGGGCTCCCGGTTTCCCGCGCGAGATCTTCTCCGCGATCGGTCTCTTCGCGGTCATCAACTCGGCGCTGATCAACATGCTGATGGCCAGCCGCCTGCTCTACGGCATGGCGAACCAGCGGATCATCCCGAAGCAGCTGGGCACCGTGCACCCGTTCCGCCGCAGCCCGTGGGTGGCGATCGTGTTCACCAGCCTGATCGCGATCGGCCTCGTGTCCTTTGTGGACATCAGTGTGCTCGGTGGTACGACGGCGTTGCTCCTGCTGGCGGTGTTCGCCATCGTCAATGTCGCGGTCCTGGTACTGCGCAAGGAGAAGGCGGCGCACCAGCATTTCCGCGCGCCGACGATCATCCCGGTGCTGGCCGCGATCTTCTGTCTCTACCTGGTGACGCCGCTGTCCGGACGGCCCGCGCGCGATTACAAGGTCGCCGCGATCCTGCTCGGCGTCGGCATCGTGCTCTGGGGGATCAACTGGCTCGTCATGCGGGCCACGCACAAGGAAGAGGACCGGCAGCCCGTCGAGCCGCCGGTCGGCTAGCCGCGGCTGAGCGACTGGTACTCCACCGGGCTGTGGGCCGAGAACACGGTGACCTCGTCGGCGTGTTCTCGGCTCAGCTCCCGCAGCCGCTCGACGTTCTCCAGCCGCGGCTTGCGCAGCGTCTGCACCATGTTCTGGAAGGCGGTCATCCCCGGCGGGCAGTGCGGCTTCACGGGATCCATCTGGCCATGGAAGAAATACGCGTCGCCCGCGTGCAGCAGCCAGCCGTCGCCGGTGTCGACGGCCACCCCGGTGTGGCCCTTGGTGTGGCCCGCGAGCGGTACCAGCAGGATCTCCGGCGGCAGGCCCTTCAGCTCGCGGACGGCCTGGAAACCGAACCAGTCGTCCCCGGCCTCGTCATACATGCTCCACAGTGGACGGTGGGCGAACTGGTTGGCGCGGAACCGCAGCTTCTCGCTCTGGTTGGCCGGTGACGTCGCCGCGTCGTGCTCCGCGGTGCGGACGTGCACGACGGCGTTCGGGAAGTCCGCGAGCCCGCCCGCGTGATCGACGTCGAGGTGGGTGCAGATGATGTGCCGGACGTCTTCGAGCTTGTGGCCGAGCGCTTCGACGTGGTGCGCCGCGGTCTCCGTTTCGACCGGTTTCGCGCCGACCATGAGCGTGAACGGCGTGCCGAGCCACGCGCCGGGATTCTCGACGCCCTTGCGGCCGAAACCGGTGTCCACGAGTACGAGTCCGTCGCCGGTCTCGATGAGCAGGCAGTGCGCCACCAGTTCCGAGCGGCGCAGCAGGCCGGGCTGGCCGTCGAGCAGTTTGCCTCCCGGTGCGCGCATCGTGCCGCAGTTCAGGTGGTGCACCTTCATAGCCTGCTCCTCTGGCTGAGCCGTTCGAATGCGGTGGCGTCGTGCGCGGCGAAGACCGTCACCTCGTCACCGTTGTTACTGACAAGTTCGCGCAGCCGGCGCTGGTTGTCCAGTCGTGCGGTCTTCTCCGTCTGCATGTACGACTCGAAGAAGCCCAAGGCCGGAGGGATGTGCGGCTTTCGTTCCAGTTCGCCGCCGTGGAAGACGGCGTCACCGGCGTTGAGGAGCCAGCCGTCGCCGGTGTCGACCGCGACGCCGGCGTGCCCGCGGGTGTGCCCGGCGAGGGGGATGATCAGGACGTCCGGGACCCCTTCGAGTTCGCGGACGGCGTCGAAACCGAACCACGGCTCGCCGTCGGCGCGGTACGACCTCCACAGTGGACCGTGGCTGAACTGGACCTTCCGGTAGCGGCTCGCCTCCTTGCGGTCGATCGGCTTCTCCAGCGCCTGAAGCTCGCGATCGTGGACGTGGACCCGCGCCTGAGGGAAGTCGACGAGCCCGCCCGCGTGGTCGAGGTCGAGGTGGGTGAGCACGATGTCGCGTACGTCGGCCGGGTCGAAGCCGAGCTTGCGGATCTGGGTCGTGGCGCTGAGGTCGTCGTCGCTGTCGGGGTGGACCAGCCGGACGAAACCGGCGCCGAGCCATTCGACCGGGCGGGTGACGGTCGGCGTTCCGACGCCGGTCTCGACGAGCACGAGCCCGGTGTCGGTCTCCAGCAGAAGGCAGTGACAGATCAGTTCGGCGCGACGGAACAGACCGGGCCTGCCGTCGATGAGCTTGCCGCCGAGCGGCCGCATGGTTCCGCAGTTCAGGTGATGGACGCGCATCAGGACAGCTCCCGTTCGAGGGTGGCACGGAGGTGAGGGGCGATCGCGCGCAGCGGCGCGCTGTCGTGCAACGTCTTGGCCAGCAGCAGACCGCCCTCGATGGCGGCGAGGACGACGGTGGCCAGGTGATCCGCCTTGTCGGTGTCGAGCGCGTCGGCGATGACGGTGTGCCAGGACGTGTAGCCGTCGGCGCAGGCCTGACGGATCGCCTCGCTGTCACCCGACGCGTCCAGCGCGACCGTCGCGAGCGGACAGCCGCGCTGGAAATCCGACTCCTCCAGCGAGGTCGCCAGCGCTTCGACCACGTTCTCGATCCCGGTGACGACGTCGGGCGCGTTCGTGGCGATCGTGCGCAATTGGTCGCACAGCCGGTCGGCGGACTGGCGGATGGCCTCGGCGGCCAGCTGCTCCTTGCCGCCGGGGAAGTGGAAGTAGAGCGATCCCTTGGGCGCGCCGACGGCGGCGACGAGCTGGTTGAGACCGGTGGCGTGGTAACCCTGCTGGTGGAAGAGCTCGGCGGCGGAATCGAGCATGCGCTGCCGGGTGTCGGTGCGGCGGACCATGCGACCGACTGTAGCTCAAACTATGACGACCGGTCTAGTAAGCAACGCAAGACGCGCTCGCGTGATCAGATACGCATCACGCCTTGGTGCACGAGGGCAGCGGCCTGCGAGTTCGCCGCGTACGCCGAGTCGCTAGACGCCGATCGCGGACGCTGATCCGCCGAACTGTTGCCGCAGCTCGCGTTTGAGCAGCTTCCCGGACGCGTTCTTCGGCAACTCGCCGACGAAATGCACCGACTTCGGCACCTTGTGCGCCGCCAGCGACTTCTTGGCGAACTCGATCAGTTCCGCTTCGTCGACGGGTTCCTTCACCACGACGATCGCCGCGATCGCCTCGATCCAGCGTTCGTGCGGCAGGCCGACGACGGCGACCTCGGCGACGGCGGGATGCGCGTACAGCGCGTCCTCCACCTCGCGCGACGCGACCAGGACGCCACCGGTGTTGACGACGTCCTTGATCCGGTCGACGACGAACAGGTAGCCCTCTTCGTCTTGCCGTACCAGGTCGCCAGAGTGGAACCAGCCGCCCGCGAACGCCTCCACCGACTCCTCGGGCTTACCCCAGTAACCGGTGCACAGCTGGGGAGAGCGGTACACGACCTCGCCGAGTTCACCCGGCGGAAGGTCGTTCATCTCGGCGTCCACCACCCGCGTCTCGACGAAGAGGACCGGGCGGCCGACGGAATCCGGCCGGGCGTCGTGCTCTTCCGGCCGCAGCACTGTCGCGAGTGGACCGATCTCCGACTGGCCGAAGCAGTTGTAGAAACCGACCTCCGGCAGCCGTGCGCGGAGCGCGTTCAGCACCGGCACCGGCATGATCGACGCGCCGTAGTACGCCTTGGTGAGGCAGCTCAGGTCCGCGTCCGCGAGGCCGGGATGGTTCGCGAGTCCCACCCAGACGGTCGGTGGGAAGAACAGCGAAGTGATGCCCTGACGGGGAATCCGCGCCAGGATGTCGCCGAGGTCGGGCCCCTCGACGAGATGGTTCGTCGCGCCGACGGCCAGCCCGGGCATGAGGAACACGTGCATCTGCGCCGAGTGGTACAGCGGCAGCGCGTGCAGCGGCACGTCGCGGTCGCTCAGGTCGAGCGCGGCGATGCAGGACGAGTACTCGTGCACCAGCGCGCGATGGGTGAGCATCGCGCCCTTCGGCCGCGAGGTCGTCCCGGACGTGTAGAGCAACTGGACGAGGTCATCGTCCGCGACCCCGGATTCCTCGTGCGGCTCGACGGTCTTGTCCAGTGCCCAGTCCAGAACATCCATTGTGGACACATGATCGACGCCGACGTGCTCGGCCAGTGCGGGGTCGACGAAGGCAACGGCGGGCTCGGACTGGGTGAGCAGGTATTCGAGTTCCTCGCCGCGGGCGTTGAAGTTCACCGGCACGTGCACCAGCCCGGCCCGCGCGCAACCGAGGTACAGCAACAGGTACGCGTCGGAGTTCTTGCCGAAGGCCGCGACCCGGTCACCGTGGACGAGCCCGCGATCGAGCAGCTTCGCCGCGACCCGGCCCGCCGCGCGGTCGAGCTCCGCATACGTCCACACGCGATCGGCGAAAGTGAGGGCGACCCGGCCCGGGACGCGGCGCGCGCTCCGTTCCAGGACACGGCCGACGGTGCTGGGGTAGCCGGGAACGGTCATCGCGGCGGTCTCCTTCGTCCGGGCGGGGCGTTCTCACAGTAACCTCGTCGGCATGGCCAATCCCACCGGAGAGCAGTTCGAAATCACCCGCGGCAACGCGCGAGCCGTCATCACCGAGATCGGTGCCGGGCTGCGCGCGTTCGAGGTCGGCGGGGTGCCCTACGTCGAGGCATTCGCCGAGGACGAGAAGCCGCCGAAGGGCGCCGGACAGGTACTGCTGCCCTGGCCGAACCGCACCAAGGGCGGCCAGTGGGACTACCAGGGCGAGAAGCAGCAGCTCCCGATCACCGAAGAGGCGCGCGGCAACGCGATCCATGGCCTGACCCGGCACGAGGAGTGGGAGCTCCTCGAACACGCTGAGTCCTCGATCACCCTGGCCATCGACGTCCCGGCGCAGGAGGGCTGGCCGGTGCCGCTGCGCGCGACGATCACCTACGAGATCTCGCCGCGCGAACTGGTCGTCACGCACGAGATCCGCAACGAGGGCGAGAGCCCGATCGGCGTCGGGCTCGGCACGCACCCGTATTTCCGCATCGGCGACGTGCCGACCGACGAGCTGACCCTGACACTGCCCGCGAGCCGGGTCCGCCCGTATCTCGGCGACGAGCAGATGCCATACGCCGACGAGCAGGACGTCGAGGGGACCGAGTACGACTTCCGGTCCGGCAAGGTGCTCGAAGGCGTCGACCTCGACACGGCGTTCGGCGGGCTGAGCGTCGCCGAGGACGGGAACCACCACCACGTCCTCTCGCACGGGGATCGGGAGCTCCTGGTCTGGGCCGGGCCGGACTTCCGTTGGGCACAGGTGTTCACACCGGCCGACCTGGTCGGCCGCGGCCGTGCGGTGGCGATCGAGCCGATGACCTGCCCCGCGGACGCGCTCAACACCGGCACGGACCTGATCGAGCTGGAGCCCGCGTCGTCGTGGACCGGGAGCTGGGGGATCCGGGTGCGCTGAGATGTCGCTTCTCCGCCTGGGGCCCGCCGACGCGGGCGAAGTGCTCACGCTGCAGCGCGCGGCGTACGTCCCGGAGGCCAGGGCGCACGAGAACATCGACCTCCCGCCGCTGATGGAGACCTTCGAGCAGGCCAGGGCGGCTCTGGGCGACCCCGCGTGTTTCGCCTGGGGCATAAGGGAATCCGGGCGGCTGGTGGCGAGTGTCCGGATCGTCGTGGACGGCGAGGCCGGTCTCGTCGGCAGGCTCATCGTGGCCCCGGACAGGCAGGGACACGGGCTCGGCAGCTCCTTGCTGCTCGCCGCCGAAGACGCCGCGCCGCCTTCGGTGACCGTGTTCCGCCTGTTCACCGGGGAGCGGAGCGCGGGGCCGCTGCGGATGTACCGGAAGCTCGGGTACGTCGAGACGCACCGCACGCCCGAGAAGCACTACGAACTGGTCCACTTCGAAAAGCCCCGCGTGCGGACCGGTGGCCCAGTTCGTTAGCGTGTCAAAGTATGTCTGACAAAGTACTGGTCAAGGCCATCGTCGGTGGTTACGTCGTCCCGGTCGACGGTGATCCCATCGACGGCGGCACGGTCCTCATCGAGAACGGGAAGATCGCCGCGGTCGGCACGGACGCCGACGTCGACGTCCCCGACGACGCCGAACTGATCGACGCCGCGGGCAGCTGGGTGCTGCCCGGCTTCATCGACGCGCACGTCCACCTCGGCGTCCACGAGGACGGCGAAGGCTGGTCGGGGAACGACACGAACGAGATGACCGACCCCAACGGCGCGCGGTTCCGGGCGATCGACGGGATCGACCCGTACGAGCCCGGCTTCGACGACGCGCTCGCGGGCGGCGTCACCAGCGTCGTCATCAAGCCAGGCTCCGGGAACCCCATCGGCGGGCAGACGATCGGCGTCAAGACCTGGGGCCGGACCGTGCTCGACATGATCTTCGCCGAGGGCGTCAGCGTGAAGAGCGCGCTCGGCGAGAACCCGAAACGGGTCTACGGCGAGAAGAAGCAGACGCCGTCGACCAGGCTGGGTGTCGCGTCGACCATCCGCGACGCGTTCACCGCCGCGCGCAACTACGCCGCCCAGCGCGACCACGCCGCCGGCGAGGGCAAGCCATTCGACGTCGACCTGACCAAGGAGACTCTGGCCAAGGTTCTCGACGGCGAGCTGTACTGGGACCAGCACGTCCACCGCGCCGACGACATGGTGACCGCGATCCGGCTGGCCGACGAGTTCGGCTACAAACTGGTGATCAACCACGGCACCGAAGGGCACCTGATCGCGGACCTGCTGGCCGAGCGGGACGTGCCGGTGATCCTCGGCCCGCTGTTCACCACCAAGTCCAAAGTGGAGCTGCGCAACCGCACCCTGCGGGCGCCCGGCATCCTCGCCAGGGCGGGTGTGCGGATCGCGATCACCACGGACCACCCGGTCGTGCCGATCAACTTCCTGGTCTACCAGGCCGCGCTGTCGGTGAAGGACGGCCTCGACCCGGAGACCGCGCTGAAGGCGCTGACCGTCAACCCGGCCGCGATGCTGGACCTCGACGACCAGGTCGGCTCGCTGAAGCCGGGCCTCGACGCCGATGTGGTCATCTGGTCGGGTGACCCGCTGGACGTGATGAACCGGGCCATGCGCGTGTTCGTGCGGGGGCGCGAGGTCTACCACTTCGACGAGGAGACCGGCGTCGGGGTCACCGAGGAACGCCGGTACCGCGAGGGCTGAACCCGGTCTTGTCAGAACGACCGGCCCGTGCTCTCATGTGTTACACACTGGGGAGGATGTGTAACACATGAAGCGCTGGGTTTTCGTTCTGGTCGTCGGTATCGGTTTCCTGGTCGTCACCTTGTTGTTCGCCCGTGAGGATCCGAATGTCATCAAATGCGGTGGCCGGATCATGGGCCCCGGCGACGTCTGCGAAAGCACCAAGGGTGGCCGCACCGTCGACGAGGACACTTACGACGAGATGAAGGCCGCCGCCGAGTCCAGGGCCGAGACGTTCCGCGACCACGGGCTCTGGATGGCCGGGGTCGGGGTGGCGCTGACCGGCTTGGGGGCGACGATGCTGGTCCGCGGGAAACGGCGCAAGGATCGCGCCGTCGCCGCGGCTCGGCAGGATGCGCGGTGGCAGGCGCAGCCGGGTTTCCCGCAGCAGCAGGGTTTTCTGCAACCGCCGGGCTTCCCGCAGCAGGGTTTTCAGCAGGCGCATGGCGCCCGATTCCAGTCCCCGCCTCAGTCCGTGCCGGGGCAGCAGCCTTATCCGCCGCAGAACGGATGGCCGCAGCAGCCGCCGCAGGCCGGTCCGCCGCCACGGCAGTTCGGCCCGCCCGACATCGGCAAGTTCTGGGCCGATCTGTGCGCCGGCCGCGACGGCATCACCCGGATGNGTGCTCTTCCGATCTGTCCTCACCACTCACGAGAGCAGTCGGTCGAGATCCAGCTTCACCGGAAACGGCTCGGCGGCGGCGAATTCGCCGGTCATGGCCGGAGCGTCCTGGTAGCCGAGTTCGCCCGCTTGGTGGCAGGCGACAAGCGAGACGGGCTCGCTGAGATCGACGATCCAGTGATGCGGGATCCCCGCGTCGGCGTACTCGCCGTGTTTGGTCACGTAGTCGGTGCGCTTCGAGCCCGGTGACACGATCTCGACCACGACGACGACGTCGTCCGCGTGGTACATCGTGTCTTCTTCGTCGATTCGCTCGCCTGCTTCACGGAGGGCGATGATCAGATCCGGTCGCCTGGCGAAACCCGGCTCGCCAGGCGGCGCCAGCCCCGGATCGACGTCGATGTCCTGGACGAATTCGAGGTGATCGGGCAGCTGCGACTCCAGCTGCCTGGCCAAGGCGTACAGCGCCTTGTTGTGGGGCTCACCGAGCGCCGCGTACTCCGCGACCGACAGCAGGTGATCCGGGATGGCCCACCCTGGTTCACCGTGCGACCCGGTCGTGGAATAGGGAACGGCTGTCACAGCGTCTCTTCACGTCAGCCACAGTGTCTCACGGCCAACGAGATGACCATCGGTGATCGTATCAGCGCGGAGCGTCAGCCTTTCCGCAGTTCCCGCGCGATCACCATGCGCTGGATCTGGTTCGTGCCCTCGAAGATCTGCGGCACCTTCGCCTCCCGCATGTACCGCTCCACCGGGAAGTCCTTCGTGTAGCCGGCGCCGCCGAGGACCTGCACGGCATCGGTGGTCACCTTCATCGCGCCGTCGGTCGCGACGAGCTTCGCGATGGACGCCTGCCGCTGGAACGGCAGCCCGCGGTCACGGCGGCGAGCCGCGTCGAGGTACATCGCGCGCGACGTCTCGACGGTCGCGGCCATGTCGGCCAGCAGGAATTCCAGTCCCTGGAACTCGATGATCGGCCGCCCGAACTGCGTGCGGCCCTTCGCGTACTCGAGCGCCTCGTCCAGCGCGGCCTGCGCGAGCCCGACGGCGCACGCGGCGATGCCCAGCCGTCCGGAGCTGAGCGACGAAAGCGCGATCTTCAGCCCGTGGCCCTCCTCGCCGATCCGCCGGTCGGCGTCGACGGCGGCGTCCTCGAACATCAGCTGCGCCGTGGTCGACCCGGTGAGGCCCATCTTTCGCTCGGGCGGCGCGGCCGACAGGCCCGGCGTCGCCGCGTCGACGAGCAGGCAGGAGATGCCCTGGCCGCCGTCGTCGCTGGTGCGCACCATGGTCGTGTAGAAGTCGGCCTCACCCGCGTGGGTGATCCATGCCTTCGTGCCGTTCACGACGTACTGGTCGCCGTCGAGCCGCGCGCGGGTCGAGAGGGCGGCCGCGTCGGAGCCGGCGTGGGTCTCCGAGAGCGCATACGCGCCCAGCAGGCCGCCTTCCAGCATCGAGGGCAGCCAGCGGTCTCGCTGCTCGTCGGTGCCGTGGTGCGCCAGCGCGAAGCAGGACATCGTGTGCACGGAGAGCCCGACGCCGACCGACATCCACGCGGCCGCGATTTCCTCCAGAACCTGCAGGTACACCTCGTACGGCAGCTCGCCGCCGCCCCAGCGTTCCGAGTACGGCAGGCCGAGCAGCCCGGCCTGTCCGAGCAGCCGGAACTGCTCGCGCGGGAAGTGCGCGGTCTCCTCGTACTTGCTCGCGATCGGGGCGAGTTCCTCGCGTGCGATCTCCTTGGCCAGGTCGATCAGATCCTGGGCCTCGGTGCTGGGCAGCAGACGGTCCGCCGGCATGGCTCCTCCGAGCTGAGCTGTACTAAAAACAGTACTGTGGGCCGATTCAGCGTACAGTAGACGGCGCTGGGGGTACACCGTTCGCGTAGGGGATAGTGATCCGATGACCTCGCGCCGCCAGCCCACCGCGCGTCAGAGAGCACTGCTCTCGGAACTTGAAGCACTCTTCCTCGCCGAGGGGTTCTCCCAGTTCACGCTGGACGACCTGGCCGCGAGGCTCCGCTGCTCGAAGTCGACCCTCTACGCGCTCGCCCCCAGCAAGGAGCAGCTCGCGGTGAAGGTCGTCACCCACTTTTTCAAGGGGGCCGCCGACCTGCTGGAGGAGCGGATCGCCGGGATCGACGACGCCCGCAAGATCCTCGGCGAGTATCTCGCCGGGATCTCTGAATACCTGAATCGCGCCTCGGCCGCTTTCATGACCGACATCGCCGAATTCGCGCCGGCGCGGGACGCGTATCAGCTCAACAGTCGCGCCGCGGCCCGCCGGATCCGGTCGTTCATCGATCGCGGCGTCACCGACGGTGTTTTCCGCGAGGTGCACGCGCGGCTGATCGCGGAAATGGCGGGACTGATCATCGAGGGAATCCAGACCGGTGTCGTCGGTCAGCGCACCGGGGTGACCGACGCCGAAGCGTTCACCGCGTTGTCGGAGCTTTTGCTCGGCGGGATCGCGACAAAAAATGTCCTGAACTGACAATTCTGGTGGTCTCACCGCCGCCTCGGCTAGCATCGCGCCCGTGATCGTCGTAGGTGGAGAGGCGCTGGTCGACCTCGTTCCCGGTGAACCGTTGGATTCCACTGTGGACGGTGGGTTGCGCGCGCTGCTGCCCCGGATGGGTGGTGGTCCCTACAACGTCGCGCTCGCCGCCGGGCGGCTCGGCGTCCCGACGGGCTTCCTGTCGCGCGTCTCGAACGACCGCTTCGGCGTCGCGCTGGTGGACCGGCTGCACGCCTCCGGCGTCGACACCGCCTTGCTGCAGCGGGGAAACGAGCCGACGACCCTTGCCGTGGTCGCGCTCGACGAGAAGGGTTCCGCCCAGTACGCCTTCTACACCGAGGGCACCGCGGACCGGCTGGTCGCCGACCCCGGCCCGCTGCCGGAAGATGTGACGGCGCTCTCGCTCGGCACCCTCGGCATGGTCCTGGAGCCGGGCGCGAGCACGTACGAAACCGTGTTGCGCCGCGAATCCGACCGCGGCGTCCTGACCGTGCTCGATCCGAACATCCGTGCGGCGCTGATCGCCGACCCGGCGGCGTACCGGGCGAGGTTCGAGTCCTGGCTGCCGCATATCCGCCTGCTCAAGATCTCCGACGACGACACGGAATGGCTCGCCGAGGGCGCCGACCCGGTCGACGCGGCAAAGGTCTGGACCTCTTGCGGAGTCGATGCCGTCGTGCTCACCCGGGGCGCGCAAGGGCTGTCCGTCATCACACGAGCGGGCGAAATCGCCCAGGTCCCCTCGCGCCGGGTCGACGTCGTCGACACGATCGGCGCCGGTGACACCGTGCAGGGCGCCCTGCTGGCGTGGCTGTACTCGAACGGGGTCCGTGACTTGTCCACTCTCGACGCCGACGGCTGGCGTACGGCGCTCGAATTCGCGGCGAAAGCGGCGTCGATCACCGTCTCGCGGAGCGGGGCCGAACCGCCGACGGCGGGCGATATGGCATCCGCCGTGTGAACCTGGTCCCAAAGGGGCTGTTGTGAGCAACTCACCCGCTGCGCGTTGACCCCATTCTCGACTAGCGTAGAGGGGAATTCATACCCCAGCGGGGCGGTGTGCAGCGAGGCCGTGGGTCACGCGCGTGAAAGAGGGCGTACCTGTGGAACCTACAGGCGCCGCCGGCCCGTGCTGAACGTGAGAGGGACTTACATGTCCGACGCGACGACGGCTGCGGGGCAGTCCGGCGAGACCGCGACGCTGCGCCTGCCCAACGGCGAGCACGAGTTCAAGGTGATCCACCCGGTCGAGGGCGCGCCTGGGATCGAGCTGGGGAAGCTGCTGGCGACGACCGGGTACATCACCCACGACCCGGGGTTCGTGAACACCGGTGCCGCGTCGTCGGCCATCACCTACATCGACGGTGACGCCGGCATCCTGCGCTACCGCGGGTACCCGATCGAACAGCTGGCCGAGAAGTCGACCTTCATCGAGGTCTCGTACCTGCTCATCTACGGCGAGCTGCCGACCCAGGCGCAGCTGGAGGAGTTCACCGGGAAGATCCAGCGGCACACCCTGCTGCACGAGGACCTGAAGGCCTTCTTCAGCGGCTTCCCGCGCGACGCGCACCCGATGCCGGTGCTCTCCAGTGCCGTATCCGCGCTGTCGACCTTCTACCAGGACTCGCTCAACCCGTTCGACGAAGCGAACGTGGAGCTGTCCACCATCCGCCTTCTGGCCAAGGTTCCGACCCTGGCCGCGTACGCGTACAAGAAGTCCGTCGGCCAGCCGCTGCTGTACCCGGACAACTCGCTCGGCCTGGTCGAGAACTTCCTCCGGATGACCTTCGGTTTCCCGGCCGAGCCCTACGAGGTCGACCCGGACGTCGCCAAGGCGCTCGACCTGCTGTTCATCCTGCACGCCGACCACGAGCAGAACTGCTCGACCTCGACCGTGCGTCTCGTCGGCTCCTCCGAGGCGAACCTGTTCGCCTCGATCTCGGCCGGTATCAACGCGCTCTTCGGCCCGCTGCACGGTGGCGCCAACAGCGCGGTCCTGGACATGCTCGAGGGCATCCAGGCCGAGGGCGGCGATGTCGCGAACTTCGTCACCCGCGTGAAGAACAAGGAAAAGGGTGTCCGCCTGATGGGCTTCGGGCACCGGGTCTACAAGAACTACGACCCGCGCGCGAAGATCATCAAGAACACCGCGGACGAGATCCTCTCCAAGCTCAAGGGCGGCGACCAGCTGCTCGACATCGCGAAGAAGCTGGAAGAGACCGCGCTCTCGGACGACTACTTCATCGAGCGGAAGCTGTACCCGAACGTCGACTTCTACACCGGTCTGATCTACCGGGCGCTCGGTTTCCCGACGAAGTACTTCACCGTGCTGTTCGCGCTCGGCCGCCTGCCGGGCTGGATCGCGCACTGGCGCGAGATGATCCAGGACCCGGCCACCAAGATCGGCCGCCCGCGGCAGATCTACACCGGCTACGCGTCGCGGGACTACGCGCCCATCTCGGAGCGCTGATCCCTCTTCCGCAAGTGCGATGAAGGGGCCTTTCATGGCAAATTTTGCCGGACGCAACGGCCAGCACCGCCTGCAGTCCCAGCGACGCGGCGAGGACGCCGTAGGTCTCGCCTCCGGTGTTCACCCAGCCGTAGTACTCGATGGCCGGTTTCGTGAGCACCGGAAGCCAGTCCAGGAAGTCGACCGACGTGCGGCCACTCGAGTCCAGCAGCCCGGCTTGCGCCAACGCCGCTTCCACTCGCTTGTCCGCCTCCGCGCGGGCCGTCCTGGACAGCCAGCGCGGTTCGGGACGCACCGTGATGTGCAGGTCGCCGACGCGTTCGCGTTCGGCGAGCACCGCCAAGGCTTCGACCGGGACGTCCACCCGGCCCGTTCTGACGGTCATCCGTTACTCGCCGATGACCGGCGGGCTGGTCCGCTGGTCGGTGCCGAAGATCGCGTCGGGGTCGGCCTCGATCAGGTAGTCGGGACGCTGGTGCTCGTCGTCCTCGTCACCATCGGCACGCCTGCCGCCTGCCCCCATCGGGCCCATCGCTCCGGCGCCACCACGGCCGGCACCACCACGCCCACCGGCCAGGTCTCCGCCACCCAGGCCGCCGAGCCCGCCCATGCCG